>JBGUQG010000124.1:0-6425 GCA_045130815.1 Christensenellales bacterium
AGTAGGTGCAGAAGTTGTCGCAGCCGTACATGATGTTTACGAAGGCGTTGAAGCGGTTGCGCCGAAGCTCGGGCATGCCCTCCACCACCTCGCCGTCGATGTCCATCACCTCGACCACGGGTCTGCGCTCGGTGAGCACCCGGTACACGTATTCCGGCAGCTTGTACAGGTTGTGGGTGCCGTACACCAGGTCGATAAAGGGATAACGGGCCTTCATCATGGCCGCCATGTCCTTCTCCTGGGTCATGCAGCCGCCTACGCAGATCATCAGCTCCGGCCGGACCTTCTTCAGCTCCTTCAGCCAAATCACGTTGCCCAGCGCTTTGTTCTCGGCGTTCTCCCGCACGCAGCAAGTGTTGTAGAGTATCAGGTCCGCCTGTTCGCGCACGGGCTCTGCGGTCATGCCCATTTCGCTGAGCATGCCGGCGATGGACTCGGAGTCCCGCTCGTTCATCTGGCAGCCCATCGAAACGATGTGGTAGCGCCTGGGCCGCTCGTCCATCGCCCGGACCAGCCGCATGTATTCGCGCTGCCGCTGCATCTCCTCCATGGAGACAATCGGCCTGTCCTTCATATCTCGTGCTCCTTATTGCCGTCAAACGGCGCGATTCGGTATTCCCCCGCCCCCATGGCTTCCATGGGGCGCAGGGACAGCATTCCGCCCGCAGGGATGCCGATTTTGCGCACCCAGCCGCAGACCTCCGGCCTCGCCTCCAACACAAGCGGAGTTTCATCTCCCCCGCGCCTGCGCCGCCAGACATCCCGGACGGCGCGTCGGGCCGTGGTCTCGTGCCCCGGCACGACGCCGATGCCGCCGCAATGGCCGCAAGTGTGCATGAGCTGCCTTGAAAGGCTCTGCCGCACCCGCTTGCGGGTCAGCTCCACCAGCCCCAGGGGCGTCATATCCACCACCGTGGTGCGGCCGCCGTCCCGGGCAGCCAGTTCCTTCAGCAGCTCCAGCAGCGCCTCGCGGTCCTCCACGCGCGCCATGTCGATAAAGTCCGCCACCACGATGCCGCCGATGTCCCGCAGCCGCAGCTGGCGCATCAGCTCAAAAGCGGCTTCGCGGTTGGTCGCAACGATCGTATCCCCGGCGTCGCGGGCGCCGGTGTTCTTGCCGGTGTTCACATCCACGACGGTCAATGCCTCGGCTTCGTCGATGACCAGCGAAGCGCCGCTGTCCAGCCACACATAGCGCTCCAGCGCCTTGTCGGCCTGGGTGTCCACCCGGTACAGGTCGAACAGAGGAACCGGCCCTTCGTGCCGCCTGCCCCTGCCCGCGAGCCTTGGCGCGAGGGCATTGGCATGGCGGACAAGCTGATCGTAAATCCCTGCGTCGTCGGACCAGACGGCCTCGACGTTCTCATTGAGCATGTCCCGGACGCAGCGCAGCGCCAGGTCGTTGTCGTCGTACAAAAGGCGCGGCGCGATCAGGTGCTCGGCCCGGGTCGACAGGTCCTCCGCCATTGCGCGCAGATGCGCGTATTCCGACCGCAGGGCCTCGATGTCCGCGCCCGCCGCCGCGGTGCGCAGGATCATCCCTGTGCCATCCTGCCCCGCAAGATCAAGGCCGATCCGCCTCAGCCGCTCGCGCTCGGCCTCGTCCGCCAGCTTCCTGGAGACGCCCACATAGCGCTCGCCGGGCAGCAGCGCCATCAGCCGCCCCGGGAGCGACAGCCGCGTCGAAAGCCGCGGTCCCTTCGCCCCGGGCTGGGATTTGACCACCTGCACCGTGATCTGCATGCCGGGGCGGGCAAAGTCCTGTATGCGCCTTGCGCCGGTATCGACTGCGGCCAGGAAGCCCTTCTTCTCAAGGCCGATGTCCACGAAAGCGGCGTTCATGCCGGGCAGCACGTTTTCCACCCGGCCCAGATAGATGTTGCCGGTGATGTCCCCGGAGCCCGGACGCCGGTGGTACAGCTCGCACAGCGCGCCGTCCTCGATCACGGCCAGGCGCGTCTGGTCCATCACCCGCTCCAAAAGCAGCGTCTTCTTCAAGCCCGTCACAGCTCCATCAGAGGACGGAGGTTCCCCTCCCCGTCCTCGCCCAGCAGCGCCACCCGATGGATGCGCGCCTGGGGCGGTTCGACCCCGGCCATATCGGACAGCAGCCCCACCAGCATATCCGGCTTCATGGACTCCTGCTCGGTGAGCATCAGCCGTGCGTCAAAGCCGACCGCGGTCGGCTCCATCGAAATAACCATCGAGCGGGCGTTGATGGTCTTCTCGCCGGACTTGGTCTTCTTGACCGCCTCCACGCGCTCGCTGGCCATGAAGGCGGGGATCTGGGCGATCACGGCGGGGGCGCTCTCCCCCGAAAGGGTGATCCGGTAATCGGACATCTTCACCAGGGCCATCGGCGCGGCGTGGCGATCGTCCACCATGCGCACCTCCAGCACCGGCAGATCCTCCGGCAGCGCAGCGCGCACCGCGTCTTCGGTGCGCTTGCGGCCCATCGGCGCGCTCAGCTTGATGTCGATGACCTCGTACTCGCTGGTCCAGCCCAGGGCCAGCGCCGAGCCGAAGGACATCACCGGGTGGGGATTGAAGCCCTGGGAATAGGCGATGGGCAGCCCTGTGCGGTTCACCGCGCGCTGAAAGAAGCGCTGCAGATCCAAATGGGATATAAAGCGCAGCCGGGGCTGCTTGCCAAAGCGAATCAGTGCCCTCATCGTTTGCTCCTTCGGTATATGGTCATCGGCCCTCGCACGCGCCGGGATAGCGCTTCATACCGCAGCCGGTGCAGCCCTTGCGGCAGTCCGGGGTGCATTCGGCCCGCTGGGCCCTCTCCCACTCCCGGATGAGATAGGCCTTGGTGACCCCGCAATCCAGGTGATCCCAGGGGAACACCTCGTCGATGGATCTTTCCCGTGTGGCGTAGAAGTCCGGGTCCAGCCCCGCCTCCCCGAAGGCCTGCAGCCACAGGTCATAGCGGAACTGGTCGCTCCACCCGTCGAAGCGGCA
This sequence comes from Christensenellales bacterium, assembly GCA_045130815.1. Taxonomy (GTDB): domain Bacteria; phylum Bacillota; class Clostridia; order Christensenellales; family Aristaeellaceae; genus UBA2862. The sequence continues at coordinate 2,965 of JBGUQG010000124.1, forward strand.
GCCCAGCCGCCAGGCGCGCTCCATCGCCTCGCCCAGCCTGCGGTCTCCCCGGGCGAACACGGCTTCGATATAGCTGACATCCGGCGCGTGATACTTGAAATCCACGCCCTTCAGCCTTGATAGAGCCTGCCGCAGCAGCTGCTGACGGCGCACCACCTCGTCAAAGCCCAGCTGGGGCGACCACTGGAAGGGCGTGTCGTTCTTCGGCACGAACACCGAAGCGCTCACCGTGATCCGAAGCCCGGGGGCGCGGCGCTCCTTGGGGATGCTGAAATAGCACTTGCGCACCTTTTCGGCCAGATCGGCGATGCCCAGCACGTCCTCGTCGGTCTCGGTGGGCAGGCCGAGCATGAAGTACAGCTTTACAGCCGACCAGCCCTGGTCGAAGGCATCGGTGACCGAGCGCATCAGGTCCGCCTCGGTGACGCCCTTGTTGATCACGTCGCGCAGCCGCTGGGTGCCCGCCTCCGGGGCCAGGGTCAGCGCGGTCTTGCGCACCTTCTGGGTCTCCTTCAGGGTGTCGGTGAGCACCGTGTCGATGCGCTGGGAGGGCAGCGATATCTTCACCCGCTTGGCGGCGAAGCGCTCTACCATTTGGTGGGCCAGCTCCGGCAGGCAGGAATAGTCGCCGCTGGACAGGCTCATCAGCGAGATCTCGTCATAGCCGGTGGAGGAGACCAGATTCTCGGCCATCTGCATCAGCTTCGGGATGCTGCGCTCGCGGATCGGGCGGTAGATCATGCCCGCCTGGCAAAAGCGGCAGCCCCGGGTGCAGCCCCGGAAGATCTCCAGCATGATGCGATTGTGCACGATCTCGCCGTAGGGCACGATCAGCTTTTCGGGATAGGAAGCATCGTCCAGGTCCTTCACCATGGCCTTGCGCACCACGGCGGGCGCGTCGCTGCCGGGCTTGGGCGTCACGGCCTTCACGGTGCCGTCCTCGTTGTAGGTGACGTCGTACAGCGATGGCACGTAGATGCCGGGGATCTGCGCGGCCATGCGCAGGTATTCCTCCCGGGGCAGGCCGGAGGCCTTCCAGCGCTTGTAGACCTCGATGGTCTGTATCGTCTCCTCCTCGCCGTCGCCCAGGGCGATCAGATCGACGAAGGGCACGAGCGGCTCCGGATTGTAGGCGCAGGGCCCGCCGCAGATCACGAAGGGGCCTTCTTTCCGATCCTCCCGGCGCAGCGGTATCCCGGCCAGGTCCAGTGCCTCCAGGATGTTGGTGAAGCTCATCTCGTACTGCAGCGTGATGCCCAGCAGGTCGAAATCCTTCACGGGCGTCCTGGATTCCAGCGAGAACAGCGGTATATGATCGCGACGCATCAACTCGGCCATGTCCACCCAGGGCGAAAACACCCGCTCGCACCAGGCGTCCGGCAGGGCGTTGATGGCGTGGTACAGTATCTTCATGCCCAGGTGGGACATGCCTACCTCGTAGGTGTCCGGGAACAAAAAGGCGTAGCGCACGCTGACCTCGTCAGGGTTTTTCATGACGGCGTTGAACTCGCCGCCCATGTACCGGACGGGCTTTTGAACGGACATCAGCAGGTTTTCGATGCTCTCGGAAAGGGACAATGGGTCATCCTCCCATCACACAGATATATCCAACAAATACTCTACCACGAAACGCCCGCTTCTTCAACGGCGAAATGTTAAATCACAGCCTCGCGCCATGTTGCCAAGCTCCGGGGTTGTATGCTATAATGGTTGTACATTTGTCGGGCTCTGCGGCCTGACGAAAAGGAGGATGTGCACATGCATTGCGTGAAGCAGATTACACAGGACATGTACTGGGTCGGCGGCAGCGACCGCCGTCTCGCGCTGTTTGAAAACGTCTACCCCATCCCGAACGGCGTATCCTACAACGCCTACCTGGTGCTGGACGAGCAGACGGTGCTGTTTGACACCGTGGACAAGAGCGTCAGCGAGGTCTTCTTTGAGAACATAGAGCACCTGCTGGACGGCAGACCGCTGGACATCCTTGTGGTCGACCACATGGAACCGGACCACTGCGCCACCATGAGTGAGCTGGTGCTGCGCTATCCCGGCGTGAAGATATACACCAACGCCAAGGCGCTGAACATGATCAGAAACTACTTCACCTTTGACATCGACAGCCGCGTGACCCTGGTGAAGGAGGGCGACACCCTCTCCACCGGCAGGCACACCTTTGCCTTCGTGATGGCCCCGATGGTGCACTGGCCGGAGGTCATGGTGTCCTTCGACACCACCGAGGGCATACTGTTCTCAGCCGACGCCTTTGGCACCTTCGGCGCGCTGAACGGCAACATATTTGCCGACGAGGTGAATTTTGAGACCGAGTGCCTGGACGACGCCCGCCGCTATTACACCAACATCGTCGGTAAGTACGGCACCCAGGTGCAGGCGCTTCTGAAGAAGGCCGCGGCGCTGGACATCAAAATGATCTGCCCGCTGCACGGCCCCGTGTGGCGCAGGGACATCGGCTGGTTCGTGGAAAAGTACCAGCAGTGGAGCAGCTATACCCCCGAGGAAGACGGCGTGATGATCGCCTACGCATCGGTGTACGGCCACACGGAGAACGTGGCCAACATCATCGCCTCAAAGCTGGCCGACGCGGGCGTGCGAAATGTGAAGATGTACGATGTGTCCGTCACCCACCCCTCGGTGATCGTATCCGAGGCCTTCCGTGTCAGCCACATCGTGTTTGCCTCCACCACCTACAACGCGGGCATCTTCGTGAACATGGAGAACGCGCTGCATGACATCGTGGCCCACAACCTGCAGAACCGCACCGTCGCCATCGTCGAAAACGGCAGCTGGGCACCCACTGCGGGCGGCCTGATGCGCGAGCTGCTGGGCAGGCTGAAGAACACCACCATTCTGGAGCATGGGTTGACCATCAAGTCCGCCCTGAAGGAGAGCCAAATGGGCGAGCTGGACGAGCTGGTGGCCGCCATCGTTGACACCCTGCCCAAGCCGGAGGCCGTGGAGCACGCCGCGGCCCAGCCCGTCGAGCCCGACGCCATGTTCAAGCTGTCCTACGGTCTGTTCGTGCTGACGGCGAAGGACGGCGACAAGGACAACGGCTGCATCATCAATACCGCGGCCCAGTTGACTGCCAATCCCAACCGCATCACGATCGCCGTGAACAAAGGCAACTACACCCACGACATGATCCTGAAGACGGGCCTGTTCAACGTGTCCGTACTGACCATCGACGCGCCCTTTGACATCTTCAAATACTATGGCTTCCAGAGCGGGCGGGACGTGGACAAGTTCCCCGGCAGCGGCTTTCCCCGCAGCCGCAACGGCCTGATCTTCATCACCGGCTGTACCAACGCGTTCCTGTCCGGTAAGGTGATCGAGACCCACGACTACGGCACCCACACTCTGTTCGTGGCGGACGTGACCGAGGCCCAGGTGCTCTCCAGCGCCCCTTCCGTCACCTACGCCTACTACTTCGACCACATCAAGCC
>JBGUQG010000125.1:0-12427 GCA_045130815.1 Christensenellales bacterium
AAGGCAGACAACTGGCACCTCAGACAGCACGGGAAGGTGCTGAACCTGCCCTTCCGGGAGGACATTGGCCGCCCGGACCGGGACAACGCCATCGACGTGTACATCTCCGAGGACTGGGAGGACGTGCTGGGCGAGGGCCGCTGGGAGCGCCTGTTCACCACCCGCCCCGAGCCGCTGACCCGCGAGGAGAAGCGGGCCTACCTGGACACCGTGACCGACGTGGCCCTGGGCAGCGACGCGTTCTTCCCCTTCAGCGACAACATCGAGCGCGCCCACCGCAGCGGCGTCACCTGTATCGCCCAGCCCGGCGGCTCCATCCGCGACGACCTGGTGATCGAAAAGTGCGACGAGTACGGCATCGCCATGGCGTTCACGGGAATCCGGCTGTTCCATCATTAAGAGGGACACCGAACGCCTGGAAAACAGTCCGGTGGACTGTTTTCAGTGAGGTGGGGTCGGCAGACCCAGGCAATAGGCAATAGGGATTGTGGCTGCCGCGCGGTAAATAAGCCTTCCCCTTTAGGGGAAGGTGGCGCGAAGCGCCGGAAGAGGTCGTTCCCCAGAAATTGAAGCCATGGATATCGCAAACAACATCCTGAAAAAGCTGTTTGAGAACGTCTACTTCATCACCGGCACGGCCTATGCGGGGAAATCCACGATGGTCAGGATGCTGGCTCAGAAGCACGGCGGCGTCTGGTGCCGGGAGAACTATACCGAGGACCTGTTCGGCCTGATCGACCCGGAGCACCAGCCGAACCTGTGCTACTTTGACACCATGTCCGGGTGGCAGGAGTTCGTGAACCGGACCCCGGAACAGTACGAGGCGTGGCTGTACGGCTGCGCCGAAGAGAATACGGGGCTGGAGCTGATCGAGCTGATCCGCCGCACGGAGGCGGGCAATTGCGTGTTCGTGGACACGCAGCTTTCGCCGCAGGCGCTGGGTCAGATATCGGACTACAAGCACGTGGCCGTGATGCTGTCAGACCCTGCGGTGTCCGTCAGCCGGTTCTTTGACCGGCCGGACGCGGAGAAGCAGTTCCTCTGCCAAAAGATCATGGAGGCTGAGGACCCGGAGGCGACGATGGCGAACTACCGCGCCGTGCTGCAGCGGATCAACAGCCCGGAGAACTATCGAAGGCTCGGGGACAGCGGCTTTTTCGTGCTGAAGCGGGATGAGGCGAGGACCCCGGAGCTGACGCTTGAAATACTGGAAAGGCACTTTGGCCTGTTGGAGGATTAGCATGAAGATACTGGTCGTCGGCGGCGGCGGGCGCGAGCACGCCATCATCAGGAAGCTGAAGCAGAACCCGCAGGTCACGCAGATCGTGGCCCTGCCCGGCAATGCCGGAATCGCCCGGGACGCGACCTGCGTGCCCGTCAGGGCCACGGACATCGACGGCATCGTCCAATTCGTGAAGGACAACCCGGTGGACTTCGCCGTGGTGGCCCCGGACGACCCGCTGGCCCTGGGCTGCGTGGACCGGCTGCACGCGCTGGGCGTAAAGTGCTTCGGCCCGGATGCCAAGGCCGCGCGAATCGAGGCCAGCAAGGTGTTCGCCAAGGACCTGATGAAGAAATACGGCATCCCCACCGCGGCCTACGAGGTGTTCGACGACGCGGGGAAGGCGCTGGAGTACGTGAAGTCCTGCCCGCTGCCCACGGTGGTGAAGGCCGACGGGCTTGCACTGGGCAAGGGCGTGGTGATCGCCTTCACCCGGGACGAGGCCGAGGACGCCGTGCGCTCCGCCATGATCGACGGCGCGTTCGGCGCGTCCGGCAGCCGCATCGTGGTGGAGGAGTTCCTGGAGGGCCCGGAGGTCTCCGTGCTGGCCTTCACCGACGGCAAGGTCGTCAAGCCCATGGTGTCCAGCATGGACCACAAGCGGGTGGGGGACGGCGACGTCGGCCCCAACACCGGCGGCATGGGCACCGTCGCCCCCAACCCCTGCTATACCCCCGCGGTGGCTGAGCGCTGTATGAAGGAGATCTTCCTGCCCACCATTGCCGCCATGCAAAAGGAGGGCTGCCCCTTCAAGGGCTGCCTGTACTTCGGCCTGATGGTGACCGCGGACGGCCCCAAGGTGATCGAATACAACTGCCGCTTCGGCGACCCGGAGACCCAGGTGGTGCTGCCGCTGCTTGAAAGCGACCTGCTGACCGTGATGCAGGCCTGCGAGGACGGCACCCTCGCGGATACCCCGGTGGAATTCTCCGGCGGCGCGGCCTGCTGCGTGATGCTGGCCAGCGGCGGCTATCCTGGCAAGTATGAAAAGGGCAAGGTCATCCGCCTGGGGAACGCGGAGGCGATGGCCGAGCTGTACCACAGCGGCACGGCCCTGAATGATGACGGCGAGTACGTCACCGCCGGGGGCCGCGTGCTGGGCGTGTGCTGCACCGCCGACGACCTGGAGACCGCCGTCGAAAGGGCCTACGCCGCCGCCGGCGAGGTCCGCTGGGACGGCATGATCTGCCGGAAGGACATCGGACAGCGGGCGCTGGGAATCTTGAAGAAGGAGAAAAACTGACATGGTCTATCGCGTATACGCTGAAAAGAAGCCCGGCTTCGATCACGAGGCCGCCGCGCTGTATGACGAGCTGAAGTCCTTCCTGGGCATCGGGGGGCTGACCGGCGTGCGGATATTGAACCGCTACGACGTGGAGAACATCGACGCGGCGCTGTTCGAGCAGGCCGTGTCCAATGTGTTCTCCGAGCCGATGGTGGACGACGTGTACCGCGGGCTGCCGGAGTATACCGGCGCGATCTTCGCGGCGGAATACCTGCCCGGCCAGTTTGACCAGCGGGCCGATTCCGCGGCCCAGTGCGTGCAGCTGCTTGCCCAGTGCGAGCGTCCGGACGTGCGCACCGCCACCGTGTACATCCTGGCGGGCAGCCTTTCCGCCGAGGACATCGCCCGGGTCAAGAAGCACGTGATCAACCCGGTGGAGCGCCGCGAGGCGTCCCTTGCGCCGGTGGATACGCTGAAGACCGTGTACGCCATCCCCACCACGGTCAAGACCATGGCCGGCTTCATCGGCTATACCCCGGCGCAGCTGTCTGATTTCATCAAGCAGTACGGCCTGGCCATGGACGCCGCGGACATCGCCTTCTGCCAGGAATACTTCAGGGGCGAGCACCGGGATCCCACGCTCACCGAGATCCGCATGATCGACACCTACTGGTCCGATCACTGCCGCCATACCACGTTCCTGACGGAGCTGGGCGAGGTGGCCTTTGAGGATCAGGACGTGGAGGCCGCCTACCGGCGCTACCTGGCCGTGCGGGGCGAGCTGGAGCGCACGAAGCCGATCTGCCTGATGGACATCGCCACCATCGGCGCGAAATACCTGAAGCAGAAGGGCCTGCTCACCGACCTGGACGAGAGCGAGGAGATCAACGCCTGCACGATCAAAATGGATGTGGACGTGCACGGCGAGACGCAGAAATGGCTGCTGCTGTTCAAGAACGAGACCCACAACCATCCCACCGAGATCGAGCCCTTCGGCGGCGCGGCCACCTGCATCGGCGGCGCGATCCGCGACCCGCTGTCCGGGCGCGGCTACGTGTACCAGGCCATGCGCGTCACCGGCGCGGCGGATCCCACCCGCAGCGTGGATCAGACCATCCCCGGAAAGCTGCCCCAGCGCCAGCTGGTGACCACCGCCGCGGCGGGCTATTCCAGCTACGGCAACCAGATCGGCCTGGCCACCGGCCTGGTGGAGGAGATCTACCACGACGGCTACGCCGCCAAGCGCATGGAGATCGGCGCGGTGGTGGGCGCGGCACCCGCGGGCCAGGTGCGCCGCGAGGTGCCCGCCCCCGGCGACGTGGTGATCCTGCTGGGCGGCCGCACGGGCCGCGACGGCTGCGGCGGGGCCACCGGCTCCTCCAAGGCCCACACCCATGAGTCGCTGGAGACCTGCGGCGCTGAGGTCCAGAAGGGCAACGCGCCGGAGGAGCGCAAGCTGCAGCGGTTGTTCCGCAACGCAGATGCCATGCGCATGATCAAGCGCTGCAACGACTTCGGCGCGGGCGGCGTGTCCGTGGCCATCGGCGAGCTGGCCGACGGCCTGAACATCGACCTGAACGCCGTGCCCCGCAAATACGAGGGCCTGGACGGCACCGAGCTGGCCATCTCTGAATCCCAGGAGCGCATGGCTGTGGTGCTGGCCCCGGAGGACGTGGACGCCTTCCGGGCGCTGGCCGACGGCGAGAATTTGGAATCCACCCGTGTGGCGGTGGTCACCGCCGAGCCCCGGCTGGTGATGAACTGGAACGGCGCGCAGATCGTGAACGTGTCCAGACAGTTCCTGAATTCCAACGGCGCGCCCAAGCACACGAACGTGGTGGTGGAAAAGCAGGACAAGGCCGACGCGCCCGTGAAGCGGGGCTTTGCCGAGGGCATGCGGGCGATGGCCTCCGACCTGAACCTGTGTTCCCAGCGCGGCCTTGCCGAGCGCTTTGACAGCACCAACGGCGCGTCCTCCATGCTGATGCCCTTCGGCGGCAGCCGCCAGCTGACCCCGGCGCAGGCGATGGCCTCCCGCGTGCCCGTGGAGGGCGGCGAGAGCGACACCGCCAGCGTGATGGCCTACGGCTTTGATCCCTTCGTCAGCGAAAAAAGCCCCTGGCGCGGCGCATACCTGGCCGTGGTGGATTCCATCGCCAAGCTGGTGGCCGTCGGCAACGGCACGGGCAACGTGCACCTGACCTTCCAGGAGTACTTCCAGCGCATGAACGGCGAAAAGGCCTGGGGCAAGCCCCTGTCGGCGCTGCTGGGCGCGCTGGAGGCCCAGCTGGACTTCGGCGCGGCGGCCATCGGAGGCAAGGACAGCATGTCCGGCTCCTTCGAGGACATCCACGTGCCGCCTACGCTGGTGTCCTTCGCGGTGGGCGTTTGCCCGGCAGGGGACATCGTGTCCGGCGAGTTCAAGCGGGCGGGCAGCGCCGTGGGCTGGCTGAGGCCCGAATACCGCGCGAACGGCACACCCGACCCGGACAGCCAGAAGGCGCTGTTTGACAAGGTGGACGGCCTGATCAAATCGAAAAAGGCCCTGGCCGTGTACGCGGTGGGGAAGGGCGGCGTGGCCGCCGCGGCCTTCCGCATGGCCATCGGCAATGGCTTCGGCGTGGCCTTTGAAAAGGATGCCGATCTGTTCACGCCCGTGTACGGCAGCTTCCTGGTGGAATATGCCGATGCCGCGGACGCGGAATGCGTGGTGGCCCGCACCGCGAAGGAACGCGCCTTCACCATGGGCGGCGAGGCCGTGCCTGCGGACGAGCTGGAGGCGCTGTACGAGAACAAGCTGAACGGCGTGTTCCCGGCCACGGTAAAGAAGGACTACGCGGCCCCGGCGGTGGGGTGCTACGAGGCCAAGGGTCGGGCGCGCCCGGCGAAGGCCATCGCCAGGCCGCGGGTGCTGATCCCGGTGTTCCCGGGCACCAACTGCGAATACGACACCGCCCGGGCCTTCATCAAGGCGGGGGCGGCGCCGAAGGTGATGGTGATCCGCAACCTGAGCGCCCAGGCAGTCGCCGAGTCCGTGCAGGCCTTTGCCCGGGAGATCGAAAACAGCCAGATCATATTCATCCCCGGCGGCTTTTCCGGCGGCGACGAGCCGGACGGCTCCGGCAAGTTCATCACGGCGTTCTTCCGCAATCCGCTGCTTCGGGACAGGGTGCATGACCTGCTCGACCGGCGGGACGGCCTGATGGGCGGCATCTGCAACGGCTTCCAGGCGCTGGTCAAGCTGGGCCTGGTGCCCTACGGCGAGATCCGCGAGGCCGACCAGTGTGTGGAGGCCACGCTGACCTTCAACGACATCGGCCGCCACCAGTCCCGGCTGGTGCGCACCCGCGTGGCCAGCAACAAGAGCCCGTGGCTGATGCACGCCGATGTGGGCGATGTGCATACCGCGCCCATCTCCCACGGCGAGGGCCGCTTTGTGGCCTCCGACGAGGTCATCGCCCGCCTGATGGGCAGCGGCCAGGTGGCCACCCAGTATTGCGACGAAAAGGGCAATCCCACCATGGATATCCGCTGCAACCCCAACGGCTCCAGCGCCGCCATCGAGGGCATCACCAGCCCGGACGGCAGGGTGTTCGGCAAGATGGCCCACAGCGAGCGCGTCGGCTTCGACGTGCCCCTGTACGTGAACGTGCCCGGCAACTACGACAACGGCATGTTCCGCGGCGCGGTGGATTACTTCAGGGATTGATGAGAAGGGGTTGTCTCAAGAATGATTTGAGACAACCCCTTTTGCGATCTCCCGGTACACCCTCAGCGCCGAGGGAAAGGGGAGGGTGGCGAGCTGCGCGGCATCGACGGGGGTATAGCCCTTCGGCGCGCCTTCGCAGCGGACGCGCCAGCCCTGCATCCGCCACACGATGTGGGTAAATACGTGCTTCGCGTCGGGCAGTCGCCCTTCGATATGAACGCCGCCGAAGCCCGCGGCGGACAGCGCGGCGGCGAGCGCTTCTATATTATAATGCCCCTCGAGGGCGGCGAATTCGTACAGCCCGCCCAGCAGCCCCTTCGGGCGGCGGCGCACCAGCAGCCCTCCCTCCGTCATCACCAGCAGGATCGTCCAATCCTGCTCTTTTTTCGCGGCGGGGGCGCGCTTCTTCGGGAAGTCCCGGGCCGCATCCTCCGCCGCGGCGCGGCAGTGGGCCGCCACCGGGCATTGATCGCAGCGCGGGCTCCTGGGCGTGCACACCGTGGCCCCCAGGTCCATCAGGGCCTGGTTGTAATCGCCTGGCCGCCGCACATCCATCAGCGCGAGGGCGGGGGAAAACAGGTCGAAGGGCGTGTCCAGCACGGCCTCCCAGGCCAGCACCCGGGAGAGCACCCGGGCCTGGTTGCCGTCCAGCGCGGGCGCGGGCTCGTCATAGGCGATGGAGGCGATGGCGTTGGCGGCGTAGGGGCCGATCCCCGGCAGCGCCCGCAGCCCTGCGGCGGTATCCGGGAACACGCCGTTCATCTCCACGGCCACGCGCCTCGCCGCCGCGTGCAGGTTCCGGGCCCGGGAATAGTAGCCCAGCCCCTCCCACAGCTTCAGCACCGCTTCCTCCTCGGCGTCGGCCAGGTCGAACACGGTGGGGAAGCGGGCCAGGAAGCGGGCGTAGTAGCCCTTTACGGTCTGCGTCTGGGTCTGCTGCAGCATGATCTCCGACAGCCACACCCGATAGGGGTCCCGTTCGCCCCGCCAGGGCAGCGCGCGGGCGTCGGCGTCGTACCAGCGCAGCAGGTCGGTGGAAAAGCTCATGAAACACAGCTCCTTCCTTGAAAATGCGCCGCGCGTTTTTTCGCGCGGCGCATGGTCGTCACTCGGGTTTATTCCGCGGCGACGGTGGCCACGTCGCTGCCCATCACGGACTGCAGGTCCGCCCAGACCTGGCGCATCCGCGCGGCGTCGGCGTAGGCCATGCCCTCCGGCGCGCTCTCCAGCCACTGGCCCACCGGCAGCGAGCGGTAGCTGTAGCGCCCGTCCTCGCCCTCGTTGCGCCACACATAGGTGGGTATGTACTTGAGGTCGGTGATGGCGAAGTGGCCGTACTCGGTCTCCTGGATGGTGAACTGGAAGATGATGCCGCTGTCATACTGGCCGTACTGGTCGGACAGCAGGTTGCCCGTCGCGCCCAGGCACAGCGTGCGGTGCACGTTGCCGTCGGCGTCCTTGGACTCCAGCCAGGTGGCGGGCTGCACTACGTGGGGGTTGTAGCCGATGATCACGTCCACGCCCCAGTCGGTCAGCTTCTGGGCGATCAGCTTTTGGGTGTCGGTGGGGGTGGCGCGGAACATCTCGCCCCAGCTGCAATAGCAGACCACGATATCCGCTCCGGCGGCGCGGGCGTCTTCGATGTCCTTCTTGGCGTTGGATTTGGAGATCAGGTTCACGCCATACTGAAGGGCCGCGGCGTCGGCGCTCTTTTCGTTGTCGTTCAGGGTTTCCGTATAGGCCAGGAACGCCACGTTGATGCCGTTCAGGTCCCGGATCACGGGGGTGGCCCGCTCCTCGGCGGAGCCCGCCGCGCCGACGTAATCCATGCCCTCGTTCACGCAGTTCTGGATCGTGGCCTGCAGCTCGTTGAAGCCGCCGTCCAGCGCGTGGTCGTTGGCCAGCATCAGCATGTCGACGCCCGCGTTCTTCAGCGTGCCGATCAGCGAGGGCGGCGTGACCATGCGGGCGCTGCCGGAATACTCGGTGGTGCCGCCGAGGGTGCCCTCGACGTCTGCCACGGTGTAGTCGGCGTTGCCGATGATGTCCGCGATGTCCACGAACATGCTGTCGAAATCAAAGGTATTTCCGCTGACCGCGGCGCGCAGCAGGTTCTGCTGCATGGCGATCTCGCCAAGCGAACGGATCGTTGCGCTGCGCGGCTCCGGCGTCGGGGTGGGGGTGGGCTCCGGCGTGGGGGAGGGCGTGGGGGTCTCCTCCGCGTCGTCGGGCGCCTCGGTGGGCAGCACGGCGACCGTGGCGACGTCCTCGCCGCCGAAGGGATGCAGCACGGCGACGGCCACCGCGCCGATGATGATCACAAGCAGCACCGCCAGCACCGCCAGGCCCAGCGGCGTGATGCGGTAATTCCCGACTCTCAGACCTTTTACGGGTTTGTTGGCCATATTGCTTACCTCCATGGAATACAAATGCTTCCACAAATATAGACTGCGGATATTATACCATATGCGCGGCCTGCAGGCAATGGATAAATTTGATTTTGAGGTATATTTTTTGCAATAATATTTCGATATATGAATTTCTGTTAATTAAGATTGTGACAAAATTTCATTTTTTTATTCCAGACCGATTGACAGGACGTAATGTATGATGTATGCTTGTAATGGCTTTCAATAGTTATATCGGGCGGCCTGTGCCCATGGCGCGCCCGCGATACCTTTGGACGTATGTACAAGGTGGTAGAGAAATATGGCAACGCATGCGCTTGGAAAACTCAAATTCAATCTGTCGAAGCAGGGCCTGGCCTATCGCTGGGGCGACGGCGAGGTTCACCGGCTGTTTTCGGGCAAAAAGGCCCAGGACGGCGAGGATGAATATATAATGGATGAACAGCCTGAGGCCGCTGAGGACTATCAGGACGCCTACGATGCCCAGGATGCGGGCTACGACGACGAGGATTATGACGACGGCGCCGACGACAGCCGCTATGCCGACGACGATGATGGCTACGGCGATGGCCGCTATGCCGACGACGATGACGGCTACGGCGATGGCCGCTATGCCGACGACGGCTACGACGATGACGGTTATGACGATGACCGCTACGCCGACGATGACCGCTACGCCGATGATGATCGCTATGCCGACGACGACGGCTACGATGACGACTATGCCGACGAGGGCCGCTATAATGATGACGGCTACGATGATGACGGCTACGGCGACCGGTATCGTGACGAGGACGCCGGCGAAGGCTATGACGACGGCGAGGGCTACTACAGCGAACAGAACGCGCTGATGCGCTATGTGGACGAGAACGACTGGGTGACCTATCTGCTGCTGTTTCTGCTGCCACCGCTTGGCATCTACCTGCTGTGGCGCAGGCAGCGCTTCGACAAGCCCATCCGCTGGGCGGTCACCGCGGCCTCGGCCATCTGGTTCGTGGTGGCGCTGATCCTGCTTCTGCGCGCTCTGCTGGGCGGCAACGGCGACCAGCAGGTGCAGCCGAACATCACCATCCCGCCGGTCACGGTGGAGCAGACCGCCGCGCCGGAGGTCACCGACGCGCCCGCGGACGCGGCCACCGACGTGGTGGCGACCATCGATCTGGGCGGCAGCGGCGACGTTCAGGATACCACGGTGGAGAGCACCGCCGAACCGGCGACGGACACCGCCGATACCGAGCCCGCGCCCACGGCGCTCAGCAGCACCGGCGGCGCGACCGCCGATACCGCGGCCTACGTCTGGAGCCCGGCCACCGGCCTGTACTATCACTCCAGCGATTCCTGCCCCCGGATCGAGGCGGGCGTCCAGACCTGGCGCGTTACCCGCGAGATCGCGGAGAACAGCCGCCATCAGTCGCCCTGCCCGGATTGTATCGGCGGCGGCACCACGGTGACCTACTACGCCACCCTTGGCGGCAAGTACTACCATTCCGACGCCACCTGCAGCAAGATGCGCAACCCGCTGGAATACACCAAGGTGGCCGCGGAGAACGAGGGCAAGGAGCCCTGCCCGGTTTGCATTCTGAAGACCAAGACCTCGCTGGAGGAAAGCGAGGATGTCGTGGCCGTGCTCATCAATGAAAATACCAGCGACAAGAGCGGCATCCAGGTGTACGCCACCAAGGGCGGTACCTACTTCCATGTGAAGTCCGATTGCAGCGGCATGCAGAATCCCACCAAGGGGACCCTGCGGGACGCGCTGCTGGCCGGCAAAAAGGCCTGTCCGACCTGCTGCGCCAGCGCGGGCACGCTGGTGTACTGCACCAGCGGCGGCAAGTCCTACCACACTGACAAGAACTGCCAGGGCATGACCGGCGCGAAGCAGGTCACGCTGGCGGAGGCCATGGTGCTGGGCAAGACGAAGTGCGATGTCTGCATCAAGGGCAGCCTGACCGGCTCCTCCGGCAGCTCGTCCTCCGGCGGCTCGTCCTCCGGCCAGAGCGTGAGCATCGGCAACGCCACCGGCGACGATGTGAAGGTGTACGCCACCAAGAACGGCACCTACTATCACACCAAGAGCGACTGCTCCGGCATGAAGGACGCCCAGCTGTACACGCTGAAGTCGATGCTGCTGGCGGGCAAGAAGGCCTGCCCGATCTGCGCCTCCAGCGCCAACACCAAGGTGTACGCCTCCAAGGGCGGAAAGTACTATCACTCCTACGCCACCTGCTCCGGCATGAAGAACGCCAGCGACGGAACGCTGGCGGAGGCGCTGGCCGCCGGGCTGAAGCGCTGCCCGAATTGCTGGGGCTCCTCGGCCTCCGCCAACACCGGGGCTGCCGCGACCTCGGCCGGCCAGACCTCGGGCACGAAGATCGCGGCGTCGAATACGAACCAAAGCAAGACGGCCTCTTCGGCGACCACCGTACAGACGGTGTCCTCCGCCCGGGCCCAGGCCGCGCCGTCGAAGGCGACCGCCAGCAATACCTACGTGTACGCCACGAGGACCAGCAGGCACTATCACCTGAACAGCACCTGCAGCGGCATGACCGGCGCCAGCCGTGTGTCGCTGAAGACCGCGGTGAAGGCGGGCAAGACCGCCTGCACGATCTGCGCCGACGCGGCCAACCGCACCGTGTACTCCACCTCCAGCGGCGACCACTATCACGCGGCCAGCGTATGCGTGCAGTCCGGCATGAAGAACGGAACCAAGCGCACCCTGGCGGAGGCGCTTTTGAAGAACCAGACCGCCTGCCCCTACTGCCTGAGCAGCCGCAAGGCCGCCGAGCAGGCCGTGGCCGTCGCCGACGCCGCCAAGAGCGGCAGCGTTGCCAGGCTGGGGGAGGCCATCGCCTCCCAGAGCGGCGGCACCACCTACAAGTCCGGCAAGTCCGGCGTGCGGGTCTACGCCACGGTGTCCGGCAGCTACTATCACACCAAAAGCAACTGCTCAAAGCTCTCCGGCACGCCCAACCGGGTCACGCTGGAGACGGCGCTGAACTACGGCAAGAAGGCCTGCCCGGAGTGCGCCTCCTCCGCCACGCGGAAGGTGTACGCCACCAGGGGCGGCAAGTACTATCATTACAGCAAGAGCGACGCCGGCTCCGGCGCGAAGGAGGGCACGCTGGCCTCGGCGCTGGCCTACGGCTTTGACCCCTGCCCGAACTGCGTGCAGAAGTCGGCTTCTTCCTCCTCCATACAGCCGGTGACCACCGCCTTCAAGTCCGGTACCTCCGGCATCAAGGTGTACGCCACCACCGGCAGCAAGTACTACCACGCGAATTCCACCTGCTCGGGCCTGTCCGGCGCCAGCCGCGTGTCGCTGGAGACGGCGCTGAACTACGGCAAGAAGGCCTGCCCGGTGTGCCTGTCCGCGGCGAACGTGAAGGTCTACGCCGTGCCCGGCGATTCCCACTATCACTACAGCAAGGCCCACGCGGGCTCCGGCGCCACGGCGGGCACGCTGGCGGTGGCACGGGCCATGGGCCTTTCGGCCTGCTCAGTGTGCTCGAAGCTGGCCGCCGGCGCGGACAGCTATGAGAACGGCGGCACCGAGAACGCCCCCGTGTCCATCGAGCTGTACGCCGCCGCGCCAGATACCGGCGTGTACGTCGACCTGGCCAGCGCGAACAGCTACTATCACAAGTCCGCCAAGTGCTCCAAGGCCGGCTTCTCCGGCGGCGAAAAGGTGACGCTGCAGTACGCCAGGGAATGGGACTACAAGGCGTGCCCCTACTGCAATCCGCCCACCAGCGTGATCCCGCAGTCCACCGAGACGTGACAGCGCTTCCAGAATCGACCCGGCG
>JBGUQG010000126.1:0-3198 GCA_045130815.1 Christensenellales bacterium
AGGCAGGCTCCGGTCGGTTTTTCGATAGCAATAGGCCGGTCGTTACCGGTGTAGGGGCGGCGATACGCCGCCCGCCCCCATGCCAAGGCGGACGCCACATCGGCGCCCCTACGACGTCATTGACACAAGACAAGGGGATATGACTATGGTCGATCTGAACTATCTGAAAATGAGCAAGCCCCGGAAGCTGCTGTACAACCTCGGCCGGTTCTTCACGTCGCTGCCGGGGCGCGTGGGCGGCGGCATCAAAAAGCTGGGGCTTGCGCTTTGGGGCATGGTGAAGGGGCTGGGCCTGTCCGTCGCGGACCTGGTGACCACCTTCAAAAATGGCGACTGGAAGACGCGCCTTTCCTACCTGGTGATGGGCTCGGGCAGCCTGGCCCGGGGCCAGTGGGGTCGGGGCCTCATGTTCCTCCTGTTCCAGACGGTGTTCAACCTGTACATGGTGAACTTCGGCATGGCCTACCTTTCCAAGCTGAACACGCTGGGCGTGATCGAGACCTACAAGGAGGGCCGCAAGACCGTCTACGGCGACGACAGCTTCCTGATCCTGCTGTACGGCGTGCTGACGCTGTTCTTCATACTGGCCTTCATCTACACCTGGCGGGTCAACATCAAGCAGAACAAGATCAGCCAGCAGATCGAGGCCTCGGGCCGCAAGCTGAAGAGCACGAAGGAGGATCTGCAGTCCCTTGCGGACAGCCAGTTCCACAAGACGCTGCTGGCCCTGCCCACGCTGGGCGTGTTCGTGTTCACGATACTGCCGATCTTCTTCATGATCCTGGTGGCCTTCACCAACTTCGACTACAACCACCAGCCCCCGGCAAAGCTGTTCACCTGGGTGGGCTTTGAAAACTTCAAGACGCTGCTGTCCTCCGGTAGCGCCAGCTATGGCGACACCTTCCGCCAGGTGCTGTTCTGGACGCTGGTGTGGGCCTTCTTCGCCACGTTCCTGAACTACTTCCTGGGCATGTTCGTGGCCATCATGATCAACAAGAAGGGCATCCGCCTGAAGAAGATGTGGCGCACGATCCTGGTGATGACCATCGCCATTCCCCAGTTCGTGTCGCTGCTGTATGTTTCCAAGATGTTCGCGGCGGACGGCCTGATCAACACGTACCTGATGAAGTGGCACTGGATCAGCGAGCCGATCCCCTTCTGGACCAACCCCGGCTGGGCGCGGTTCACGATCATCATCATCAACATATGGATCGGCATCCCCTATCTGATGCTGATCGCCACGGGCATACTGATGAACATTCCCGCGGACCTGTATGAATCCGCCCGCATCGACGGCGCGAACGCCATGCAGATGTACGGCAAGATCACGCTGCCCTACATGCTGTTCGTCACCGGGCCCTACCTGCTGACGAGCTTCACCGGCAACATCAACAACTTCAACGTGATCTTCCTGCTGTCCCAGGGCAAGCCGATGGGCCTGGCGGGCAACGCCGGCTACACCGATTTGTTGATCACCTGGCTGTACAGGATGACGGTGTCTGACACCAACTACAAGATCGCCGCCGTCATCGGCATCATGGTGTTCGTGGTGCTGGCCGTGATCAACCTGGTGGTGTACAACCTGATACCGTCCGTTAAGAATGAGGAGGATTTCCAGTGATGACGAATAATACAACCGTGGCCGGCGGCCAGCAAAAGCTGCGCAGCAAAAAGGGCCACGAGCGGCGGGTCAACGGCTCGATCTACACCGTATTGACGGTGATGAGCATCGTTTGGCTGGTGCCCTTCGTGTTCCTGGTCCTCCAGTCCTTCCGGTCCTACAAGCTGGAGAAGGGCGGCATGGTGGATTATCTGCTGCCCAAGACCTTTTCCCTGGACAACTACGCCTTCCTGTTCGAGGGCAGCGACTTCTTCTCCTGGCTGGGCAAGGCGCTGATCGCCGCGCTGGTGTGCGCCGCGGTCTCCTCGCTGCTGATCCACATCGCAGGCAGGTGGCTGGACAATCGCGCCGCCTCCGGCAAGGCCGCGCGCCCGGCGGCGCTGTGCTGCTGCCTGGCGGCGGGCTTTATCGCGCTGGTGGGCATGACGGCCGCGATGCACGGCTACGCCCCGGCGGGCGGCGTGGTGAAGCTTTTGATCACCTGCGCCGTGTTCGTGCTGGCGGGCCTGCTGGTCGCCCGGTTCTACCTGAAGCAGGACAGCAAGCTGCTGCGCTCCATCCCCGGCTACGTGGCGGAGGACAGGCACGAGGGCCTGCGCAAATTTGTCGCCATGCTGGCGGAATTTCTGGCCATGGGCGTGATCGTCCAGTACGTGCTGTCCCCGATGGTGATGAGCCAGTACATCCGCTGGTACATCAACACGCTGACCATCGCGCTGTTCACCTCGGTGATCCAGACGGTGATCGTGCTGTCCGTCAGCTATTCCCTGTCCCGCCTGCGCTTCAAGGGCAGGAAGCTGATCATGAACACCGTGCTGGTGCTGGGCCTGTTCCCGGGCTTCCTGACGATGATCACGCTGTACTTCCTGCTCAAACAGCTGGGCCTGACCCAGGCCGGCGCGGTGCCGGGGCTGATTTTGATCTACTGCGCCTCCTCCGGCATGGGCTACTACATCTCCAAGGGCTTCTTCGACACGATCCCCAAGTCCCTGGACGAATCGGCCCGCATCGATGGGGCCACCCGCTTCCAGGTGTTTTTGAAGATCATCATGCCGCTGGCCAAGCCCATCGTGATCTACACGGTCCTGATGGCCTTCATGGCCCCCTGGGGCGACTACGTGTTCGCCAGCTACGTGGCCTTCGGCCACCAGGACGGCTACAACGTGGCCGTGGGCCTGTACAACTGGGTGAACACCAACGACTACCAGAACTACTTCACCCGCTTCTGCGCGGGCGGCGTGCTGGTGGCGGTGCCGATCACGGCGCTGTTCCTGGCACTGCAGAAGTACTACGTGGAAGGTGTTACCGGCGGAGCCGTTAAGGGATAATATTGGGAGGATGAAAACATGGCAAGCCTGAAGCTTGAGCACATCAAGAAGGTATATGACAAGAACGTCGTGGCGGTACACGACTTCAACCTGGAGATCAAGGACAAGGAGTTCATCGTGTTCGTCGGCCCCTCCGGCTGCGGCAAGTCCACCACGCTGCGGATGATCGCGGGCCTGGAGGACATCTCCGGCGGCACGCTGACCATCGGCGACCGCGTGGTCAACGACGTGGAGCCCAAGGACCGCGAC
>JBGUQG010000127.1:0-2492 GCA_045130815.1 Christensenellales bacterium
GTCGGCTCGGAACTTTGCCTGCGGCTTCCTTCAGATTCCACCTCGCGATGGACACCCTTGCCGTTCGGCTAACACTTCCTACTACCACGCGTGTTGTGTATTTTCCCCACCAAGCTTTTGCCCTTGCGGGGCTTAGTGCAAAAGGGGGGGGGCCACCGCCCCGCGCCCTTCGCGCATTGATATGGAAGCTAACCCCACAGCACGTGCATAAACCTGGGGTAGATGTCGTCGATGATGCGCATCGTGCGCAGCATCAGCTCCACGCAGATCCTGCCGCTGGTCTGCTCGTCGATGATGGCATCGCACTGCGCGTCGACCCGCTCGGGCTTTACATCGAACTTCAGCCAGCGGTAGCTGCCGTTCAGCTCGTTGGCCAGCTCCAGCATCGGACCCCACTTTTCCTCCGGGAAGGCGACGAGCCCGGTCACGCGCAGCAGCGCGTCGCGCCCCTCCTTGCCGAAGACGAACACCACGTCATAGCGGGCGTTGTTCTTGCCGTTGACGCCGCACACCACCAGGCTCTGGCCGTCGTCCAGATCCCGGCTGTCGCGGTATTTCAGGCCGACCCGGTCGCATTCGCTCATGAACCTGAGCGCCGTGTTTTGCATAGGCGATGCCCTCCTGTCCGGTGCATAGCGCCGGCCTGCCCCAGGCAAGGGACAGGCCGGACAGTTTTATAACGGTTATCAGGCGTTCTGGATCGCAGCCTGCGCGGCGGCGAGGCGGGCGATCGGCACGCGGAACGGCGAGCAGGACACATAGTCCAGGCCGATCCTGTGGCAGAACTCGATGGACGACGGGTCGCCGCCGTGCTCGCCGCAGATGCCCAGGTGGATGTCCGGGCGGGTGGCGCGGCCGGCCTCAGCGGCCATCTTCACCAGCGCGCCGACGCCGGTCTGGTCCAGCTTGGCGAAGGGATCAAACTCGTAGATCTTGTGATCGTAGTACGCGCCCAGGAACTTGGCCGCGTCGTCACGGGAGAAGCCGAAGGTCATCTGGGTCAGGTCGTTGGTGCCGAAGGAGAAGAACTCGGCCTCCTTGGCGATCTCGCCGGCGGTCACGGCCGCGCGCGGAATCTCGATCATGGTGCCCACGTGATACTTCATGTCCACGCCCGCCGCGGCGATCTCCTTGTCGGCGGTGGCGACCACCACGTCCTTGACGAACTTGAGCTCCTTGACCTCGCCCACCAGCGGGATCATGATCTCGGGGGCGATCTTGTACTCGGGGTGCTCCTTCATCACGTTGATGGCGGCGCGGATGACGGCCTTGGTCTGCATCTCGGCGATCTCCGGATAGGTGACGGCCAGGCGGCAGCCGCGATGGCCCATCATCGGGTTGAACTCATGCAGGGAGGCCACGGTCTCCTTCAGCTCGGACACGGTGATGTTCAGCTCCTTGGCCAGGTCGACGATCTCGTCTTCCTTGGTGGGCAGGAACTCATGCAGCGGCGGGTCGAGGTAGCGGACCGTCATCGGGCGGCCCTCCAGCACCTTGTACATGGCCTCGAAATCGCCCTGCTGATAGGGCAGCAGCTTGTCCAGGGCCACCTTGCGGGCCTCGACGTCCTTGGCGACGATCATCTCGCGGACGGCCTTGATGCGGTCGCCCTCGAAGAACATGTGCTCGGTGCGGCACAGGCCGATGCCCTCCGCGCCGAACTTCACGGCCTGGGCCGCGTCGCGCGGGTTGTCGGCGTTGGTGCGGATGGACAGCTTGCGGGCCGCGTCCGCCCAGGCCATGTAGCGGCCGAAATCGCCGGAGATGGTGGCCGGCACGGTGGGGATCGCTTCGCCGTAGATGGCCCCGGTGGAGCCGTCGATGGAGATCCAGTCGCCCTCGCGGAAGATGCGGCCGGCCAGCTCAAACTCATGGTCGTGCATCTTGATGGCGGAGCAGCCGGACACGCAGCAGGTGCCCATGCCGCGGGCGACGACCGCCGCGTGGCTGGTCATGCCGCCGCGCACGGTCAGGATGCCCTGGGAGGCCACCATGCCCTCGATGTCCTCGGGGCTGGTCTCCAGGCGCACCAGCACGACCTTCTGGCCGCGGGCATTCCAGGCCTTGGCGTCTTCAGCGGTGAACACGATCTGGCCGCAGGCGGCTCCCGGAGAGGCGGCCAGGCCCTGGCCGATGGGCGTCGCTGCCTTCAGCGCCGCGGGATCGAACATCGGGTGCAGCAGGGAATCCAGCTGCTTGGGCTCCACGCGCATCACGGCCTCGCGCTCGGTGATCATGCCCTCGTCCACCAGGTCGACGGCGATCTTCAGCGCGGCGGCGGCGGTGCGCTTGCCGTTGCGGGTCTGCAGCATATAGAGCTTCTCGTTCTCGATGGTGAACTCCATGTCCTGCATGTCCTTATAGTGCTTTTCGAGGTTGTTCGCGATGGTCTTGAACTGCTCGTACACCTTGGGCATATCCTGCTGCAGCTGGGTGATGTGGCTGGGCGTGCGGATGCCGGCCACCACGTCCTCGCCCTGGGCGTTGATCAG
>JBGUQG010000128.1:0-4298 GCA_045130815.1 Christensenellales bacterium
GCATGAGCCCGGGGCAGTACCGCAGGGCGACGGCGACGCCGAAGCGGGATTGATCACGCCCGCTTCGCGTTTTTCCGGCTCCAGGAGAGATAGCGCAGCAGGCAGGCCAGCGCGCTGATCGCCCAGGTCAGCCCCGCCGTCCACCAGATGGCCCACACGCCCACGGAAGGGATCAGCACCAGCGCCATCGGCAGGAAAATCCGGCACAGCATTTCGATCAGCCCGTTGATAAAGGAGAACAGCGTGTCCCCCACGCCGTTGAGCGTGCCGCGGGTCATATAGATCGTGCCCAGGAACACATAGAAGCAGCTGGTCAGCCGAAGCGCCCTGCCGCCCAGCGCCACCACGTCCTGGTCGCTGACGAAGGCGGCCACGATGTTCGGCCCCAGCAGCTGCATCACCGCCAGCATCAGCGCGGAAAACGCCGCCATCGCCAGCATGCTGTCGACCAGGCCCTTGCGCACCCGGTCCAGCCTGCCCGCGCCGTAGTTCTGGCCCGCGTAGGTGGAGAGCGCCATGCCCAGCGAGCCGAAGGGCTGCTGGGTCAGCTGTTCCACGCGGTTCGTGGCCGTGAAGGCCGCCACCGCCGTGGTACCGAAGCGGTTCACCACCGTTTGCAGCGCCGTGGTGGATATGGCGATCATCGACCATTGCAGCGCCAGCGGCAGGCCCAGCTTCACCGCGTGGCGCACGATCTGCCAATCCACGCCCAGGCGGCTTCTGTCGATCATGAAATAGGGGTTGGTGCGCAGCGCGAACACCAGGCAGCCCACGCCCGCCAGCAGCTGGGCCAGCATCGTGGCCAGGGCCGCGCCAAACACGCCCATGTGAAATGCCCGCACGAAGATCAGGTCCATCATCACGTTCAGCAGGCAGGACACCACTAAGAAGTACAGCGGCGTCCGGGAATCCCCCAGCGCCCGCAGCATCGAAGCGGCATAGTTGTACACCGCGATCAGAGGCACGCTGAGGCACGTCATGCGCATGTAGGTGACGGCGTCGGGCAGTATGTCCGCGGGCGTGCCCATCAGGCCCAGCGCCGTGGGCGTCAGCGCAAAGGCGATCCCGCCCATGGCGAAGGAGGTCGCAAACATGATGTATGCTGAATTCACGATGGCGCGGCGCACCTTCTCGTGATCGCCCGCGCCGAAGTACTGGGCCGTGACGATACCGCCGCCGCTGCTGATGCCGTTGCACACCGAAAAGAACAGGAAGGACACCGAGCCCGTGGCCCCCACGGCGGCCAGCGCCCCCGCGCCGATGAAGCGGCCCACGATGATGGAATCCGCCAGGTTGTAGGCCTGCTGGAACAGGTTGCCGATGAGCAGCGGCAGCGCGAACATGGCCAGCAGCCTTATCGGCCTGCCCTGGCTCATGTTCATGGTCCTTGAACGCATCATGGCGATTCTCCCCCATATATTACATCAATAACCGATCCCATGTACCATACAGCCGAAGCCTCCTGTTTTCAATGAGCGATCCTGACATTTTCTTGATCTATCCTCATATCATCGAATAAATGATTGTCTGCCGCCCGCCGGACAGGTATAATGGGTATAACGATCAAAAACCGGGAGGCATGGCTCATGAACAACTTCAACTTCTATTCCCCCACCTATTTCGCCTTCGGCAAGGACCGGGAAAAGGACGTCGGCGCGCTGATCGGCCGCTTCGGCGGCACGAAGGTGCTGATCCACTACGGCGGCGGCAGCGTGGTGCGCTCCGGCCTGCTGGATCGGGTGAAGGCCTCGCTGGAGCACGAGGGCCTGGGCTATGTGACATTGGGCGGCGTAAAGCCGAACCCCCGCAGCGGCCTGGTGTATCAGGGCATCGAGCTGGTCCGGCGGGAGAATGTGGACTACATACTGGCCGTGGGCGGCGGCAGCACCATCGATTCCTCCAAGGCCATCGCCGCGGGCGCGGTGTACGACGGCGACTTTTGGGATTTCTACAGCGGAAAGCCCATCGAGAGGGCCCTGCCCGTGGGCACGATCCTGACCATCGCCGCGGCGGGCAGCGAGGGCAGCCCGGACTCCGTCATCACCAACGAGAACGGCATGTACAAGCGCGGGGCCAGCGGCGACGCCATCCGGCCGGAGTTCTCGATACTGAACCCGGCGCTGACCCAGACCCTGCCGCCCTACCAGACGGCATGCGGCATTACCGACATCATGGCCCACCTGTACGAGCGCTACCTGACCAACACGAAGGAGGTCGAGGTCACCGACCGGCTGATCGAGGCGCTGCTTCTGACCATGATCCACGAGGGCCCGCGGGTCATTGCGGACCCGGACAACTACGAAGCCCGGGCCAACATCATGTGGGCGGGCATGATGGCCCACAACAACAGCTGCGGCGTGGGCCGCAGCCAGGACTGGAACAGCCACAACATCGAGCACGAGCTTTCCGCCCTGTACGACTGCGCCCACGGCGCGGGGCTGGCTGTGACCATGCCGGCGGTGTTCCGCTATGTGATGCAGCACGACGTGACCCGCTTTGCCCAAGCGGCCGTTCGGGTGTGGGGCTGCCAGATGGACTTTGCCCACCCGGAGGTCACGGCCCTGGCCGGCATCGAGGCCTTCCGGCGTTTCCTCACCTCCATCGGCATGCCCGCCACCCTGGGCGAGCTGGGCGGCAAGGAAGAGGACATCCCGAAGCTGGTGGACGTGCTGGTGAACGGCGACGGCCGCCCCGGCAGCATCAGCGGCTTCGTGACGCTGAATGCCGGGGACTGCGCTGAAATCTACCGCATGATGCTGTGAAAGGGGAGGCAATACCATGGCTTATGAGCACCGCAGGGCATCCGCGCGCATCCGGGTAAAGGACGCGGCGGGAAACCCCGTCTCAAACCGCACCCTGAAGCTGGATCAGACCGGTCATGAATTCATGTTTGGCAGCGGGGCGTTCGACGCCATCCCCTATGCCAACGGCAAGGACGAGAACGGCCTCTTCAAGGACCGCATGGAGAAGTGGCTGGGGCTGTTCAACTACGGCACGATGGCCTTCTACTGGGGCGGCTTTGAGCCCGTGGAGGGACAGCCCCAGACCGAGAGCCGCATGAACGCCTCCCGCTTCCTGACAGAACACGGCGCGAAGGTGAAGGGCCACCCGCTGTGCTGGCATACAGCCTGCGCTGACTGGCTGATGCGATACGACGACAAGACCATACTGGACAAGCAGCTGGAGCGCATCCACCGGGACGTGCGCGACTTTGCCGGGGTAATCGACATCTGGGACGTGATCAACGAGGTGGTGATCATGCCGGAGTTCGACCGCTACGACAATGCCATCACCCGGATCTGCAAGCGCTACGGGCGCGTCCAGCTGGTGAAGGAGGTCTTTGACGCGGCGAAGGCGGCCAACCCGAGGGCGCTGCTTCTGATCAACGACTTCAACCTGTCGGAGCGGTACGCCCGGCTGATCGCCGACTGCCTGGACGCCGACACGCCTATCGGGGCCATCGGCCTGCAGACCCACCAGCACCAGGGCTACATGGGCGCGGAGAAGCTGCATGAGATCCTGCGCCGCTTCGAGGGCTTCGGCCTGCCGCTGCACTTCACCGAGAACACGCTGGTGTCCGGCCACCTGATGCCGCCGCACATCGTGGACCTGAACGACTATCAGGTGCCCGAATGGCCCACCACCCCGGAGGGCGAGGCGCGCCAGGCCCGTCAGTGGGAGGAGATGTACCGGATACTGTTTGACCACCCGCGGGTGGAGGCCGTCACCGGCTGGGACTTCGCGGACGGCGCATGGCTGGGCGCGCCCAGCGGCATCGTGACGAGGGACAACCGGGAAAAGCCGGTCTACCACACATTGAGAGCGCTGATCCACGGCGAGTGGGAGACCCACGCCGAGGTCGTCACCGATGAGAACGGCTGCGCCGGGATCGAGGGCTACAGGGGCGCGTATCGCCTCTCGGACGCCGAACACAGCGCCACGCTTCATCTGGACGGCAAAGCGGGCGCGATCGACGTGATTCTTGCGTAAGGAGGGAGCCGCATGCTGCTGGGAGGAACGATCGCGGGACAGTGGTCCACCCCTGAGGAATGGGAGGCGCTGCTGGTGAAGTCCCGCTTCAGGGCCGTCACCGCGCCCTTCGACTGCCATACGGATGCGCAGACCATCGCCACCTACCGGGATATCTGTGACCGGCACGGCGTCGTCATCGCGGAGATCGGCGTGTGGAAGAACCTGTTCGACACGGACCCCGCCCGGGCCGAACAGGCCATGGAATACGCCAAGGGCCAGCTGGCGCTGGCGGATGCGGCGGGCATTCCCTGCTGCGTGAACATCGC
>JBGUQG010000129.1:0-29757 GCA_045130815.1 Christensenellales bacterium
CTATATGTGGTTCATTTCGGCCAACAGCCCGCACAAGGAAGCGGCCCTGAGGCTGTTCAATACCATGTGCGATCCGGATTTCCTTCGGGAGCTCTATCTGGGACGGAAGGGCGTGACCTGGGATTACGACGTGGACGGCGTTCCCCAAATGACCGAATACGGACGCGGGCAGCTGGACGCCTTCAAGGCGGGCACGGACGATTCGGATAACTATTATGCGCAGTGGGGGACCCTCAAGAATTTCCCGAACAACTGGCCGATCCTGCGCAATAACATTATTCATCCGGACGGATATATGATCGATTTCGTCACCGTGTCCCGGGAATACGAAGCGGCGTCCATGACCAACAATCTCTCCCGGGACATTTGCGCGCACTACGACGCCCAGCTGCCCTCGGACGCATTCTACAACGCCGGCGGGCTGGATTTCCGAAACGACTGCGGCGAGGCGATCTCCTCCACCATCAGCAGCATGGACCGGGACCAGTTGCATCTGCTCGCCGAGGCCGAGGCGATTTTGGAGGACGTTCAGGTGGACCTGATCATGGCGGAGACGGACGAGGCGTTTGAAGCGATCCGGGAGGAGACGATCCGCAAGCTGATCGAGATGGGCGAACCGGAGGTGTTCGAGGTCTATCGGCAAAAGTGGGACGCCGCGGCGGCCATCGTCGTGCCCATGGTTTTTAAGGTGCAGCGCGAAAACGGGATCGAGCCCTACGCGCCCGGGCAGTACGAGCGGCAGCCGTGAGCCCACATGGAAGGATAATCACAATGAAGCAAAGGCTGAAATCCCTTCGATTCCGCATCCTGCTGCCGATGATCGCCATCGTGGTGTTCGTGATCGCACTGCTGAACACGCTGTATTCCCGCGCCTTCATTCGCCTGCTTTTGCAGCAGGAGCAGGAGGTGAACGCCACGGGCTTTGAAACGGTGTCCCGTTCGGTGGAGCCGATGATCGCTACCACCGTCAATGAGGTCAGAAACATCCTGTCGGACGAGCGGGTGGCGTCCTGCGCAAGGGGCCGGTACGACTCCGCGACTCAGCTGGTTCACGCGCGAATCCGCTGCCGGGACTATCTGCGGGGGGAAATCGCGTCGCGCGACAAGATCTTCGGCCTGTTGTTCATGCGCAAGGACGGCAGCCTTTTTGGGGCGCTTCCGGAGGGCAATTTCTTTCTGGACGATCCGGGGCAAAACCCGCTTCCGGAGGACATGAAGGCGAAGATCCTGAACGCGCCGATGGGGCAGACCGTGTGGGTCGGCCCGCTCCCCGCCTCCACCCTCTATGGATTTGAAAACGACAAGACGCGGCAAAGCCTCATGATCGCCGGATGGAAATCCGTGAATGTCAGCTACGGCGAGTGCTATTCGATGATATTGATGGACGAGAGCGTCTTTGACGATCTGTTCGACGCGCTGCGGGACGGGAACAGCTCGTGGTATCTGTTTACCGAGGATCGCACGGAGATCTATCACACCGGGCAGGACCCGTGCCTCGACCCGGATCGGCTCATCAGCGAAAGCAACAGCGGAAACATCTTCCACGACGAGAACGGTTTGCCCGTCTGCACCTTCTCCATGACGATGGAATCGCCCGCCTGGACGCTGGTCCGCAAGGTTTCGATGGAAAACTACGAGCGGGTGATCAACCGTGTCCGCGTCTCCATCTGCATTCTGGGCGGGGTCGTCCTTCTGGTGGCCCTGGTCCTCTATGAAGCGTGGCTGAGGCGGTTCATGCGCCAGTTTTCCTCGCTGCTGAAGGGGATCGTCCGCATGGGGGAGGGCGACCTGGAATCCACGGCCTTTGAACCCACCGGCATCACGGAATTCAAGCAGATGCAGCGGGAGATCAACCGGACCAGTGCCGCCCTCTCCGAGCAGATGGATACGATCCGCCGGATGGAGCGGGAGCAGATGGCGCTGGAGAACGAGAGAAAGGAGCAGGAGCGTATCGCCCGGGAGCTGAGCATGGCCAGGGACATCCAGGCCAGCGCGCTGCCGCAGACCTTTCCGGCGTTCCCTGACCGAACCGAGTTTGATCTCTTCGCGTCCATGACGCCGGCCAGGGAGGTGGGCGGGGATTTCTACGATTTCTTCCTGATCGACAGCGACCATCTGGCGCTGGTGATCGCGGACGTATCCGACAAGGGCGTCCCGGCCGCGCTGTTCATGATGGCATCCAAGACCCTGATCAGAAACGAGCTGATGGCCGGCTGCGATCCGGCGACCGCGCTGGAGCGAGTGAATCTGCAGCTCTGCGAGCGCAATCCCTCAAAGATGTTCGTCACGGTGTGGCTGGCCGTGCTGGAGCTCTCCACGGGTAAGGGCCTGGCCTGCAACGCGGGCCACGAATACCCGTGTATCCGGCGCGCGGGAGGAGCGTTTGAACTGCTCAAATACAGGCATGACGTGTTTGTCGGCGGCCTGAAAAGGGCGAAGTATCGGAATCGCGCATTCGAGCTTCACCCCGGCGACTGCGTGTTTGTCTATACCGACGGCGTGCCGGAGGCGACCAATGCCGTCAAGGCCATGTTCAGGGCGGAGCTGCTGATCGACACGCTGAATCGGGACGCGAACGCCAGCCCTGAAGAACTGATCCACCGGGTTCACGAGGAGGTGAAGCTGTTTACGGGCCATGCGCCGCAGTTCGACGACATGACCATGCTGTGCTGCGAGTATCGAGGATAGAGCGCCACGACGGCGGCTCCGACCTGGAGGGGCATGTCATCAGCGTCGACGCGGTGGACCTGAGCACGACGCAGGATCTCAAGATCCCGGTGGTCGTGCAATTCGCGGAGCCGACGCCTATTCCGATATCGACGGGGCGATCTATGTGATCGAGGTGAAATGACGTCGGTTTTCACAGGTATACAAATTTAGGAGGGTGTGTTTATGAAAAAGATAACAGTCGCGGTTGTTTGCATTGTGATGGCGGTCCTCGTGTCCGTCAACGGCCTTGCGATGGAGAACATCAGGCGGGGACAGAAGGGCGAAGCGGTAAGGGAAGTCCAGGAAACGCTGATCTCGCGGGGCTATCTGGACGGCTCCGCGGACGGGATATTCGGGCCGAAGACAGAAGCGGCGGTACTGGCCTTTCAGAAGGACAACGGCCTGGACGCGACCGGCATCGTGGGTGAGGCGACCTACAGCGCCCTGAAAGTGGACGCCGCGGCGGTTGAGCCGGGCGCGGAGATCGACCTTGCAGAGGTCTTTCCCTCATGGAATCCGGACAGCGAATCGCTTCGGGTGCTGGTTGATTTT
This sequence comes from Christensenellales bacterium, assembly GCA_045130815.1. Classification (GTDB taxonomy): domain Bacteria; phylum Bacillota; class Clostridia; order Christensenellales; family Aristaeellaceae; genus UBA2862. Next base: position 3,262 of record JBGUQG010000129.1, read on the forward strand.
GTGAATGATTCCACGGACGAAGCGAGCCCGGGTTACCTTGCTCCCGAGGATCGCGTCGCGATGTTTGACATGGACGGCACCATACTCTGCGAGAAGGCGCCGGTTTATCTGGACTACTGCCTGACGATGTATCGCGTGCTGGACGATCCGACGTACAGCGCGACCGAAGAAGAGCGCGACGCCATGCAGCAGGTGCGCGACCACGCCTATTCAGAGGGTGAGACGTATAAGCCGGAGGGCATCACCAAGGACGACCTTGTCGCGTCGGCCTTTGCCGGCATGACGCCCGCTCAATTCCGCGCCTACGTCGCCGACTTCGCCGACAAGGTGGACGTGGTGGGCTTCGAGGACATGACCTACGGCCAGTCGTTCTACAGGCCCATGATCGAGGTGATCGACTTCCTGCACGCCAACGATTTTGACGTGTGGATGGTCTCGGCCTGCGAGCGCGAGGTCGTGCGGGCGCTCGTGGGGCGCTTCGGTATACCGTTCGATCACGTCGTTGCCACCGACGTGCCCTACGTGGCCTCCGGGAAGGGCGACGAGCCCGCCGACGCCTACAACATGGGCCAGGACGAGGAGATGCTGCTCGGCGCGCCGCTGGACGCCGTGGAGTGCGGCAAGTCGGGCAAGCCGGCGGCCATCGCCCGCGAGATCGGAAAGCGACCGGCGCTCGCGTTTGGCAACAGCACGGGCGATTATTCGATGCTCAACTACGCCCAGGGCAATCCCGACCACGCCGGCATGGGCTTCTTCATCGTCTGCGACGATACCGAACGGGAATACGGCAGCGCCGAAAAGGCGGCCGCGTTCTATGAAAACGCGGCGGCCGAGGGCTGGACGGCGATCTCGATGGCGAACGACTGGAAGACGATCTACGGCGACGGCGTAAAGAAGACCGGGCTGCCCGGCGCGGAGGAAGAACTGTCCGACGCGGCCTGACGAAGGATGAGATGATCAAGGTTTCCGCGCCGGTATAACTCTTGACGAGATCGAGGCCGAGCGAGAGGCATCCCGCAAGGCGTTCCTGCCGAAGCCGGCACCAACATAGTATACAATGGGGACGGATACACAAGAACCGTCTCCATTGTAGATGGATTTGATGAACGCAATCATTCGGTCAAAGGCGTCCTTCGCCACTTCGTCCACCCGTTCGGATGCGACAAAGCAATGCTGCTTTTCTACTCCGCGTTCCGCCAGGGGGTCGACCAGCTCGTGCCTGACCGAGGCATCTTCCAAGGCGGCATCCATCAATCTCATATCCGCGTGATATTCGCTGCCCAATAAGACACACGGGGGATAATTGGCGTCGATCCATCCAATTATGTTATACCGGCGGATTTCGTCTCTGCTTACGAAGATAGACCCTCGGATATAATTGCCCACAAGGACTTTGGTACCGAGCGAAAAATGCTCATAATCCAGCGGCGCGTCATCGATCACCAGCGCTTTGACCTGCGCGGGCTGCAAGGCCGATTCTATCTCCAGCAGCTGCGCATAGGCCGGGTTTGTGATAATGCTGCCCAGCTGGCTCGTCATGATCGCACCGGCGGACGAACCCATGATGACGACGCAATCCATGTCCAGATGGTATTCATCCGCGTGTTCCATCAGGAATTGAAACGCCATGTTGGCCTGGATCAGAGGCACCGGGAAATGGTATTCCGGCACAAGCGCATAGTCGATATTGACCAGATTGAACCCTTCCGCGCATATGTCATCCAGCAGGGCAGTCGCGTCGCTGCCCGCCAGCGGATCGCCGACGCTCTTGCTGCCGCCAAAGAATCCGCCGCCGTGAAAGTAGATCAGCGTGGGCCTTTGTTCAGTCATGTCGGCATTCGGGTAGGTTATGTCGAGGTAGCTGTTGGGGTAAACATCCGAATACTTGATCTCCGTTATGATATACTGCCCGTTTTCCTTCACGCCCTCCGTCGGATCGCCGAGCGGGCCGAACAGGTTTTTCGTGTTGACCGTGCCCTGCGACAGCTTCTGTATGGCCCCGACAATGATCTGTGTGTGCGTCATAAGGTAGAAATATCCGCCAGCAGCAATGATCAGAATGATTGCCAGCGCCTTCAAAAAGCCGTGCCTCCGTTTTCCTTGTTTCCTGCTCATAGATTCTTCTCCACATCCTGCCAATACTCGTTATGAAGGATTTCCGCGTCTTCGCCCACAAAGACCTTCGCGGCTTCGGGATCGTCCATCAGCTGATACAGCATCCAGGCCGTCATGTATCCATCGCTCCGGGCAAGCATATCCTCATGTTCTGCCCCTGTGGCGCGGCTCCGCACCTTTGCCACTGAATCCGGCAGAGCGTTATAGTTTTCAACCAGCGAGGAGAGCGGAGCGACGCCCGCATACTCCTTCGTTGGGTCGGCTTTGCCATTGTCATCCGAAGAGCCTGTTCCCGCTGCCATAAAATACGGGATGTGGATTTTGCTCACATCGTAGTGCCATCCGAAATTGCCCGCCATGAACTGATACGCCGCGCTCCCGGTGAAAATGGCCTTGTAGGTTGAGCCGCTTTCATACTCCGACACAGCCGCCAGCGCACCGGCTCCGCCCTGGGAGAAGCCGACGATGCCGATTCTGTCCTCATCGATCCGCCGATACAGCGTGTGGTCTTTCGGCAGATTCAGGATGTAATCCAGCGTGATGGAGGCCGTTTCGCCGGTTCCGGCCTGCGGGTCTTCATTGCCGATTACGACAAATCCCCAGGAGGCCAGGCGCTTGAACCAGCCCTCATACTTATAGGCCGGTGTGTTGCTGGCGTTGACAACGAGGATGGCGGGATACAGAGTGTCTGTGTCCGCCGCCTCGGAGGGGTACCAAACGCGAATCTTTCCTATGCGCTTATCATCGGACGGCGTATCCACCGAGGATACCGCGTATCCGCCCGGCTGTGAATATTTCTGCTCCAGCGGGCAGGGTGAAGAAAAATCGGCATAATAATCTTCCCTGACTGAGGGCTTTTTCGACTGGATATACCCCTTTACCACCAATGCCGCGACAGCCACAACCGCGACCAGAATGACGATTCCCAATACCTTCATAACCCTTTTCATGGAACCCTCCTTGACAACACGTTGAAACAAGTGTATCATAGATTCTGCGAAGAAACAAGTGTTCCAGCAAAATGAAACACCGGGCGGAGGTTTGTATCATCCCATGAATATGAATAATGAGCAAAAGAACACCTGGGTCAAGCGGCAAATTACCGCCGCACTGCTCAATTTGCTGAAGGAGAAAAAGCTGGCCGACATATCCGTAAGCGAATTGACGGAGATGGCGGGAGTTGGCCGCGTTTCCTTTTACCGGAATTATCAGACGAAGGAGGACATTCTGAGGGAAGAATCTGACCGGCTGATCCAGGAATGGGGAAAGCTGTATGAGGCAAACCCGGAATCCGCACCGGAAACACTGTTCCCATCTTTATTTGATTTCTACCGCGAGCATCGGGATTTCTATACCACGCTCTATGAGGCCGGTATGTCCACGATTATGATGGATACCATCATCAGCACCATTCAGATTACGCCGAAAATGCCAAACCTGGAAGCCTATATGAAATCATTCTGGGCTTATGGTATCTATGGATGGATGCTGGAATGGATCAAACGCGGAATGCAGGAGAGCGGAAGTGAACTGATCGGGCTGTTTCAGCTCGCGCGTAAGCAGTAAGAGAGCACCATTTGAAGGAAGGCAATTTCTATCCGTACACGGATTACACGAATTACACGGATTACACGCCGTACACGCGGTACACGGCAAATCCGGAAAAATCCGCGAGAATTGAAATCCCGGCGTGGCTGATCCGAACAATTTACAAACGAACCCGGTCCATGTTGCAGGCCCAACCGTGTATTCCTGCGGAATACGGGGGATAAGGGCGGCCTTGGGCCGGTTTTTGCATAAAGAAAAGCGAACCCATCATTTCTGATGAGCTCGTTTGTAGGACCTAATGTCGGTCCTGATGGCGGAGGCGGTGGGATAGCGCCGCTGCGCGTCGCGGCTGCGCCCGCCCCCCATTCGCTCGCAGACTCGCGAAATGGGTCCGTATATCCCACGCGCCACAGCCAAAAAGATTGACCCCCATTTCAAGGGGGTCAACTTTTTGGCGGAGGCGGTGGGATTCGAACCCACGAGGGCTTGCACCCTACCTGATTTCGAGTCAGGGCCGTTATGACCACTTCGATACACCTCCACGGCAGTGATCATTATACCGCATTCGCGCCGGAAATGTCAAGGCGCGGCGGTGGCAGACGGGGAATGTTTCCGAAAAATAACAGCAGCGCCGCGGACAGGCGGCGGGGGAGGGGCTATAATGGTACAGTACAATATGACGCGAGGTGAACCACATGACAAGCGCACAGCAGCGCCCGCGGATCAACTATCACACCCATACCTGGCGGTGCATGCACGCCAGCGGCACGGAGGAGATGTTCGTGGAGCGCGCCCTGCGGCAGGGCTTTCAGGTGCTGGGCTTCGCGGACCACACGCCCTGGCCCTATGAAAGCGGCTACGTGGCGGGCATGCGCATGCGGCTGGATCAGCTGGACGACTACCTTTCCACTGTGCGCGGCCTGGGCGAGAGGTACGCGGGCCGTATCCGCATTCCCGTGGGGCTGGAATGCGAGGCCTTCCCGCGGTACATGGGCTGGCTTTCCGAGCTGAAGGAGAGGTCGCTGGACTACGTGATCCTGGGAAACCACTACGACCTGCGGGATGACGCCGATCACGACGCCTTCGACGACGGCGGCGGCTTCTACTTCGGGCGCTGCACCCGGCCCGCCCATGTGCGCCGCTATGCCCAGCGCACCATCGATGGCATGCGCACGGGGCTTTTCGACTACGTGGCCCATCCGGACCTGTATTGCCACGTCTACCGGCAGTTCGACGCGGATTGCGTCGCGGCGGCCCGCGACCTGTGCCAGGCCGCCGTGGCGCTGGACATCCCGCTGGAATACAACCTGCTGGGCATACAGTATCACGCGCGGGTGGAGGAGCGTGACGCGCTGGGCTATCCCTGCGCGAGGTTCTGGGAGATCGCCGCGCAATATGGCTGCAAGGCCATCATCGGCTTCGACGCCCATCACCCGGAGCACCTGGACCGGATCGACCTGTTCGACGGCGCGCTGGAATACCTCGCGGGGCTGGGCATACAGGCGCTGCCCTGGCTGGACGGCCTGGGGCCGCTGTGAAAGGAGAGAAGATCATGTCGGAGACCACAGTACGCCGCGCGCTTGTGATCGGCGCGGGATCGGGCGCGGGCCGTGAGGCCGCGATCGCGCTGGCGAAGGCAGGCATGCGCTTGGCCCTGGCCGACGGCGATGCCGCGGCGCTGATGCGCACCGCCGCGCTGACCGGACGACCCCTGGACATGCTGGTGCTGCCCGCCGCGCTGGACACAGATCGGGGCGTGAACGACGTCATGCACGTGCTGGAGGGCCACTTCAAGGGCCTGGATATGCTGGTGGTCTGCGCCGCGGGTGCGGAGAGGCTGTGCCAAAGGGCGCTGAAGCTGATTGACAAAACGGAATGAACCGGCCATGACCGGTTCATTCCGTTTTGTCAATTCTCCGGGAAGTACGCCGTCGCGGCGCGGAGGGCGGCTTCCAGCTCGCTGCGGTCCATCGGTCGGAAGTCCCAAACCACGTTGGCGTCGCCCCGGCGGCGCTTCGTCTTCAGCAGCGGGTTCTTTTTCAGGCTGGTCCGCAGCCAGCCGGTGCGCCCGCTGACGAAGGGCATGCAGGTCTCGGTGCCGTCCGGCAGGGCGATCATGAATTCCACGCCGACCTGCGCCTTCTTGCCGAAGCCGAATATGCCGCCCATGCCCTCGGCCTTCTGATATACCTCCTGGGTGCGATAGCTCAGCGCGTCCAGGGGGATCAGCGAAAAATCGCCGTCGGTGCCGAAGCCCGGGCCGATGATCACCCAGTGCCGCCCGTCAAATCGGCAAATGGACGTGAAGCCGCCGTCGTCGCGCTGGGCGAACAGCATATCCTCCGGCGCAAAGCCCTGGGCGCTCAGGCGCTGGGCAAAGGCCAGGCGCTTGTCCTCCAGCCGCTTCAGATTTTGCCTGCGGGCCTGGTCCTCCATGCTGTCAAACAGTGCCATGGGCATCTCCTCCATTCTGTGCAATCCACTATAGCATAACGGCCCGGGCGTGTCAAATGGGAACATTGTATATTTCAAATATATTGCAAACATATTACAGACATAATTCAGACCTATTTTTTTTGCATTTCAAAATGGCAGGAGTTGTATGGGGGGCGTCGAATTCATAACCATCGGGCCATAGGTATGCCCATGCCCAAACGCAAATACAAGGCGGGCCGGAAAGCGCGGCGCGCCCGGGGTTTACTGAGGAGAGAGCGATGACACGATTCAAAGCAGGCGTGAGGAAACTGACCGTTGCCATCCTGGCGGCGGCGCTGCTGCTGACCGGCGGGATACCGGCGCTGGCGGAAACCTTTTCAGCCATCGTATCCGCGGATTCGATGGCGGTGTACGGTGACCCGTCCATGAGCGAAAAGCTGGGCACGCTGGATAAATATGACGTGGTGCGTGTCGTCGGATACTCCAACACCATCGCCAAAATTTCCTATGAGGGAAAGGTCGGCTACGCGAAGATCGCGGACATGAAGCGGGTGGACGCCGTGGCGGAAAAGGCGGTGCTGAAGTCCGCCGCGCCGGTGTACGCCTCGCCCGACGAGCAGAGCGAAAGCGTGAACGCGCCCGCGGGCATGAAGCTGTACCTGCTGGCGGAGTCCGGCGAATGGGCCATGGTGGAGCGCAGCGGCCATCTGGGCTATGTGAAGGCCGACGCGGTCCAAAGGTATGAGGAGGAAGCTTCGCCCGACGCCACGCCCCAGCCCGACGCCGGGGTGGTGCAGCCGGGGCAGGAGAGCGCCGTCACCGTGCGCAGCTACGACGCGGTGACCACCGCGGACATGCCCGTGTACAAGACGGCCAGTGAAAAGGGAAAGAAGCTGGGCACGCTGAAAACCGGCACCCAGGTCACCGTCCGGGCCTACAACAGCGAGGGCTGGGCCTATGTGGAGCTGAACGGCAAGCGCGGCTTCTGCAAGCTGGACAACCTGAGGGAGGGGGTCGCCCCCACCGCCGCGCCCGGCGAAACGCCGTCGGCCACCTTCGCCCCCAGCACGGCCAACGCCAGGACCGCAAAGACCACGAAAAAGCTGGCGGTGTACCGCACCGCCTCCACCGACGGCACGAAGCTGGGCACGCTGAAAAAGGGGCGGGCCGTGAACGTGCTGCAGACGAACGACGGCTGGGCCTACATTGAGCTGAACGGCAACTACGGCTTCTGCGAGCTTTCCGGACTCAGCGTTGAAAAGGCCGAGCAGAGCGTGCCCGCGGGCTACGCCAGCGCCGATATCACGGCCACGGTGATCACCTCGGACGCCCGGGTGTACAGCTCGCCAAATACCGACGCCGAGAACCAGAAGCTGCAGCTGGGCGCGTCCGTGAAGGTGGTGGCCTACAACAGCGCCTGGGCCTGCGTCCAACAGGGCTCCAGCTACGGCTTCGTGGCGGTGAAGGCCCTCAGCAAGGCGAGCTACAGCGCCATCGACGGCGACGGCACGGCTCTGCAAACGCTGCTGAAGGCGCTGCTGAGCGCCGGCTACTATGACGCCGAACCCACCACCAGCTACAACGCCGCGGCCATCGCCGCCATCAAGCGCTTCCAGAAGGCCTGCGGGCTGGAGGAGACGGGTGTGGCGGACGAGACGATGCAGCGCATCGTGTACAGCGGCTACGCGCCGGTGAGCGCCCTGCTGTACAAGAGCCTGTCCAGCGGCGACAAGGACGACAACGTCAGCCGCATGCAGGCCAGGCTGTACGCGCTGGGCTACCTGACCAGGACCGCCAGCCTGGACGGCGACTACGGCAGCACCACCGTCGCCGCGGTGAAGCTGTTCCAGAGCGCCAGCGGCATCACGGCCACCGGCGCCGCGGACACGGCCACCCTGAGGGCGCTGTACAGCACCGAGGCGGCGAAGCTGCCCTCCGGCACCAAGGCTGCCGACGCAACGACCACCACGACCACCACCAAGACCTCCAGCAGCTACCTGGACAGCGTGCCCAGCGGTCTGGCCTCCGTGGTCAGCAGCTATGACAGCGGCATGTCCAACGCCGAAAAGCTGGAGCACGCGATCTACCTGGCCCAAAGCAAGCTGGGCAGGCCCTACGTCTACGGCGCCACCGGCCCGGACAAGTTCGACTGCTCCGGCCTGACCACCTGGATCTTCAAGGCCGTGGGCGTGTCGCTGAAGCGCTCGGCCTACGCCCAGGGCTATGACGACAGCTTCACGAAGATCGAGGGCTGGCAGAGCCTGAAGCGGGGCGACATCGTGTTCTTCGACACGATCTCCGACAGCGACCGCAGCGACCACGCCGGCGTGTACATCGGCGACGGCTACTTCATCCACGCCTCCTCCGGCGCCCATCGCGTGGTGGTCAGCAACCTGACCACCGGCTACTACGGCAGGGTGTTCAGCTGGGGCAGGCGGATACTGCATTGAGTGAATCCAGATGAATACGGCATGGCTGATCCGGGCCATGCCGTATTTTTGCGCAAAATGCCTGCCTTCGCCAACCTATCGCGCCTTGCATGCATCTAACAGGTGTACCGGTACGATGGAGGAATGAACCAATGCTGCAAGCCGACTTTATTCAGCGCGTGCGGGCCTGTGAACGCAGGCTCTACCGCGTCGCCCGCACGATGCTCCCCCAGGAGTCCGACTGCGAGGACGCGGTCCAGGAGGCGCTGCTCCGGGCGTGGGACAGGCTGGACACCCTTCGGGAGGAGGCCTGGTTCGAGACCTGGCTGATCCGCATACTGATCAACCAGTGCAAGGCCTTCTACCGCCGCCGCCCGCCCGAGCCCGCCGAGCTCACCGGGGACATCCCCCAGGCGCCATCGGAGGAATCGCCGCTATTGGAAGCGCTGATGACCCTGCCGCGCAAGCAGCGCGTCGCGCTGGAGCTGCACTACATCGAGGGCTACAGCGTGGCGGAGACGGCCCGCGTACTGCGCCTTCCGGAGGGCACCGTCAAGTGGCGGCTGAAGCGCGGGCGTGAGCAGCTGAGGGAAGCATTAAACCGAGAGGAGGCCCGCTCATGAAGCGCTGGAAGGACCCGTTTCCCCGGACCCCGATCAGCTTCCATGACCGCGTGGAGCGCACGCTCGGCGGGCTGGAGGATACGGATATGAGACGCAATCACAATTACCGCAAACTGAACATCGCGCTGATCGCCGCGCTGATCGCCATACTGGCCACCGCGACGGTGGCCGTGGCGGTGGTACTCGGAAACGCGCGGTTCAAGCAAGCGCTGACCGACAGCGGCGCGGACGAGGTGGCCGCGCTGGTTCAGGAGGTGCACGTGCCCGCGACGGGAGACGAGGCAGATGGCTTCGCGCTGTCCATCGACGAAATCATTTGGGAGGATGACAAGCTCTACTTCACCTACACAGCGAGCGTGCCCGATGACGGCAACCGCTACCTGCTGGCGCTGTATAGGCCACTTTTGAATGGCGAGCCGATGGTATTCCATTCCACAGGCTGGGAGACCAGTGCCTTCTTCGACGACAGGTTCCAGACAGCCATCCCCATGGGCGGCACACATCCCGTGAACTGTGGGCAGCTGCTTACCTTCAAGGTGAATCCAGCGGTGCACGAAAAGGCCGCAAATGCGCTTTTTCTGCGGGCAGAATTCTTCAGGACCGATGTCGCATTCACCACCAACGAGAGCGGCTTCGGCACCCGTTTCAAGGCTGCCGTACCTACCGTTGATCTGGCAATTGGTCAGAAGGATGATTCCCTCCAGGAGTACGTTGAGAGAATGGAGATCCCGGCATCTGAGTCGGAGGCGCTTCGAGCCATCGCTAACGCTGCAGGTGAGGATGGCATCCTGACAGCGGAGGAGCTTTCAGATGTGAAGGGGATTGAGTATGCCGCTCGCAGGGATGCGCGCATGGCGCTGGACGCCTCGAAGCTGGAGCAGGTAGTCTACGATGGCGTCGAGGAAACGGAGTTTGAAATGAACGGCTGCGAGGTCAATATCCTGGACTTCCACATGACCCACCTGGGAGCGAGCATTCGTCTGCGTGTTACCGCCCCGGCGGGAATGACCGAGGAGGAGGGCATGCGCCTGGCTTACAGCGTCGTCTCCCCGATGGAGGATGATAATGGGAACGATTACAGCTGGTGCCTCTTCCGCCCCGATGGCAGCATGCTGGCGCTGGAGGAGGGATGGTCTGGCGGTGCGGGTTACGGGCTCTCACCTGACGACAGAGCAAGCTATGGGTTCGGCTTCGATATTGACAGTATCATCCCGCTGGAAGGGCTGGAAAAGTTGGTACTGATGCCTTACAGAATGCACTACGACGACCATGACCAACCCGTCTACGATTACCTGAAGGACTGGGCTGTCGAGCTGACGCCAATCCTCAGCCAGGCGCAAGGTACCGCCGAGCCGGTTCAGACCCTCTCCCCCGAGGAACAAGCCGCCTTTGACCGCTTCATGAACGGCGAGGTCACGACCCAGCTGGAGCGCCAGGTCGCCGCCGCCAACTGGAAGGCGGGCGACCCCACCGTTACCGTATACGCTACAGAGCGCGGCAAATACTATCATGTCGATATCGACTGCCCCGGCATGCGAAACGCCTTCCCATGGGCCATCGAGGACGCGGTGAAGGACGGCAAGCAGCCCTGCCCGGACTGTGTCGGCGGACCCAATGCGCCTGAAAAGGTGGATATCATGAATAATGAACTCAGTTTCACTGGCAATGACTGACCGGCAATCCCCATAGCACGACCACGGACGGTCCTCATTGTCTCCTGAACTCATCACAGAAGGCAACGGGGACCGCCCTTTTATTGCAGCTTCTTTCAGAAGTGAGGAGAACAAAATGAACGTTGCAACCATACTTGCCGCCGGGCAGGGGAAGCGATTCGGTATGGATGTGCCCAAGCAATTCGTCGAGGTACTCGGAAAGCCAATAGTCGCCTATACTTTGGAAACGTTCCAGAATTCGCCGGAAATAGACGCGATCCAGATCGTCTGCCAACCGGAGTATAAGGATCAAATCATAGCGATTGTCCGTAACTACAGGATCGATAAGATTCGATGGATCACAGAGGGCGGGAGCACGCGCCCCGAATCCTTGCGGAACGCTGTCCTTGCATTGAGACAAAGCCTGAATGATGACGATATCATCGTTGTGCATGTGGGTGTCAGCCCCCTGGTATCCCCTGAAGACATCGCCTCCTCCATTGCGATGTGCGAGGAAAAGGGTTGCTGCTTCACCATGCATCCCATTCGCATCTGCATGGCGCAGAGCGGCAACGATGGCTGGACCGACCGGGACGCGCCGAAGGAAAAGTATATTGAACTGAATGCGCCGTGGGCGTTTCGATACGCAGACGTTTTCAAGCTGTATCAGCGTTTGACTGCGGGAGGCCGTGTCCTTACCGATGCCGACAGCACCCTTAGCCTCTGGCTGGCTGCCGGGCGCAGGGCGTGGTATATTCGCGGCTCTGAGGCGGGACGAATGAAGATCACGACGCCCCACGACCGGGATTTGTTCGAAGGGTATCTGTTATTACGACAGAGAAGAGGAGATCAACCATGAACGATTATCTCGCGGCGATTGATGCAGGAACGGGTGGCGTGCGCTGCGTCATATTTGATGTGAAGGGAAATGTTGTCAGCGAGGATTACCGGGAAACGCTGACCCTGTATACGCCGGACGGCCATGCGGAGCAGGACCCCGTTCAGCTCGTTGAAGCTGCGCTGAACGCAGTGCGCGGTGCGATCGTCAAGGGTAATGTCGATGCGGCGCGAATTGTAGGAATAACCACCACCGGTACGCAGACCACCTTTGCAGCGGTAGATCGGCAGGGCAATTTCCTGACGAACATCATCCTCTGGCAGGATATGCGCGGCATAGAGATGTTCCCCTGGATCCGCCAGCGCCTGGCTGAGCACGGCATGACAGAGGTGGAGCTTTACAGGCGCACCTTCCGCCCACTGAACGCGCTATCGGCGGGCGCAAAGCTTCTGTGGCTGCGCAAACATGAACCAGCCCTGTACGGGGATATCCACAAGCTGGTCAACCCGCAAGCCATATTGCTAAGAGCGCTCGGTGCGGAAGAAGTGACGATCGACCCAACGGATGGCGGTTGGTGGCTTTCCCATGACAGTGCGACTCTGGAGATCGATCCTGAATTGGTCGAAGTTTTTGACCTGAATACCGACTTCTTTCCCCGATTCTGCGCTCCCGGAGAACAGGTTGGCAAGGTGACGCTGGATGTAGCGGAAAGGACAGGATTGAAGGCAGGCACACCGATCTATCAAGGGGCGGTGGATCAATGCTGCGCGGCTCTCGGCGCGGGAAACTATGGCTCTCCAGAGACAGGGACGATGTGCATGGGGACCGCCGGTGTCATCATGATGTATTCTGATGTACCGATTCCCGATCCCCTGGGCCGCTATCCTGTCATACACTTTCCGGGCGGGGGATACGTCAGTGAGATTGGCGTAAGGGTCGCGGCTTCCGCGTTCAGATGGGTACGGGATATGCTGTATCCCTCAGAGGACTTGAACCGCAATGATATCTACCAACGGATGGATATAGAAGCAGCTGGCATTCCCATTGGTTCGAACGGTGTCTGTTTTCTGCCGCTGATGGCAGGCAGCGCCTATCCGAAGGCGGATGAATCGATCCGTGGCGGGTGGATCGGCACATCCCTGAGCACGAAGCGCCCGGCGTTGGTGCGCGCCGCGTTGGAAGGCATATGCTACGAGATGTGCCAGGTTCTGGAGGAGAGCGGGCAAACGTTTGCTTCCATACGATTACTTGGAGGCGCAGCTCGCTCCGGGCTGTGGAACCAGATGCAGGCGGACGTGTACGGTTGTCCCGTGGAGACCATCGCTTCCCAGGAGGCCAGTGCCCTCGGCGCGGTCATGATCGCTGCCTGTGGCGCGGGGCTGTATCCGAGCTTAAGGGAAGCGGTATGCGGTATGACCCACATAAAGCATCGGTATATACCGAATCCGGACAACGTCGTGCGTTACCGTGAAAGCTACGAAGCGTGGCAGAGCTGTGTTGAGGATCTCGGCAACCGAGCGTTTCCGGCACTTGCGAAGGTGCGAAATGGAGGGGTTTGATGCTAAATAAACAGAAACAGGCGTTTCGCTTGTACTGCAAGCGGCATAAGCACCTCTATCGCATCTTCTGGCAGTGGTTTGAGCGACGGACGAACCGCGCCCTGCGGGACAATCGGAAGCAATGGGGTATCGACAACGACCTGGTGGTGTTCAGCTCGTACAACATGCGCGCCTACAACGACAATCCTAAGTACATCTCTGAAGCGCTGCACAAGATGCGCCCACAGACATTCATAGTCTGGCTGTTCAAGGATGTCGAGGCGGCAAAGGCGAAGTACGCGATTCCCGACTACGTTCGTTGTGTGGAATGGAAGACGCCCATGTCGAATTTCTTTCTGGGCCGCGCGAGAGTTATCGTGGACAACTGGCAGAAGCCTGACTGGCTCCGGCTGGGGCGCGAACAGGTATATCTCTTCTCGCCGCACCATGATCGCAGCCTGAAGAGCGGTGGTTTTTTGAAGAAGGATCGGCTGTACAATCGATTGGTGGAAGCTCATGCGTCGGTGGTTACGGTTGGATCGGATTTCAACAAGCGTTTTCTGCGTATGGCTGCGCACTTCAAGGGACCGTATCTGGATGTCGGACTGCCACGCAATGACATTCTGGTGCGCGACGATCCAGCGGACGAGGCGCGCATCCGAAGGGGCCTCGGCATCGACACCGAAACGAAGATTCTCCTCTTCGCGCCGACCTACCGGGACTTAAACCGAAGGGAGGGCTCACGGGAGACCGTCAAGCTGGACATCGGTCACGTGCTTGATGTTCTGGAGCAGACCACGCGAGAACGCTGGGTATGCCTGTACAGAGCGCATTACCTGTCTCTGGGGTTGAACATGGATCAAATCCCCATATCCTCGCAACTCATGGATGTGACAGATTATCCTGAGATGGCGGAACTGCTCCGGGTTTCCGACGCGCTGATCTCGGATTATTCCTGCACTGCAGGGGACTTCGCGCTGCGCGGGAAGCCCATATGGCTCTATGTGGCGGACATTGACGAATACACCAAATACAGCCGGAAATTATATGTCAACCCGCTGGACACGCCGTATTGGTGTGCCAGGACGCCTGCGGAATTGGAGACTCTGATTCGTCAGACTACGCCGGAAAAGGCGAGGGAAAACTGCCGCGAGATTCTTGAGTACTACGGGACGCATGAGACGGGCAATGCTTCTGAGGAGGCTTCCATGTATATTTGCTCGAAACTGGAATCATAAAGCAAATGATGCCATCAATTCCGATGGGATGGGCTGGTTCAGAAAAGGCTGCATGGAATATATCAACCGCCTGCAGAGTCCGAGAGTGCTTTCCTTGCCTAATAAGAAAGAGAACCGGCCTGGCTTGGTCGATCCTCTCGCTTATTACTTGGGTAATACTTGAATCCATGTTACGATGTAGCGCCGTATACCTGACCGGTATGTACGGTGCAACGGGAGGGACGAGGGAGTAATCCCTCCCTCTACCCTATTTATGCCCTCGGTCAGTCGCTGGCGTCCACGTCCAGCGACGCGGCCACGGCATAGCCGGGATACGCCTTTTCGATCTCCTCCACGATGGCGCGGTAGGCGGCGGCGCGGTCCGGGGCGGCGAAGTCGATCACCACGTCAAAGCGGATCTCCTTTGCCCGCTCGGCCAGGTAGAAGCCGTGCATCTGCAGCACGTGGTCGTGGCTCATCACCCGGCGGCGGATGTCCTGCTGGATCAGGGCGGCCTGGTCGTGCTTGGTGTTCATCGAATACACGCTGATGCCGGTCAGGATCACGCCGTGGTCGCACATCACCTTTTGGGTGATGTCCCGCTGCAGCTGGTCCAGCTTATCGGCGGTCATCGTGTCCGGCACCTCGATGTGCACCGAGCCCACCAGCCGGTCCGGACCATAGCTGTGCAGCACCAGGTCGTAGGCCCCGTGGACCTCCGGGAAGGTGCAGATGGTCCGCTTCACGCCCTTGGAGATGTCGCTGTCGGCCCGCTCGCCCAGGATGTCGGAGAGGCTGTCCGACAGCATCTCCAGGCCGGATTTGATGATCACCAGCGAGATCAGCGCGCCCAGCCAGGCCTCCAGGCTGACGTGCCACAGCAGGTAGATCGCCGCCGCGGCCAGCGTGGAGGCGGAGATTATGGAATCCAGCATCGCGTCCTTGCCGGAGGCGACCAGGGAATCGCTGTTCACCTTTTCGCCCACGCCCTTCACGTATCGGCCCAGCAGTATCTTCACCAGCACCGCCACCGCGATGATGATCAGCGCCACGGTGGAGTAGTCCGGCAGCTCCGGGTGGACGATCTTCTTGATCGATTCCACCAGCGAGGTGACGCCCGCGTACAGCACGATCACCGAGATCAGCACCGCGCTGATATACTCGATGCGCCCGTAGCCGTAGGGGTGCTTCTTGTCCGGCTTTTTGCCCGCCAGCTTCGTGCCGATGATGGTGATGACCGACGACAGCGCGTCGGACAGGTTGTTGACCGCGTCCAGGATCACGGCGATGCTGCCCGACAGCGCCCCCACCGCGGCCTTGAAGCCCGCCAGGAACACGTTGGCCAGTATGCCGATGATGCTGGTGCGCACGATGATCTGATCCCTTTGCATGATTTGTCCCCCTTACTTTATGTCGGCGACAGCCCCGTTTTCCAGCGCCCGGACCTCGCCGTCGGTCAGGACGCAGCAGTACACGGCGTGATCGCCCGAGGCATAGCCGTCCAGCCGGATGCCCCGGTCCGTTCCGTCGATCAAAAGCGACGCGCCGGTGAGGCTGGCCGGGCGGGCGCCGTCCAGGTGCAGCACGCAGATGTTCGCGTCCATGTCCCGGAATACCTGGACCCGCAGGCCGTCGGATTCGGCCTCGAGCCGGGTCTCGTTTTTGGACCTCCCGGGCTTGACCTCAAACGCCCCGTCCCGCCACAGACCGCCGCCGAACACGTTCAGCGCGCCGTTTTGCAGCGTCAGCTGATTCACGGTGAAGTACAGCGGGACCGACAGCTTGCCGTCCTTTTCCAGAGCAGCCCTGGCCGCTTCGGCGGGA
This sequence comes from Christensenellales bacterium, assembly GCA_045130815.1. Classification (GTDB taxonomy): domain Bacteria; phylum Bacillota; class Clostridia; order Christensenellales; family Aristaeellaceae; genus UBA2862. The sequence goes on from JBGUQG010000129.1 coordinate 19,482, forward strand.
CGGTAGGTCAATAGCCACGCCGCGCCGATGTGCCGCCGGTTCATCAGCAGCGCCCCGGCGTCCAGCTCGATGTCCGGCACGCGGCTGATCGCCCGGTGTATGGGCGCGCCGTCCTCCAACGCGGCCAGCAGATCCAGGTAGGCCGCGCCGTGCAGCTGCTCACAGATCAGCAGGTCCGCCTCCCTGCCGGTGAACTCGCCGGACCAGTAGTGCCGGAAGTTGTCCTCGGTTTCACCGCCGGGGCGCTCCTCCATCCACTTGTCCGGCACGCGGATCACCAGCGTGCCGCTGCGCACGACGGCCTCGACGCCCCCGTACTTCGCCGCGTCGTCCACGCAGGCGGGGCAGGGCAGCTTGCCCTGCTCCCCGGCCTCCTTCACGCTGACCGGGGCGACGGTGCCCGCCAGCGCGCACTTCGCGGCGGCGTGGTAGTATTCGTCAAAGAAGCCCGCGTAGCATTGCGCTTCCAGTGCCCGGGCGGGCGTGGCCAGCGCCAGCGCCGCGCACAGCAGCGTGAGGATTCGCCCGCAGCGCATGCGAAACACCCTCTTTCCCCTCAGTATGCCTATCATTGTATCGCATAAGCGGGCGAAAATCAATGCAATGTGAAAAATAACTTGCTTTTTGGCCCCGGATATGCTATACTCATCCAGCCTGTGGGTGATGATGACTGGGTCCCGTGCGGCGTCATGCTGTGAATCTTGTCAGGGCCGGAAGGCAGCAGCAATAAGCGGATGTTGGCGCGCGCCGCGGGAGCTGCCTGGTTTGAACCCATGGGTTTTTTGTGCCCATTATTGACGGGGCACTTTTTTTGTGGTATAATTGGGCCACGACAGGAGGGCGAGAGTATGCAGTGTGTTCCGATTCGGGATTTAAAGAATACCAACGCGATTTCCCAGCTGTGCCATGAGAGTCAGGAGCCGATCATGGTCACCAAGAACGGCTATTCCGATATGGTCATCATGAGCGCCGAGGTGTACGACAGGGTGAAAACCCTTTCCGTGTATGAACGGCTGATGCAGGCCGAGGAGGACATCGCCGAGGGGCGCGTCGCGGATGCCAGGGAATCCCTGCGGCGAACGAGGGCGAAGTATGGCCTATAAGCTGCTCGTCACGCAAAAGGCCGAGGACGACCTGGATAATATCATCGGGTATATTACCGGCAAGCTGTGCAATACCGAAGCTGCTGGGGCGCTGTTGGACGAAATCGAAGGTCACTATGAAGTCCTGGAGGATAACCCATATCTGTACGCCCTGTGTGCGCAGCCCCTGTTGCGGCGCGGCGAGTACCGCAAAATCGCGATCAACGGCTATCTGCTGTTCTATCGCATAGATGAAGCGTGTAAGCTCGTGTATGTGGAGCGCTTTTTCAGTGAATTGCAGGATTACGCGGACAAGCTGTAGATGAATGAAGGACTGTCTCATAGCAGTTTCGACCAGGATACGATGAATGTGGCGGCGGCGTCTACACCGCCACCGTGGCGGCCTGGAGGCCGCCGCTACGGCATCGTTATCCGGTTCGATGTTGCTTTGAGACAGTCCCTTTACCTGGCCGAAGGCATCACGCGTGCAGGGCGCTGTTCTGGCTGAGCAGATACAGGCAATACTGGTTCAAGTGGCACGGACAGGCCGATGAAACTGCCGTAGGGGCGCTCTCCGAGCGCCCGCGGGCGATCAGGAGATCGCCCCTACGAAGGAATGCCGGGGCCGGATGCGATAGATCCGATCCCGGCGTATCTGTGTTGGGTATGTGAAAGGATACATGGGGACGGATACGCAAGAACCGTCCCCGGTGTAGCCCACGGCGGAATCGTGGGAAGAACGTGCGACAGGTCATGGCGGAGGTCAAGCGATACATGCAAGGCTGGCTGAACTACTATGCCATAGCGTCCATGAAGAATACGCTGGCAGCGTGGAACGGTTGGCTGCGCAGGAGAATCCGCATGTACATCTGGAAGCAGTGGAAGAAGCCCCGAACTAAGTACCGCAATCTGCTCAAACTCGGCATCCCGGAGAAATATGCCTGGATGGCGGCGATGAGCAGGCGAGGCTACTGGTTCACCGTGGAAACCAGGGCTGTTAAACGGGCTATCTCAAACGAAAGACTCGCACGCGCAGGATTCTTTGATCTCTCCCTTGCATACGAGTCTATTCAATCTGCTTGTGTTGGACGCGCCGTATACCGAACGGTACGTACGGTGCGGTGAGAGGACGGGGGCTAATCACCCCCTCCTACTCGATTGTTCTTCGCTCGAGCCGGAACACTCGGATTTTTCTCCCTTATCGCGTCATTGCCGATAATTGACTGTTTTCGGACGGGTATTCTTCAGTGGTCTCGAACCGTCCCCTTATCTCAACAACATCCTAGTTAATAAATTACAATCAATTACTGCTAAGAACGGATAAAGAGTAAGTACCAGGTTTAGTCAATATTATTGTGCTCTTACAGGATTCTCCCAACCATAATTCACCCATTGAAACACCTGGTCCAAATGCCGTTCCACTATCAACAACAGCATTATTCTCATCGTAAAGTTTCCATCCAATTGCGGCACTCGAACTCTGTCCACTCCCGTTTCGATCATATGTTTTTTCCCCTGCAATATATAAGTGTATATAATAGTTGCCGCTATAGCCTCTTTCATAATCATATGATATTTTGGTCACTTTAAATTCTTGTAAAACATCTGTCGTACTATGATAGGCGTATTCCTTTAAGGCTATTGGAACATCTGGTAACTGTACGACAATAGAAGGCAATACAGTAACATCTATCTGGACAGAATCATTTGTTTCTTCATCTGATACAGTTATAGTTGCATTACCAGCTTTTTTCCCGATAATTGCCAGCAGTGTAGTGCCACCATTCCATTTGTTACTCCATTTGCATGTCGCGACATCATCATTGCTGCTGTCCCAAGTTATAGTATTGTAACCCAAATATGTGATACTGACCGAACTACTCTCGTTTTCACTAATAGTAAGACTGTTGGCATTAACTGAAATTGGAACGGGTGTAGGTGTTGGGACAGGCGTAGGCTCAGGCGTGGGCTCCTCGGTGGGTTCAGGCGTGGGTTTCACAGTGGGCTTAACAGCAGCCTTCTTTACCTTGATCTTGCACGTCGCCTTTTTGCCGTTAAAGGTCTTGGCGGTAATGGTCACGGTGCCGGCCTTGACAGTAGTGACCTTGCCTGTGGCACTGACTGTAGCGACCCTCTTGTTGCTGCTGGTCCAGGTCATCTTGTTGGAGGCGGTGCCGGTTGGCAGCTTGGCTTTCAGTTGGAGGGTCTTGCCAACCTTCAGCATCGCCTTGGTCTTGCTCAGTGTGACTGTATCGGGGGCCTTCTTGACCGTGAGCTTGACCTTGGTCTTCTTGCCGTTCTTGTCGGTAGCGGTGATGGTGGCCTTGCCTGTCTTTTTGGCGGTGATGATGCCCTTCTTGGTCACGGTGGCGACCGTCTTGTCGGAGGTCTCGTACTTCTTCACCCCGGTGATCTTCAGGGCATAGGTCTCCTTCACACCCAGGGTCAGCTTGGTGGGCGCGGCGGCCTTGGGAATGTCGTTATCCGCAGGCGCGGTCATTTCCGCGGCCTCTACGGCGACATCCGTGTTGTTGGTGTCATCGCTCCCGGGATCGCCAAGCTGAAATTCAGGCAGTTCTTCCGGTTGCGGCGCCTCTTCGAGGTTGTAGATCTCTTCTGCGGGTTCGACGGCGGTGACGGATGTCAAATCCTCCGCCATGACGGGCGTGGACAGCAGCATCGCCGCGATAAGCAGCAAAGCCAGATGAATCAGAAAACGACGCTTCATAGGGAAAACCTCCTTCTAAATACTTGTAGACTGAGTATAACACAAATTGATCAAATTGTCCACCGTTAGTGACATATTTCGGTCACCAAATAATCTGCGTGCTGTTCTATCATACTAATTAGGAGTATATTTTTGTGAGGGTGTCATGGACAAAGCGTCGTTTGCGGAGCGCATATCAAAGCTCAGGATGGAAAAGGGGCTTTCACAGTTCCAGCTGTCACAGTTGCTGGGCGTGAAGCGGTCGGTGGTTTCGTACTATGAATCCGGAGACCGGCTGCCCTCCTTTGACGTGCTGATCGAAATGAGTCGGGTGTTCAACGTCACCACGGACTACCTGTTGAAGGGGAAGGACGCTTCGCGCATTGTGTCTGTGTCCGATCTGTCGGAAAGGGACATCGATGTGGTGATGACCGTCGTCAACGCGCTGCGGGACCGGGGGAACGAATAGAACCGCATAAAATCAGAACAAGAGGGCGGCCCCTTTTCACACGGCTTCAAATGTGAAAAGGGGCCGCCTATCTTGTCAGTGCAACGCTACGCCCCCGCGTTTTCCCGCGTCAGATCCTTGACCCACTTGTACTTTTTGAAGTGGTACAGCACCCATGGGATCTTGCCCACCTCGTCCAGGCAGGTGCAGGCGTACACGGCCAGCACGGGCCAGTGGAACACGAACGCGCCGAGGGCGGCCAGGGGGATGGCCAGGCCCCACATGCAGACGGCCAGACTGTACACGTCGAACAGCGTGTCGCCGCCGGCGGCGAATACGCCGTTGATGATCACGGTGTTGGCGCTGCGGCCGATCATGTACACGGCCATGATGATCATCATGCCGGTCAGGTACTGCCTTGCCTCGGGGGTCATCAGCATGAAGCGGGTCACCAGCGGGGTGACGGCCAGCACGATGGCGGTGGACAAAAAGCCGATGATGAACGACAGCTTTGCCAGCCGGATGCCGTAGGTCTTGCCGACCCCCAGCTTGCCCGCGCCCAGCTCGTTGCCCACCATGATGCCGCCCGCGGTGCCGATGCCGATGTTCAGGCAGCACACCAGATCGCGCACCACCGCGGCGATGGAGTTGGCCGCCGCGGCGTCGCCGCCCATGTGGCCCACGATGGCGGTGTAGCTGGTGAAGCCCACGCCCCAGAACAGCCCGCCGCCCAGCAGGGGCAGGCACACCTTGCGGAAGTCCGCGGCCAGCAGCCTGTCGCGGTGCAGTATCCGCCGCCAGTTGGGCCGGATAAAGCCGGGTCGGGCGGAAAGGATCAGGCACAGCGCAAGCTCCGCCGCCCGGGCCAGCAGCGTGGCGATGGCCGCGCCCTTCGCGCCGAGGGCGGGCAGGCCCAGCAGGCCGAATATGAACAGCGCGTTCAAAAGGATGTTCAGCACCACCGCGCCGGAGCTGATCCAGGCGCTGGGGGTGGCGTGGTCGGTGATCTTCATCACCGTCAGATAGCACTGGGAGACGCCCGTCAGCAGGTACGACCAGCCCGCGATGCGCAGATAGCCCGCGCCGATGTCCATCAGCGCCGCATCGTGGGTGAAGGCCAGCATCAGATAGCGCGGCGCGAACAGGCAGGCCAGGCAGAAGGCCAGCGACACCAGCCCGCTGAAGCGCAGCATCATCAAAAACACGTCGTTGATGGTGCGCATGTCGCCCTTGCCCCAGTATTGCGCGCCCAGGATCGAGCCCGCGCTGGTGACGGCCACCACGATCATGTTCTGCACGAACTGGATCTGCGTTGCCAGCGACACCGCCGCCATGGAATCCTGGGTCACGCGGCCCAGCATCACCGCGTCGCCCGCGGCCACGGCGGCCAGCATCAGGCTCTGCAGCGCGATGGGCAGCGAGAGCCGCTTCAGCTTGTCGTAGAACGCCCGGTCGGAAAACAGCCCGTTCTTCATCGGTATCCCCCTCGGAATGTGTATTGTCACCATTATAACAGACCCCGGCGGAAAGTCAATCGGCCTGCCTTTTATTCCGCATGATTTTGGCCGCCGCAGGTTACAGGCATGTCATGATTGTGTGATACCATAGGTGGGTAAACGGACGGGAGGTTTCTGTATGCGTTATAAGAGCTTGATTTGTGCGCTGCTGGTCGCGGCGCTGATGATGATCGCCCTCGGGGCCCAGGCGGAGCAGGCCGTGGAGTTCCCGGTGAAGGGCGGACTGATGCTGGTGGGCCAGTCGGTGACGCTGAAGCCGAAGCTGACGGGGCTGACGATGTTCGATCTGACCTGGGCCAGCACCGACGAGGCCGTGCTGAAGACCGACGGCAACACCGTCGCGGCCCTGAAGCCGGGCCGGGCGATCCTCACCGCCACGGCGAACGACGCCAGCGCCAAGTGCGGCGTGATCGTGCTGCCTTCGGCCATCGAGATGAAGGCGGGGGAGGGCTACCAGCTGCCCCGCGGCGGAATAGAGGTGTACAGGATGAAGAACGAGAGCGTCGCCACCGTGTCCGGGGAGGGCATGGTCACCGCCGTCTCCGCGGGGGAGACCCTGCTGGGCGTGAAGCTGGGCAAGCAGATCGCCATCGTGCCGGTGCGCGTCACCGGCAGCGCGGCCCCGGCTCAGGACGGCAGCGTGCCCGGCGGGCTGTCCCTGCCCCAGGATACCGCTCAGGTGGTGCTGGTGGATTACACCGGCGGCAGCAGCGCCACGCTGTCCATCTATGAAAAGCGCGGCGGCAGCTGGACCCAGCTGTACCAGTGCGACGCCTATGTGGGCAAAAACGGCGTGGGCAAGACCGTGGAGGGCGACAAGAAGACGCCCCTGGGCGTGTACAACCTGACCACCCCCTTCGGCATCATGGAGGACCCCGGCGCGGGGATGCCCTACACCCAGGTGACGAAGTATCATTACTGGTGCGGCGCCTCGGACAGCGGCTACTACAACCAGCTGGTGGACGAGCGGGTGGTGGACCGCAAGCACACCTCCGCCGACGAATACCTGATCGACTACAAGGGCGTGTACAACTACTGCATGTTCATCGATTACAACGCCAAGGGCGAGGCCCACAAGGGCAGCTGCATCTTCCTGCACTGCACCGGCAGCAACAAGTACACCGCCGGCTGCGTGGCCGTGCCCGAGCACGTGATGGAGAAGATCGTGCGCTGGGCCAAGGCGGGAACGAAGATCGTGATCGTTGAATAGGCAACAGAAATAGCGGCGAAAACGGAGGCGACGACAGCGTCGCCTTTGTTTTAAGCACAAAGTTAATTACAATTAACTTGACATGGTTAGTCAGTGCTGATAAACTAACCATGGGCGGCATCGGGACGCCCGCAGAGGAATAAATAAGGCCACATGTGGCAAGCATGACAGGGGAGAGAAGACAATGACCCTCAGGGAGTTGAAGGTGGGCCAGAGCGCCCGCGTGGAGGCCGTGGGCGGAGAGGGTGCGCTGCGCCAGCATTTCCTGGACATGGGCGTGATCCCGGGCGCGGAGGTCACGCTGGTGAAGCTGGCCCCGATGGGCGACCCGATGGAGCTGCGCATCCACGGCTATGAGCTGACGCTTCGCCTGGCGGACGCCCAGAAGATCGACGTCACGCCCATCGAGCAGCTGACGCCGCGGATCCCGGCCGCCCAGCGCGGCAGGGAGGAGCCCCACCTGGGCCTGGGCGAGGACGGCAAGTACCACGCCAAGGGCAGCGGCACGCCCCTGCCCGAGGGAACGCTTCTGACCTTTGCGCTTGTGGGCAACCAGAACAGCGGCAAGACCACGCTGTTCAACCAGCTGACCGGCGCGAACCAGCACGTGGGCAACTTTCCCGGCGTCACGGTGGACCGCAAGGACGGCGCGATCCGCGGCCAGGCGAACACCCGCATCACCGACCTGCCGGGCATCTATTCCATGTCCCCCTACTCCAGCGAGGAGCTGGTGTCCCGGGACTTCGTGCTGAAGGAGAAGCCCAAGGCCATCATCAACATCGTGGACGCCACCAACATCGAGCGCAACCTGTACCTGACCATGCAGCTGCTGGAGATGGGCGTGCCCACCGTGGTGGCGCTGAACATGATGGACGAGGTCGCCGGCAACGGCGGCAGCATCGACATCAACGGCATGGAGGCAGCCCTGGGCGTGCCCGTGGTGCCGATCTCGGCGGCGAAGAACCAGGGCGTGGACGAGCTGGTGAAGCACGCGATGCACATCGCCTGGTACCAGGAAAGGCCGCTGCGCCAGGACTTCTGCGACGCCACCGAGCACGGCGGCGCGGTGCACCGCTGTCTGCACGCGGTGGTGCACCTGATCGAGGACCACGCCCACCGGGCGGGGCTGCCGGTGCGCTTTGCCGCGTCGAAGATCATCGAGGGCGACGGCCTGATCCTGGAGCAGCTGCAGCTGGACCAGAACGAGCGGGAGACGCTGGAGCACATCGTGCTGCAGATGGAAAAGGAGCGCGGGCTGGACCGGGCCGCCGCCATCGCGGACATGCGTTTCGGCTTCATCCGGCGGGTGTGCGACCGCTGTGTGACCCGCCCCCGGGAGAGCCGGGAGCATCTGCGCAGCCAGCGGATCGACCGGGTGCTGACGGGCCGGTTTACGGCGCTGCCGGTGTTCGTCGCCATCATGGCGCTGGTATTCTTTTTGACCTTCAACGTGATCGGCGCGAAGCTGCAGGACCTGATGGCCCTGGGCGTCGGCGCGCTGACGGATGTGGTGGACCGGGCGCTGACCGCCGCCGGGGTCAACGAGGTGATCCACGGCCTGATCATCAACGGCGTATTCGAGGGCGTGGGCAGCGTGCTCAGCTTCCTGCCCATCATCGTCACGCTGTTTTTGTTCCTGTCGCTGCTGGAGGACAGCGGCTACATCGCCCGCGTGGCCTTCTTCATGGACAAGCTGCTGCGCAGGATCGGCCTGTCCGGGCGCAGCATCGTGCCGATGCTGATCGGCTTCGGCTGCACGGTGCCCGCGGTGATGTCCACCCGCACCCTGCCCAGCGAGCGCGACCGCAAGATGACCATACTGCTCACGCCCTTCATGAGCTGCACCGCCAAGCTGCCCATCTACGCCTTCTTCGTGCAGGCCTTCTTTCCGAAGCGGGGCGGGCTTGTGATGACGGAGCTGTATGTGCTGGGCATCGTGATGGCCATACTGATGGCGCTGGTGTTCAAGCGCACGCTGTTCAAGGGCGAGGCCGTGCCCTTTGTGATGGAGCTGCCCAACTACCGCCTGCCCAGCCCCCGCAGCGTGGCCCAGCTGCTGTGGGAGAAGGCGCGGGATTTTCTGCAGCGGGCATTCTCGGTGATCCTGGTTGCCACCATCGTGGTGTGGGTGCTGAAGAGCTTCAGCCCGAACCTGCACTTCCTGGCGGAGGAGGAATCCTCTGAAAGCATCCTCGCCGCCATCGCCGGGGTACTGGTGCCGCTGTTCAGGCCCCTGGGCCTGGGCGACTGGCGGGTGTGCACCGCGCTGATCAGCGGCTTCATGGCCAAGGAGAGCGTGGTGTCGGTGCTGGGCGTGCTGTACGCCGAGGGCGTGGCCTCGGTGATGACCGCCCTCAGCGCCGCGTCGCTGTTGGTGTTCAGCCTGCTGTACACGCCCTGCGTGGCCGCCATCGCCGCCATCCGGCGGGAGCTGGGCCGTCGCTGGGCCCTGGCCGTGGTGCTGTGGCAGTGCGGCGTGGCCTGGATCGCCGCGCTGCTGGTAAGACTGATCGGAACGCTTTTGGGGTGATGACATGAATATCTGGGATATCGCGCTGATCGTCCTGATCGCCGTCATACTCGGCTTCGCCCTCCGCCGCGTGATCCGCACCCGCAAGACCGGTGGCTGCGGCTGTGGGTGCGAGGGATGTTCGAAGGGGTGCGGACGGAAAACGTAATAACCGGGCATTTGGAGCTTGATACTCTGAATCCATGCACAGCGCCCCTATTACCGCCCCGTATCCGTTTCTCGTTTCCGCCTCCCCGTTGACCTGATCGAAGACCTGCGAAAGCGGGTCTTTCATTTTGGCCCGGGCGCGCAGGTGGGCGGGGGCGTCGGCCCGGGCCAGCATGCCCATGGCATAGCGCAGGGCCCACAGCCGGGCGGAGTCGGCGAAAGCGCCGCCCGCGGCCATGCAGCGCCGCCAGGCTTCGATGTTTGCCGCGCCCTCGTCGGCGATGCCGGCAAGGTGCGTCAGCTCGTGCACGGCGGTAAAGGGCAACAGCGGCGCGGGCGCGCCCGGGTCCACCAGCGCCTCGCCGGTCAAAGGCACGAACAGCCCGCAGATGTGCATGCGCCGCATCCACTCCGGGTACCGGGCGGCCTTCACCGTTCGCCCGGCCAGGCCAGCCACCGCCGGGGCGGCGGAGAGGCTCGCTTCGGCGTCGGGGAAAGCCAGCGCCGAGGCGTTCAGCGCGTCGATCAGCTCGCCGCACAGCCATTCCAGCCGCTCGGCCTCCGGCGCGGGCGGTCCCTCGAAGGGCAGCGCCCGGGCCGGCCCCCACAGCAGCGCCACTATTGCCGTGAGCGCC
>JBGUQG010000130.1:0-3664 GCA_045130815.1 Christensenellales bacterium
AGCGTCACCGGTCGGAAGGTATGGGTGGATGACGGCAATGCCCACGGCACCCGCCCGGAGCGCATCACCGTGCGCCTGTATGCCAACGGCGAAGTCGTGAACGCCGAGCCGGTTTGGAGCAATACCGATTCCGATACCTGGACCTTCGCCTTCAACGGCCTGCCCGTGGAGGATGCCGACGGCACAACGCTGACCTATACGGTGAAGGAGGAGCCGGTCGAGCACTACAACAGCAGCGTATCCGGCACGACCATCACCAACGAGCTGATTCCGGGCAATACCGAGAACTACGTGAACCTGGGCGGGAAGAAGACCTGGGTCGACAACAACGACGCGCAGGGCCTGCGGCCCGATTCCATCACGGTGCGCCTGCTGCGCGACGGCAAGGAAGTGGACCACCGCACCGTGACGGCGAAAGACGGCTGGCGGTTCGACTTTGGCAGGCAGCCCGCCGACGACGGCTACGGCAACATGTACAGGTACACGCTGCACGAGGACGGCGTCCGGGGATACTTTACCCGCTTCACCGACGAGATGGAGGTCATCAACGAGCTGCTGATCCGCGGTGATTCGACCACCGTGTCCAGGTATACGCCGATGGGCACTACCGTTGTCCGCAACCGCAATTCCGGCACGCCGGTGCCGCGGTTTGAGGACAAGACCGAGTCCGAACTGGAAGAGATGTTCGACCTGTTCGACTACGACACCCCGCTGTGGGGCATGCTGGGCACGGGCGACGAAACGCCGGTCTGGCCTTACGCCTTCGGCGGCGCCGGCGCGCTGGCGCTGATCGGCGCGGTCATCCTGGCCATCAGGCGCAAAAAGAAGTAAGAATGCAAACAAGGGACACGCCGCGGGAAAGCTCCCGCAGCGTGTCCCATTGGCGCCCCCTAAGGGATGGCGTCGCTGCGCGCCACGGCAGGCCGCCACCCATTTGCTCCCGCCGGTCGCAAAGGGGTCTGATTATCCCTGAGTGGCCGCACGGAAAACACCCGTCATCCCCACAAGGGGGATAACGGGCGTTTTTGGCGGACCCTAAGGGATGGCGTCGCTGCGCGCCGCGGCAGGCCGCCCCCCATTTGCTCCCGCCGGTCGCAAAGGGGTCCGATTATCCCTGAGTGGCCGCACGGAAAACACCCGTCATCCCCCACAAGGGGTGATAACGGGTGTTTTTGGCGGACCCTAAGGGATTCGAACCCCTGACCTTCTGGTCCGTAGCCAGACGCTCTATCCAGCTGAGCTAAGGGACCGTGGCTTCACTCTCGCAAAGCGCTTAATTATAATACATCCAACGGGCGGATTTGTCAAGGCCTATGAATGTAAAAAAACGATTCCGTCGCGCTGGACAAAGCGCGGGCCGGGCTGGTATAATAAATGCGGGAAATCACGGCGCGAAACGGAGGCGGGGCATGTGGACATCATCGCGATCGACCTGAAGTCGTTCTATGCCTCCGTGGAGTGCCGGGAGCGGGGGCTGGATCCGCTGACCACGAACCTGGTGGTGGCGGATGAAAGCCGCACGGAGAAGACGATCTGCCTGGCTGTGTCGCCGTCGCTGAAGTCCTGGGGCGTGCCGGGGCGGCCCCGGCTGTTCGAGGTGGTGCAGAGGATCGGCCAGGTCAACCGGGAGCGCAGGCAGGCCGCGCCGGGGCGACGGTTGACGGGCAAGTCCAGCGACGCGACGGCGCTCGCCGCCGACCCCTCGCTGGCGGTGGACTACATCGTCGCCCGGCCCCAGATGGCCCGCTACATGAAGGTCAGCACCCGGGTGTACGATGTGTACACCCAGTACATCGCCCCGGAGGACATCCATGTGTACTCAGTGGACGAGGTGTTCATGGACGTGACCCGGTATACCCACCTGTACGCCGCCGAGGCCGCCCGGGCGGGGCTGGACACCGTGCACTACATGGCGCTGATGATGATCCGGGACGTGCTGTACCGCACCGGCATCACGGCCACGGCGGGCATCGGCACCAACCTGTACCTGGCCAAGGTGGCCATGGACGTGGTGGCCAAGCACGTGGAGGCCGACGCCGACGGCGTGCGCATCGCCGCGCTCGATGAGCGCAGCTATCGGGAATTGATGTGGAGCCACCGACCGCTGACCGATTTCTGGCGGGTGGGGAAGGGCTATGCCCGGAAGCTGGAGGCCGAGGGAATGTACACGATGGGCGACATCGCCCGCTGCTCCGTGGGCGGCAAGGGGGATTACTACAACGAGGAGCTGCTGTACAGGCTGTTCGGCGTGAACGCGGAGCTGCTGATCGACCACGCCTGGGGCTGGGAGCCCTGCCGGATCTCGGACATCAAGGCCTACAAGCCCGAATCCACCAGCCTGAGCGTAGGCCAGGTGCTGCAGGAGCCCTATCCCTTCGACAAGGCCCGGCTGATCGTGCGGGAGATGACCGACAACCTGGCTCTTGACCTGGTGGCCAAGGGTCTGGCCTGCGACCAGGTGGTGCTGACGGTGGGCTATGACATCGACAACCTGTCGGACCCAGCCACCCGCCGCAAATACCGCGGCCCGGTGACCTTCGACTTCTATGGCCGCGAGGTGCCCAAGCCCGCCCACGGCAGCCGGAACCTGGGGGACTACACCTCCTCCACGAAGAAGATCGTCGAGGCCATGGTGGCGCTGTTTGACAGCATCGTGAACCCGGAGCTGACGGTGCGCCGGATGTACGTGGTCGCCAACCACACCCGGGACGAGGAGGCCGTGCGCCGGGAGCGGGATGCACAGAGCGTCCAGTTGGACATGTTCACCGACTACGAGGCCCAGGCCCACGAGGATGCCGCCCGGGAGGCTGAGCGGGAGAAGGAGCGCAAGCAGCAGAAGGTGGTGCTGGCCATCAAGGAGAAGTACGGCAAGAACGCCATACTCAAGGGTATGAATCTGGAGGAGGGCGCGACTCAGCGCGACAGGAATGCCCAGGTGGGCGGACACCGGGCGTGATTCAGAGTGGAGAGTGGAGATGAACGTGAACGACAAGCCCCAGGATTACAGCGATATCATCGACCTGCCCCATCACCAGTCGAGGGTGCATCCGAGGATGAGCCTTTTGAACCGGGCGGCCCAGTTCGCGCCGTTCGCCGCGCTGACCGGCTACGGCGACGCCATCGACGAGGCCGCGCGGCTGACGGACAGGCGGGTGGAGCTCAGCGAGGCGGAGCAAAGCGAGCTGAACGACAAGCTGAAGCGCCTGGGCGCGGACCTGCCGGCGGAGGCGGAGATCACCTATTTCGTGCCGGACGCCCGCAAGGACGGCGGGCGCTACGTCACCCGGACGGTCACAGTGCGTCAGATCCTGCCGGGCGAGGCGCGGATCGCGCTATCCGGCGGCGGCAGCATCGACCTGGACTGCGTGATCGACGTGGCGCCCGCGCATTAAATTCCCGCGAAGCCGTTGTAATTGACCGCCGCCTGTGATAGAATAATGTCAATTTGGCGGTGATGGAGAGAGTAACCCGCATCGCGTCCCGCAGAGAGCCGGACCCTGGCTGAAAGCCCGGCGGACGCGCGCAGGGCGAAGTTCACTCCGGAGCCTTCGCGCTGAACCGACAGTAGGCGCGAACGGGGTCATTTCACGTTATCGGAATGAAAGGTCCGACTGCGGTCGGACGAATTTGGGTGGTACAGCGGAGCGATTCGGCTTCGCCCCTT
>JBGUQG010000131.1:0-9169 GCA_045130815.1 Christensenellales bacterium
GTTCTTGCGGCGGTAGAAGATGCCCAGCACGTTCTCGGAGTAGTTGGTCATCATGCCGAAGAAGGCGATCACCCACATCCAGAACACCGCGCCGGGGCCGCCGACCATGATCGCGCCGGCCACGCCCACGATGTTGCCGGTGCCCACGGTGGCCGCCAGCGCCGTGCACAGGCTTTGGAACTGGGAGATGCTCTTGTCGTCGGTGTGGCCGGTGACGTGCTTGTCATGGAACACCGCGCCGATGGTCTTGCTCATCCAGTGCCTGATGTGCGTCAGTTGGAACACCTTGGTCAGCGCCGTCATCAGTATGCCTACGAAGGCAAGCAGGATCAGCGCCGGTACGCCCCACACCACGCCGTTCACGGCGTTGTTGACCTTGGCCACGCCGTCCAGGAAGCCGCCGGAGGCCTCCTCCGCCAGCGCGGCGGGCGCGAGGACAGCAAGGCCCAGCATCAGTGTCAGCATCAAAAGGCAGGTCGGTTTTTTCATCGGGAATCCCCCTTTGTTTGATGGACTCACATCCTGATATTATGCTAAAGCAATATCAAAATGAATGATGTATATAAGTATAAATTCATATTTCCGCCCTGTCAATCAAAAATCGCGCATAATGCGCGATTTTAACAACATGATAATGCAAATATACAAACTATCGGGGCACATTGCCCGTTTTTGCACGGATGAATACCGCCGCCGCCATCGCCAGGAAGGGCAGCCCGGCGAGGATGCCCATCGGCGCGGGGCCCAGCAGCCGCGCGGCGCCGGTGTCCGGCAGGCACACGGACGGGGCCAGGGTGGCCGCGGCGTTGATCGCGCCGTGCAGCAGCGCGGGCGTCCAGATGCTGCCCGTCACCTCAAACAGCCGGTCGTGCAGTATGCCCCAGCCCACCGTGACGACGCAGAACAGCAGCATCCCGGTGACGGGCGCGCCGGGATAGCCCGCGGCGTTGCCCGCCGCCGCGCCGTACTCATAGCCGATCAGCGCGATCAGCGGCCAGTGCCACGCGCCCCAGATCGCGCCGCCCAGCAGCCAGCCGCGCCGCCTGCCGAAGCGGGCCTTCAATTGGGGGTACAAAAAGCCCCGCCAGCCGAGCTCCTCGCCCAAGGCCACGAAGGCGTTGATCAGCGGCCCGTAGGTGACGGCGCTCACCGTGGAGATCAGCACATACATCGGATAGGACAGGCCCTGCGCCTGCATCTGACCAAGTGCTTCCGCGCCGCCGCTTGCGGACAGGTACGCGCCGCTCAGGTCGAAGTGCCGCGGAAAGGCAAAAAAGTACAGCGCCGCGCCGAGGGCGGTGAGCAGCATTGGCGCAAGCCATGCGATCATTATGGGCCTGAGGTTGCGCCGTAGCTGCGGCTTCCAGCCCATGCCGGAAAAGCGGCCGCCCGCCAGCAGCACGCCCAGCGCCGGTACGAACATCATCGCCGCGAGCACCAGCTGGCCCAGCGCCCGATTCGTCCTGTAGAGGGGCGCGGCGGCGAACTGCAAGGCCCAGGCGATAGCGAAGGTCCAGGCCAGGTACTTCAGCACCCGACCCCGGTTGTATTCCACATCACGCATCGGCCTTCACCTCCGCTTCGGCGGCCACCTCCACGCAGTAGCCTCGGCGGCCGCAGTCGGGACAGGTCAGTTTCCTGGTGCTGGGGGTATGGGCCGCCCAAAACGCCTGCCTGAACGCGGGCCTGAACACCCTGTGGCACTTGGGGCAGATGTAGTTCACGCGGTCAAAGTAGTATTTCGATGCCCAGATCCCATAGGGGATCGCGGCCACGGCCCAAACCGCCAGCAGCCACCACCAGCCCTTGACGATGCCCAGCACGATGGCCGCACATTGCAGCAGGCTCACCGGGATGCCGGTCAGCAGCAGCTTCCTGTGGATCCTTTTCAAAGCCCTTTTGTTGTTCATGGTGTACGCGATGTCGCCGATGGATTCGACGGAGAAGCTCTCCGCGTCCCGAAGCTCCCGCTTCAGCGTCTCCAGCCTGGAAAGCTGCTCCCGACGCTCGCCGATCTCCTGCCGCAGCGCCTGGGCCTGCTGCTCGATCAACAGGTCGATCACCGCCGCCGGGTCGTCGTCGGAGAACAGCCTGGAAATGGCGTCGATGGAGAAGCCCAGCTCCCGCAGAAAGCAGATCACGCGCAGCCGCTTTACGTCTTGCTCCGTGTAAAGTCGCCGCCCGCCCTCCGACAGCGCCGAGGGGGTCAGTATGCCCCGGGCGTCATAGTACTGGACCGTGCGCACCGTCACGCCGCAGCGCTTCGCGATCTCTCCCGTCGTGTATTTGGACACAGCGTTTCGCCTCCTTCACGGCCAGAATAGCACATGACGCGGCGTCACGAGCAACCCCTGACGCAGCGTTATCAACAAAAAAAGGCCCGAAGGGGGCCGGAAATCACTTGTGATAGGGCTCGCCGGTGCGGATGCGTTCGGCGCGGTACAGCTGCTCCAGCAGGATCACCCGCATCAGCCCGTGGGGGAAGGTGAGGTTGGAGAAGGACAGCTTCGCGTCTGCCCGGGCCAGCACCGCCCCGGACAGGCCGTTGCTGCCGCCGATGACGAACACGTTCCGCCGCCCGTCGCCGGACCAGGCGGCCAGCTGCTTCGACAGCGCCATCGAATCCGGCGCGTCGGCCACTATGCACAGGCAGATCACCCGGTCCGTGGGCCGGATGTGCTTCAAGAGCGCCTGGCCCTCCCGATCCATGCTCTGCCTGATCAGCGCCTCGCTGGGCTTGTCCGGGTCCTTCATATCGTCCACGGCGATGATTTCGTATTTGCCGTAGCGGGAAAGCCGCTTCAGGTATTCCTCGCAGCCCTGCTGCTGCCACTTTTCCTTCAGCCTGCCCACGCACAGTATCGTCCCGTTCACAGCGCGCCTCCGTTCTTCACCCGCAGGGCGATCACCAGCACGATGATGAGGGTCGCCAGCATCACGAGCAGCGCCGCCGTCAGCATCAGCCTTGCCCCCGTGCCCAGCGGGCGACGGATGCGGGGGATGGGCTCGATGCCCAACCGGCGGGCGCGCAGCCGCAGTCCCACCAGCAGCATCGCCATCAGGGCGAGGCTGGACATCGCGTCCAGCGCCACGGAGAGCACCAGGCCCGCGCTGACCGCCGGGACCTCGTCGCTGCCGCCGGAGATCATGAAGGGCAGCGCCAGGCAGGCGGCATTGTAGATCGTGTGGTAGGCGATGCCCGCGTACAGCGAGTCCAGCGCGAAGCACACACAGCCCGACACCGCCCCCACCAGCAGGTAGGCGGGCAGGCCGTACAGGTTGCCGTGCAGCAGCGCAAACAGCGCCGAGGTCACGCCGATGGCGAAGAAGGTGCCCCGACCCTCCCAGGCGGACAGCGCGAACCCCCGGAACAGCAGCTCCTCGCACAGCGCGGGCACCGCCGCCATCGTGATGATGGCCATCGGCAGCTCGCTGCGGCTGGCGGGCCCGGGGTAGCCGCCGATGCCGGCCAGGCCCAGGGCGTCCAGCCCCCAGCCCCACAGCGCTGCCAGCGCGCTGCACGCGAACACGCTGATCAGCGCCAGCAGCGCCACCGGAAGCACGCCCAGCGGGGGCAAGGGATTGAGCCGCATGCCTTCGGACAGCCCCGGATTTGCGCGCATGTAGATGACCACCGGCAGCGCCAGGAAGGGCAGGTAATACAGCGCGCACTCCGCCAGCGCGAGCCCGTCCGCGCCCACCGCCAGCAGGTTCGCCAGCAGCTCCGTCACCCACAGGCCCAGGGCGGCGAGCAACACAAACCCGCTCGCCGCGGTCAGCGTCGGGCGGGGCGTGTTTTCGATTTTTGATACGATTGGATCTTGCATATGGTATGGGATGCCGATGATGCTTCGGCTTTTAATCGTACGCGGCGGCGTGTACGCCGCGGACGGGCCATTTTTGCAGAGGGAAACCCCGCCTGCCCGGCGCGAAAATGGCTTCCTTGCGGATTTTGCGGCCAGCGCTCAAGGAGCGCAAGCAAAATCCGGAGGGGGAGGCAGTGCAGGGGGAGCATGCTCCCCCTCTACCTATGTTACACGTTGAACCGGAACAGCGTCACGTCGCCGTCCTTCATCACGTACTCCTTGCCTTCGCTGCGCACCAGGCCCTTTTCCTTGCAGGCGTTCATGCTGCCCTCGCGGATCAGGTCGTCATAAGCCACGATCTCGGCGCGGATGAAGCCCCGCTCGAAGTCGGTGTGGATCTTGCCGGCGGCCTGGGGAGCCTTGGTGCCGTTGGTGATGGTCCAGGCGCGGACCTCCTTCGGCCCGGCGGTGAGGAACGATATCAGGCCCAGCAGACGGTAGCCCAGTACCACCAGCCGGTCCAGGCCGCTGGTGCCGATGCCCATGTCCTCCAGGAACATGGCCTTCTCGTCCGGCTCCATCTGGGAGATCTCCTCCTCGGCGGAGGCGCAGATCACCAGGACCTCCGCGCCCTCGCTGTCGGCGATCTCGCGCACAGGCTTCACCAAGGGCAGAGCATCCTCGTCCTTGCCCAGGTCCTCCTCGCCGATGTTGGCGGCGTAGATGACCTTCTTGCCGGTCAGCAGGAACCAGTCCCGCACCACGGCCTGCTGGTCCTCGTCCAGGGGACAGGTGCGGGCGGGCTTGCCGGCGTTCAGGTGCTCCAGCAGCAGCTTGCCGGCCTCGGCCTCCACCGCGTACTTCTTCTCGCCCTTCTTCATCATGGCGGCGGCGCGCTCGGCCCGCTTGGACACGGTTTCGATGTCGGCCAGGATCAGCTCGGTGTTTATCACGTCGATGTCCCGGGCGGGATCGACGCTGCCGTCCACGTGGATCACGTTGTCGTCGTTGAAGCAGCGCACCACGTGCACGATGGCGTCCACCTCGCGGATGTGGCTCAGGAACTTGTTGCCCAGGCCCTCGCCCCGGCTGGCTCCCTTCACCAGACCCGCGATATCCACGAATTCCAGCGTGGCCGGGGTGTATTTCTCCGGGTGGTACATCTCCGCCAGCACGTCCAGCCGAGGGTCAGGCACGGCCACCACGCCTGTGTTCGGCTCGATGGTGCAGAAGGGATAGTTCGCCGCCTGCGCGCCCGCACAGGTGATGGCGTTGAACAGCGTGCTCTTGCCCACGTTCGGCAGGCCCACGACGCCTAATTTCATATGTCCTCACATCTCCTTGTTTTCAGGGGCTTTCGGGCTTGCGCTCGTCCTCAATCCCGTTTCCAGGATCAAGGCGTATTGACGGCAGTTGCGGGATCGCTTGGCGGTTTTGAGAAACCTGCGATGCGCGTCAATCGTCAGGAAGTGAATGTCATCCACGGCTCGCACGGGTTTGTTGTAGAGGACACCATTCATTGGGTGCTTTGAAATCATGTCGTTCATCAACGCTGATCTCAGCATGGCTCCCATAGTGATGTATGCCTGACGAATTGTGCCACCTGCATACCCCTTTTCCATGTTGAACTACTTTCCGTTGGATTGAAAATAGCCCAATGCAACGAATACATTATAGCAGATAGGCTCTTTTTCTACAATAGCTGATGTGTAATCAGATGACTAATTTATGATGAGACTGTGGAGATCGAAGATCGAATTGGGTACCGGGAGACCGAATCAAGCGCGACACCCCGGAGAGGTGGCGCTCGCATACAGTGCCGGAGGCTCATTTCAATTCAGACTTGGGGTCTATGAAATGGAATACACGGTGTACGATATCTTTATGCGGCCCATGAAGCTTCCAAGGGTGGAGGTGACATGGGATGGAGAGCAGCTGACCGTCACAGGAGGCGGCTGGGAAGGACAGGAGACGCTGAAGCAGCAGAACCAATGACGTATAACCTGTTGCCGGGAAAGCGTAACAGGGGAAATGGGCTCCAGGAAAGGAGAATGACGGGCCCGGTTATTACAGCATTATTGGAGGGGCGCTCTTCGAGCGCCCCTCCGCTGCTAATCACTGCGCGATGAACACCAGTTGCTTTCGGGTGAAGGATCAGGAGAGGGCTTCCGAAGCTCATAGGCAGCGTCGGGCCTGTTTCGTTCAGCAAGGGAATTGAATATCGTATTGATAGGGGGCGGTAATTGGGCATAGCCCGTTTACTGTGTTTTGGATGGTGCAAGGAGCGCATGTAAACTGTTTGTGACGGTGTTGACACTGTGTCAACAATGATGTACAATATCTATATTGACACGGTGTCAGTTTTGCCGGCGGCTTTGTGGAGGGCCGCGGCAGACGGGCACCTGAAAGGGAGGATATGGATATGAAAAAGCTGATTGCGATGTTGATGGCGCTGTGCCTGCTGCTGGGCGGGAGCGCGCTGGCCGAGGAGGCCGCCCATAGCGACACGCTGGTGGTCTACTTCTCCGCGACGGGCACCACCAGGGGCGTGGCGGAGAAGCTGGCGGGCGTGACCGGCGCGGACCTTCATGAGATCGCTCCCGCCGTGCCCTACACCGACGAGGACCTGAACTACAACGACCGCAGCGCCCGCGCGACCTCGGAGCAGGACCATACCGACATCCGCCCCGAGATCAGCGGCGAGGACATCGACCTGGCCGGCTACACCACCGTCTACATCGGCTATCCCATCTTGTGGGGCGAGGAG
Source organism: Christensenellales bacterium (assembly GCA_045130815.1). Lineage (GTDB taxonomy): Bacteria > Bacillota > Clostridia > Christensenellales > Aristaeellaceae > UBA2862. Next base: position 6,574 of record JBGUQG010000131.1, read on the forward strand.
CCGCGCATCCTGTGTACCTTCGTGGAGAGCCACGATTTCACCGGCATCACCGTGATCCCCTTCTGCACCAGTGGTGGCAGCGGCATCGGCCGCAGCGGCAAGGACCTTGAGCAGCTGGCCGGGACCGGCGTCTGGCTGGACGGCGCGCGCTTCAACGGCAACGTCGGTGAAGAAGAGCTGCGGGCGTGGGTCGACGGCCTGAAATAACAGCATAGGGGGAATGATGCCATCGACAGCGACTGGGAGGTTGTTTGTGACAAAGGACGTGCCGGACAGCTGCGCGGTGGCGGGCGTTCCGGCACGGAAGCTCAAGGGTATTGATACTGAACTCAAACAGGAGATAGACGATCCTGCGGCGTCTTTTGTGCCATGGCGGCGTTGGAGCCCCTTGACGTGCTTGAAAGCGATGCGGATCGACCGTGAAAACATGGACGGTTTGCGTGATCCCCTGAAGCGGGAGACGCAAGCCGTCCATGTTTTCAGCCGAACCTGCGATTTGAGCCTGCGTCATCCGGGCGGGGGCGTACCCGCTTGAACTGCTCGCATTATGCAAGCGGCAAATCATCTCAACCGCCTCTGCGGTTCGCTTGGGATCGTCACCCGCACGACGGTGCCGCCGCCCTCCCGCGGCGTGATCTCCAGGCTGCCGCCGCACATCATGGCCAGGCGCTCTGTAATGTTGGCCAGGGCGATGTGGGGTGCGTCGCTGTCGGCGGGGGCGAAGCCGGGACCGCTGTCCTCCACGGTGATCTCGCTGCCCCGGGGCGTGGCGCGGGTGCGGATGGCGATGCGCAGCGGCTCCAGCTCCGGGTCCACGCCGTGCTTGACGGCGTTTTCCACGATGGGCTGCAGCGTCAGCGGCGGCAGGCGGAAGGCGACGTGGGGCGTGTCGAATTCCACGAACAGCTCGCCCTCAAAGCGCACCTGCTCCACGGCCAGGTAGGCCCGGGTGTGCTCCAGCTCCTCCGGGAAGGAGATGGGGTCCTCCCTGGCGATGGCGGTGAAGTTCCTGCGCAGATAGGTGGTGAAGTCCAGCGTGACGCGCTGGGCTTTTTCCGCGTCCTGGCGGCACAGGTAGTAGATGCTGGTCATCGTGTTGTAGATGAAGTGGGGCCGCATCTGCAGCACCATGATGCTGGCGCGCTGGCGGGCCAGCTCCCGCTGCTGGGCGACGTACTTCTCCACCTGGTCGGTGATGATGAACATGAACATGGACAGCGCCGCCACCGAAGTGCCGATCACGATCATGTGCAGGCCGTAGGAGAACATCTGTATGACCATGCACGCCAGCGGGATGGCCAGGTACAGCGCGAAGGCCGCCAGCAGGCGTCGGGAGAGCGCCCGCCGCCTGCGCCACAGGGCCGCGAGGTTCACGAGCATCAGCAGCACGGGCGGGACCAGCAGCACCGGATACCAGGGCCCGCGGCGATACACATTGTCCGGTCCGATGGTATAGATCAGCGTGGTGAACTGCGTGAAGATCAAAAGCGCCAGGTAGACCGTCCAAAGGCAAAGCGCCGCGGCCATGACCGGCCTTTTCCAGCTTTCCCCGGCGTAGCGCAGCATGTACAGCGTCAGCATCGGCATCAGCAGCGAGGACAGCAGCGATTCGCTGAATACGGCGGCCCGGGTCAGCATCGGAGCGCCGAAGCTGGGCAGGGACACGGACAGCGACCCCAGCAGGTTGGAGGCCACGTAGGCGACCAGCAGCGCGAAGAACAGTGTGAAGAACCGGCGGCTCCACCGGTCCAGATAGGCGGTGAAGAGGTTGAGCATGAGGCCCATCAGCGATACGACCAGTCCGGCCACCGCGACGGTGTAGTTGATAAGATTGATCATGTATGTCACGGCAGGTCAAGCCCCCTGACGGGATAGCGCGTCCGTCGCAGCTGTGCGCGCACGGCCTCCACGGTCAGCGGCTTCACCATGAAGCCGCAGGCCCCGGTGGACCATGCGTCCAGCGCGTATTCGCTGTAGGCGGTCAGGTAGAACACGTTGGTGCGCGGGTTGATGTCAAGCAGCTGCTTGCACAGCGACAGCCCGCTGACCTTGCCCATCTCGATGTCCAGGAAGGCCAGAGCCAGCCGGTTGGTCCGGGCGAAGGCCAGCGCCTCCGAGGGGCGGGTGAACCCGGTGACCTCCGCGCCGGGCAGGGCCTTGCGCAGTATGGGCAGGCCGCCGGAGAGGATGATGCGCTCGTCGTCCACCAGGATCACCTGCGGATGCCCGGGCCGGGATGCCGAACGGTCCAGCAGCACGCCCACGTCCACGCCCAGGCACTCGGACAGCCGCGACAGCGTCGCCGCGTCCGGCTGCCGGTCGCCGGATTCCCATTTGGCCACGGTAGATCGGTCCACGTGCAGCGATTCCGCCAGCTGTTGCTGGGAAAGCCCGTTTTCAACGCGCAGTCGGCGCAGGGTTTCGGCAAAGGAAAGGTTCATGCCGGCCCGCCTCCCTTTTGTGTCTGTTCATTCATATTTTACAGGACAATCCGGCAAAGCGCAAGTAAATACTGAATTCCATCTAATCCATACACAACTGCGGGCGCCTTTTCCGCCCTGGCTTTGCTTCGCTTCGGTCAACGATGCGCTGCATC
>JBGUQG010000132.1:0-5148 GCA_045130815.1 Christensenellales bacterium
GCCGTGGAGAACCGGCTGTACATCGAGGACATGCTGTCCCGATTCCTGGAGCGCCGCCCGGAGCCGGTGGTGTCGGACATACTGCACATCGCCGCGGCCCAGCTGCTGTTTATGGACCGGGTGCCCGACCACGCCGCGGTGGACGAGGCCGTGAAGCAGGTGCGCGCCGCGAAGCGCGAGGGCTTCTCCGGCCTGGTGAACGGTGTGCTGCGCAACCTGATCCGCGCCCGGGACGCCGGGGAGCTGACCCTGCCGGACCGGGACGCCGACCCCGTTGCCTGGCTGCGGGTGCGCTGTTCGGTGGCGGAGGCCGCCGCCCGCAGGCTGATCGACGCCTACGGCCCGGAGGACGCGGAGAGGCTGGTGTCCTGGACGCCGCCCCGCCGCGAGCAGACCGTGCGCCCCAACCGCCTGCGCATGGACCCCGCCGCCTTCGAGGCGTGGCTGACCGCGCAGAAGCTGGACTGGCGCAGTGGCGTCGTCGGGGACGCCTACATCGTCTCCGACGCCGGGAACCTGTCCGCCCACGAGGGCTATCGCCAGGGCCTGTTTTCGATCCAGGGCCAGAGCGCCATGCTGGCGGCGCTGGCCGTGGGGGCGAGGCCCGGCATGCAGATCCTGGACGCCTGCGCGGCCCCCGGCGGCAAGACCTGCCTGATGGCCGAGCGCATGGGCAACTCGGGCCGGGTGTACGCCTGGGACGTGCACGCCCACCGCGTGGAGCTGATCCGGGCAGCCGCCCGCAGGCTGGGCCTGGAGAACGTGCGCCCCGCCGAGCGGGACGCACGCAGGCCGGCGGACCAGCTGCGCCTGTGTATGGACGCGGCGCTGGCGGACGTGCCCTGCTCCGGCCTGGGCGTGATCGCCGAGAAGCCGGACATCAAGTACCGCCAGGCCGAGGAGCGCCTTGCCGCGCTGCCCCTGCTGCAGCGGGAGATTCTGGACAGCGTGGCCGACACGGTGAAGGTGGGCGGCCTGCTGGTGTACGCCACCTGCACGGTGCTGCCGGATGAAAACGCGGCCCAGGCCCGGGCGTTTTTGCAGCGCCACCCGGAATTCGAGCCGGACGAGGACGGCGGCTGGCTGCCCGAGGCCTTGCGGGGGCTGTATAAGGGCGGCACGCTTCAGATTCTGCCCCACAGGGACAATCTGGACGGCTTCTTCATCGCGCGGATGCGCAGAAAGGGCGTGTGACGCTTGGACAGGATACAGCTTATGGGCCTTGACGGCGACGAGCTTTCGCGCTTCGTGACCGAAGAGCTTCACGAGCCCCGCTATCGCGCCGGGCAGATCGCCGAATGGTTGAACCGGGGCGAAGACATCGAGGGCATGACCAACCTGTCCGCCCCGCTGCGCGCGAAGCTGTCGCAGCTGGCCGTGGCCAACCCGGTGCGCATACTGGAAAGCTTCAGGTCAAAGCTGGACGAGACGGAGAAGTTCCTGTACGCCCTGCCGGACGGCAACCTGATCGAGGGCGTGCTGATGCGCTATCACCACGGCGACACGCTGTGCGTGTCCACCCAGGTGGGCTGCCGCATGGGCTGCGCCTTCTGCGCCAGCACGCTGGAGGGCCGCGTGCGCGACCTGACCCCGGGGGAGATCCTGGGCCAGGTGTCCGCCGCCAACCGCCGCATCCGACAGGCGGACCCGGAGCGCCGGGTGCACAACATCGTGCTGATGGGCAGCGGCGAGCCGCTGGACAACTACGACAACGTGGTGAAGTTCCTGCGCCTGGTGAACGATCCCGGGGGGCTGAACATATCGCTGCGCAACATATCGCTGTCCACCTGCGGGCTGGTGCGCCGCATGTACGACTTTGCCGCCGAAGGCCTGCCTGTGACGCTGAGCCTGTCGCTGCACGCCCCCAACGACGAGATCCGCCGGAAGATCATGCCCGTGGCCAACGCCTACCGCTATGAAGAGGTGCTGGCCGCCTGCAAGTATTACATCGAAAAGACGGGCCGCCGGGTGATCTTCGAGTACGCGCTGATCAAGGATCTGAACAGCGACGTGAGCCACGCCGAGGAGCTGGCCCGCCGCCTGCGGGGCATGCGCTGCCACGTGAACCTGATCCCGCTGAACGACGTGAAGGAGCGCCGCCTGGCCGCCCCAGACCGCCGCACGGTGGACGCCTTTTTGAAGCGACTGGAGCTGAAGCACATCTCCGCCACCGTGCGCCGGGAGATGGGCGCGGACATCGAAGGCGCCTGCGGGCAGCTGAGGAGAAGCTATTTGAGTGTGGAGTGAGGACTTGACCCCGTACCAACGACCCAACAACGCACAACGCCATTGGAGGTTACGCCCATGAAGGTCTACGGAATTACGGACATCGGCAGGATGCGCCCCATCAACGAGGATTCCTACTACCTGCCCCAGGCGGGCGAGCGCTTCTGCGCCGTGGCCGACGGCATGGGCGGACACAACGCCGGGGAGGTGGCCAGCGCCATGGCGGTGGAGATCTTCTCCCGGCACATGCGGGACGTGGAGCGCGTCAACGCCGTGGCCCTGCGCGAGGCGGTGGAGCACGCCAACGAGGCGGTGTACCTGGCGGCCCTGGAAAACGAGGGCATGAGCGGCATGGGCACCACCTTCTCCGCCCTGGTCGAGCAGGGGGACAGCGCCTACATCGCCCACGTGGGCGACAGCCGCATCTACCTGGTGCGGGGCGGCACGATCGTGCAGATGACCACCGACCACACCCTGGTGGAGGAGATGGTCCAGAAGGGCATGATCACCCCCCAGGAGGCGCGGGTGCACCCCCGCCGCAACATCATCACCCGGGCGCTGGGCACCGAGCCCTTCGTGCGGGTGGACGTGATGCAGATGAGCGTGTATCCCGGCGACGCCTTCTTCCTGTGCAGCGACGGCATGACCAACTATGTCCAGGAGCACGAGATCCTTGAGGCAGCCCTGTCGGAGCGGGACTGGCAGGAGAAGCTGCGCCACCTGGTCTCCATCGCCCTTGAAAACGGCGGCGCGGACAACATCACCGCGCTGTTCGCGGTGATCGAGGAGGCTGCCACCCGATGATCGGACGCGTCATATCGGGGCGATATGTCGTGCAGGCCGTCGTCGGGACGGGCGGTATGGCCGTCGTCTATCGCGCCTTCGATCAAAAGAAAAACCGAATCGTGGCCATCAAGGTGCTGCGGCCGGAGTATGAGTCGGATGAGGAATTCGTGCGGCGCTTCAGTCGTGAGGCCGAGGCCGCGTCGAAGGTGTCCCACGAGAACATCGTGAACATGCTGGACGTGGGCATCGACGGCGACCTTCGGTACATCGTGATGGAATACGTGGACGGCCAGACGCTGAAGGACATGATCCGCCAGCGGGGCACCATCCACCCGGACACCGCCATCCGCATGACCATACGCATCCTGGCGGCGGTGGACCACGCCCACCGCAACGGCATCGTCCACCGGGACATCAAGCCCCAGAACATCCTGGTGGACAACCAGGGCCGGGTGAAGGTGGCCGATTTCGGCATCGCGCGGCTGAAGGCCAGCCAGACCACCCGCATCGAAGAGGGCGGCAGCACCGGCTCGGCGCTGGGCAGCGTGCACTACTTTTCCCCCGAGCAGGCCCGGGGCGAGGTGGCCGACGAGAAGAGCGACCTGTATTCCGTGGGCGTGGTGATGTATGAAATGCTCACCGGCCAGGTGCCCTTTGACGGCGAGACCTCGGTGTCCGTGGCTCTGAAGCATCTCAGCGAGGCCCCCCGCAGCATGCGCGACCATCAGGAGGGCATCTCCAAGGCCCTGGACGAGGTGGTCATGCGCGCGCTGTGCAAGGACCCCGCCAAGCGCTATCAGACCGCGGCGGAGATGGCCGCCGACCTCAGAAAGTCCATTTCCCATCCCCAGGGGGGGTTCGTGACCTATCCCAAGGACGCCGACGAGGCCGAGCGGGAAAAGGAGGAGCGCCGCCGCAGGCGCGCCGAGGACCGCCGCAGGCTGCGCCGGGTGATGGTGGCCTGCATACTGATCGGCGTGGTGCTGATCCTGGCGGCGGGGATATGGTACTTCACCGGCACGGTGAACACCTATGTCATGCCCGACCTGGTGGGCCAGGAGCAGCTGCTGGCCCAGGACGCGCTGGAGCGCCTGGGCGGCGAGGCCGAGCTGGACTACAGCTACAGCGAGGACTATGAGGAGGGCATCGTGATCGCCCAGTCCCGCCGGGCGGGGGCCCGGGTGCGCGAGGCCGTGCCCGTGTCGCTGACCGTCAGCCGGGGCACCCAATGGTACGTGCTGGAGGATTATACCGGCCAGGGCATCGAGGAGGTCCGGGAGGCGCTGCGCTCCCAGGGCGTGGAATCGGTGCAGGTGCTGTATGTGCAGTCGGAGGCGCCGGTGGGCACCGTGATCAGCGTTTCGCCGGAGCCGGGCCGCCAGGCCAAGGACACGGCCCTGATCTTCACCGTCAGCGGCCAGCGGATCTGGATGCCCTCGCTGATCGGCTTCGCGCTGGAGGACGCCCGGGCGCTGATCGAGGCCGAGGGCCTGCAGGTGGGCGCGGTGACCGAGGGCGACGCCGTGGACGCGCTGCCGAACACCGTGATCGCCCAGAACCCGGAGGCCGGCACCGAGCAGATGGCCGGCGCCACGGTGGACATCACCGTGAACGGCGCGCGCCAGACGCTGTGCTATCCCACCTCCAAGCTGTCGGTGGTGGTGCCGCTGAACGGCACCGGCGTGCAGCTGATGATGGTGTCGCCCTCCGGCAACACCCAGGAGGTCTACCACGGCGAGCTGAACGCGGGCACCTATCGCATCGAGCTTTCCGACACCGAGCCGGGCGAGCACATCATCAACATCATGATGGACGGCGTGCTGATGGAGAGCCAGACGGTGCGGTTCGAATAGCAAGGAAATCAATGGGAGAAGCTGCCATGAAGCGAACGATCATCCTCATATCCATGTTGCTCATGCTTGCCCTCGCCCTTCCCGCCTTCGCGGCGGAGGGGGACATCGTGCTGGGGCGGGACGCGGACCGGGCGCAGTACTTCGAGCGCGCCTTTGCCCTGGGGGACACGCTGTATCTGGCCTCGGACGACGCGCTGTACGCCTGGCGCGCGGGCGACACGGCGCTGACGGCCCATACCTATGACTTCGTGGAGCAGGGCATCGCCAGTCAGGTGGCCGCGGT
>JBGUQG010000133.1:0-18244 GCA_045130815.1 Christensenellales bacterium
TTTAAAACGATGAGGGGGGCGGCCTTTCCCGCCCCCTGTTCCCTGTTCCCTGTTCCCCGGGCCTACCGGCCCCACCGACGGGGGCCTACCGGCCCGTTCTCGCTGAAAACAGCACTCTGTGCTGTTTTCCGGGCGCTCGAACCACTGAAAACTCTCCACTGGAGAGTTTTCCGGGCGCTCAGTGTCCCTGTTCCCTATCCCCTGTGTATGATCGTCTCATCCATGTGCGCCAGATCGGCGCATCCGGTGAAGGCCATCGCCTTCTTGAGTTCGCCGTTGGCCCTGAGCAGGTAGTCCCGCACGCCCTCGGCGCCGCCCTGCTTGATGGCGGTCATCAGGGGCCGGCCGACGCACACGCCCTTCGCGCCCAGGGCCAGGGCCTTGAAGGCGTCCATGCCGGTGCGGATCTCGCAATCCACGAAAACCGGCACGTCCCCGGCGAGCTTCACGATCTCCGGCAGCAGCGCCATCGGCGGCAGCGCGTACTCGATGCGGTTGTTGTGGTGGGAGAGCACCATGCCCTTTACGCCCGCGGCCAGGCACTTCTTCGCGTCCCGCACGCTGAGCACGCCCTTGGCGATCAGCGGCAGCCGGGTGGCGGCGCACAGCTGCGTCAGCTCCTCGGTGGTCATCGGGGCCATCACGTCCTCGTGCACCACGTCCAGCTCCCCCTCCGGGCCGAAGGGATGGTCGATGTCCACGCCCACCGCCAGCAGGCCGATGTCCTCGGCGTGGCGCAGCTTGCGATAGATCTTCTCCCGGTCCTGATAGGGCTTGATGATCTCGATCGTCCTCGCGCCGAAGCCGGCCAGGCGCTCGATCTCCTCGTCCGGGGCCATGCCGTACCAAAGCGCCGCCCCGGCCAGCGCCGCGCCCTCGCCCAGCGCGTCGGAAGCGCCCTCGGACATGAATTGATTCAGATGGGAAAGCGCCGCCGTCATGATCGGCGAGGCGAAGCGCGCGCCGTACAGCTCAAAGTCGATGCTCGGGCAGACGGCGTCCATGTAGCGGGTCTCGATGCGCAGGGAGTCGATGTACTCCCGGCTGATGCGATTGGAATTGCCGATGTCAGACACGGTGGTTCCCTCCTTTACATTCTCTCCCTCGCCTGTTTCAGAGTGATCCCCTCCCGCTTGGCGATGGCGGCCAGGTCGTCGAACTCCGGCTTCACCCGCTCCACGCCGTAGCCGGTGGAGCGCTTGGCCCGCACCGGGCCGAAGGGGGTGTCCAGGGTGATCTGCTCCCTTTGGAGCGTATAGCGGCGCAGCGTGCGGCTGCGCACGCCGATGGTGGTGGTGTGCCTGAGCAGCAGCGCGGCGAACTCGGCCTCCCGCGCCGGCGGGCACAGCAGCGACAGCAGCGTGCCCGGGCGGTCCTTCTTCATCTGGATGGGCTGGGTCCACACGTCCAGCGCCCCGGCGTCCCGCAGCACGCCCACGGCATAGCCGATCTCCTCGCCGGTCATGTCGTCCAGGTTGCAGGCCAGCTCCACCGCCGAGACGGCCTCGCCCGCCGATTCGCCCAACATCACCCGCAGGCAGTTGGCCCAGGCAAAGTCCTTGGTGCCCATGCCGACGCCGCTCTTGCTCAGGGTCATCACCGGCATGTCGCCGAAGCTGTCCGCAAAGTAGCGCAGCAGCGCCGCGCCGGTGGGCGTGCACAGCTCGCCCCGGATCGCGCCGCCGTACACCGGCACGTCCTTCAAAAGCAGCGCCGTGGCCGGGGCCGGCACCGGCAGCACGCCGTGGGCGCAGCGCACCTCGCCGCAGCCCACGTGCACCGGCGACACCACCACCCGCTCCGGCGCGATCTCGTTCATCAGCGCGCACACGCCCACCACGTCGGCGATGGCGTCCAGCGTGCCCACCTCGTGAAAGTGGATCTGGTCGATGGGATGGCCGTGCACCTGGGACTCCGCCCCGGCGATCAGCGCGTACACCGCGTTGGCGTCCGCGCGCACCTTCTCCGGCAGCGGCAGCGCGTCGATGATGCCCCGCACGTCGCTCAGCGTCGCGTGATGGTGGTGGTGATGATCGTGGTCATGCTCATGATCGTGGTCATGCTCATGATCGTGGTCATGCTCATGGTCATGCTCATGATCGTGGTCATGATGGTGTCCACACAATTCCTGTTCCCTGTTCCCTGTTCCCTGTTCCCTGTCCCCTGTTCCCTGTTCCCTGTTCCCTGTTCCCTGTTCCCTGTCCCCTGTTCCCTGTTCCCTCTCCCCATGCCCATGCACATCCTCGGAGTGCTCCTCCTGGCCGTCCACGGTCACGGTCATGTGGGTGCCGGTGATGCCGCACTTTTCGGCGCTGCCGCGCTGATAGCGCACGCCGGGCAGGCCAAGGTCGTTCATCTTCTCGAAGAAGGCCTCCGGCCGGTCGATCAAATCGGACAGCGCGGCCATCAGCATATCCCCCGCCGCGCCCATGTTGCACTCGATATAAAGCGTCTTCATCCAGATTCCTCCGTGTCCCCTATTCCCTATTGCCTATTGCCTATTGCCGAATCCCTTCCATTTGATTGATCCGATTCGCCAGATAGCCCGCGCCGAAGCCGTTGTCGATATTCACCACGGAAATGCCGCTGGCGCAGGCGTTCAGCATGGACAGCAGCGCTGAAACGCCGCCGAAGCTGGCCCCGTAGCCCACCGAGGTGGGCACCGCGATCACCGGGCAGTCCACCAGCCCGCCGACCACGCTGGCCAGCGCGCCCTCCATGCCCGCCACGGCTATCACCACCCGGGCGGCGCGCAACTGGTCCAGGCAGCTGAGCAGGCGGTGCAGCCCCGCCACGCCCACGTCGTACAGCCGGGTGACGCTGCTGCCCAGGGTCTCGGCGGTCAGCGCCGCCTCCTCGCACACGGGCAGGTCGCTGGTGCCGCCGGAGGCCACCACCACGCTGCCCACCCGCGCCTTCTCCACCCGGTTGGCGATGCCCACCCGGGACAGGGAATCGTAGAACAGCGGCACGGCCTTTTCAACCACGGCGGCCTTGTCGGCGTCCATGCGGGTGATCAGTATGTTCTCGCTGCCCGCGTCCACCATGTGCCGGGCGATGCCGGCGATCTGCTCCGCCGTCTTGCCCGCGCCGTAGATCACCTCGCTGTTGCCGTTGCGCAGGCGGCGGTGATGGTCGATCCGGGCATAGCCGATGTCCTCGAAGGGGGCCTTCGCCAGCAGCTCCAGCGCGGCCTCCGGCGACATTCCGCCGTCCCGCACGGCGCGAAGCGCCTGTAGCATTTCCTCACGTTCCATGGAACTATCTCTCCTTCAGGTCCAACAATACCGCATCGAAAAAGGGCTTCAGCGCCTCCCGCACAGCCTCGCGCTCGCGGGCGGCCCGCTCCAGCTGGTCCGCTGGCAGCTGCAGGCGCGCCGCGCCGTGGAACACGCGCACGCGGAAATCGGCATAGCCCAAATCGAACAGCGCGCCCTCCGCGCCCTCGACCCGGCGCAGCGTGTCCGCGTCGATGGGCGTCCCGGCGGGGATCCGGGTGGCCAGGCAGGCGTAGGCGGGCTTGTCCGCGGTGAACAGCCCCGCCTGCCGGGACAGGGCCCGCACCTCGGCCTTGGTGATGCCGCACTGTCGCAGCGGCGACAGCACCTCCAGCTCAGACAGCGCCCGCATGCCGGGGCGATCCCCCGCGTCGTCGGAGGCGTTGGTGCCGTCCATGATCTGTTCACAGCCCGCCGCCCGGGCGGCCCGGATCAGCGCGGTGAATATAGCCTGCTTGCAGTAATAGCAGCGGTTCGCGGGATTGACGCGCACGTCCTCCACCGCCAGCACGTCCAGGGGCACCTGGACCATGTCCGCGCCGAGCTGTTCCGCCAGGCGCAGCGCGTCCCGGCGCTCGAACTCCGGCTGAAAGGCCGAGCGGGCATAGAAGGCCCTCACGTCGCAGCCGCAGGCCTTGGCCGCATACAGCAGATACGCGCTGTCCGTGCCGCCGGAGAAGGCCAGCGCCATCCGGGGATGGGCGGCGAAGAATTCCGCCAGCGCCGTCGGCACCGCGTTGGGATGGGACATTGTTGACACCTCCGCTGGGTTTTGATACATCATACCACAAAAGCACCGATAATGCAAACGCAGGGACGAAAGTCCCTGCGTTTGCATGGGCGGCGGTGGGGTTACTCCGCCACGTTCACGGTCACGGGCACGCGGCTGGTCAGCACGGGCGCGCCGGAGGCGTCCGCCACGGTGGTCACGACCATGCCCTGATGGCTGCCGGCGGCCAGGGGCTTGTCCAGCACGACGCCCTCCAGGGTCTCGCCCGGCTTCAGCGCGCCGGAGGTGAAGACCGTCTCGTCGTCCACCAACAGCCGGACGGTGGCGGTGTTGCCGCTGAGGTCGCTGTTCACATACTGCCAGGTGGCGGTGACGCCGTCGGCGGCCACCTCGATGGCGTTGTCCACGGCGGTGGAAAGGTGCGCCTCGCCGGTGGCGGGCTCGCGATCCACCTTGTAGGCCCGGACCTCGGAAAGCTGCTTTTCGTAGGTGGCCTCAGCCTCGGCCAGCGCCTCGGTCTGCGCCTTCACCTGGGCCTCGGCCTCGGCCAGCGCCTCGGTCTGCGCCTTGGCCTGGGCCTCGGCGGCGTCCAGGCTGGTCTGCAGCGCGTCCAGCTGCTTGGCGTAGTCACCGGCCTGGACATCCAGGGCGGCGATGGAATCGTTCAGGGTGTCGATCTCGGCCAGCTTCTCGGCCAGGTCGCCGGACAGCTGCTCCACCTGGGCCTCGGCGGCGTCCAGCTTGGCCTGGATCACGGCGGTCTCCACGGCGTCGTCACCGGTCTCGCCGGCGGCGGTCTGATCGGCAGTCGGCTCTATGCCCTCGGCCTCCAGCGCCTCGTCCAGCGCCTGGCGGATCTCCTCCAGCGCGCCGGCGGCTTCGTCAGGCGCGGCGGCCATGGCCTTGTTCAGCGTATCGCGGATGGCGTCCAGATCCACGCCCTTCGCGCCGCCCGTGGCCTGAATGCCCGCGATCTGCACGATGGCGCTCTCGATGCCTGCCACCGCCTCGGACAGGCTCTCGCTGTCCACGGGCTCGTCGGCGGGCGCTTCCGCCCTGGTCTCCGGGATCCCGTCATCGGCGTTCCCCTCGGGGGACGCCGGCTCGGCGTCGGCCGGGACGGACGCGGTCGCCTTGTCCCCGGGCTGGGCGGCGGGGGTATCGGCGGCGGCCGAAGCGGCTGCGGTCAGCTCCGCGATCTTCGCCTCGCTGTCCTTGGCGGCGCTCTCCAGCTCTGCGATCCGGGCCGCGCTGTCCTTGGCGGCGGAAGTCAGCTCCGCGATCTTCGCCTCGCTGTCCTCGGCGGCGGAAGTCAGCTCCGCGATCCTCGCCTCGCTGTCCTCGGCGGCGCTGGTCAGCTCCGCGATCCTGGCCTCATTGTCCTCCTTCGCGGTGGTCAGCTCCGCGATCTTCGCCTCGTTGTCCTCCTTCGCGGTGGTCAGCTCCACGATCTTGGCCTCGTTGTCCTCCTTCGCGGTGGTCAGCTGGGTCACCTGCTCGTTGGCGGCGGAGAGGTCGTTCTGCAGCTGCTCGGCGGCGGCCTTGCCGTCCTCCACCTCGATGTTCAGCTGGACCGTCCTGGCCTTCTCCTGGGTCAGCTGTTCGCTGACCTGCGCATAGTCGGCCTTGGTGGCGTCCAGGTCCGCCTGCAGCGACGCGGAATTCTCCTTCGCCTCGGTCAGCTGGGCCACGGTGTCGGACAACGTCTGCTTGCTGGCGTTCAGCTTGTTGTTGAACAACAGTATCGCGGCGATGGCGAGCACCAACAGCACGAGCAGCACAATCTGCCAGATCTTGCTTTTGGAATTCATAAAACGGCCTCCCTGCGTATGTATAGCTAATCAACCACATCCATTATACCATGGAACACAGGCTCTTAACAAGACCCTGACGCAATATTTTGGCGCGCTTCCTTCATTCAACAATCGCTCCGCCCAGGCACACCCGGCCGTCGTAGAACACGGCGGACTGGCCGGGGGTGACGGCGCGCTGAGGCGCGTCGAAGGCCATGTGGGCGCGGCCCCCCGCCAGGGTGAGGGTGCAGCCCTGCAGCGGCTGGCGATGGCGCAGCCGCACCTGGCAGCGCAGGGGCTCGCCGTCCCCGACCGGGGGGTGTCCCGCCAGCCAGGTCAGCTCGCCGCCCACGGCGTCGGGGCTGAACAGCTCGTCGTCCTCGCCCTGCTTGACGATCAGGCGGTTTGCGGCCAGGTCCTTGCCCACCACGAACCAGCGCTGGCCGTTGCCGCCGCCGCCGATACCCAGCCCCCGGCGCTGGCCGAGGGTGTAGTACATCAGCCCGTCGTGGCGGCCCACCACCCGGCCCTCGGGGGTCACCATGTCCCCGGGCTGCGCGGGCAGATAATTGGAAAGGAACTGCTTGAAGTTGCGCTCGCCGATGAAGCACACGCCGGTGGAATCCTTCTTTTCGCTGACGGGCAGCCCCGCCTCCCGGGCGATCTGGCGAATCTCGGCCTTGGTCAGGTTCCCCACCGGGAACAGGGCCTTCGACAGCGCCCGCTGGCCCAGCATATAGAGGAAGTAGGTCTGGTCCTTGTTCTCGTCCCTGGCCCGCAGCAGCCGGTACTCGCCGTTCGCCTGGTCCAGGTTGGCGAAGTGGCCGGTGACCAGCTTCTCCGCCCCCAGCTGCTCGGCAAAGCTCAGGAACACATCGAACTTGATCTCCCGGTTGCACAGCACATCCGGGTTGGGCGTGCGGCCCCTGCGATATTCGGCCAGGAAGTGCTCGAACACCCGCTCGTAGTACTGCCGGGCAAAGTTCACCGAGTAATAGGGAATGTCCAGCGCCTCGCACACCGAACGGGCGTCGGCCCAGTCCCGTTCGCTGGTGCAGACGCCGTTCTCGTCCTTTTCCTCCCAGTTTTTCATGAACACGCCGATCACCTCGTGACCGGCGCGCTTCATCAGCAGCGCGGCAACCGAACTGTCCACGCCGCCGGACATGCCAACGACAACGCGCATAACGCCTCCTGTTCACATTTATCCCACGTATTATCGGCAGCAGTGCCTCATTTCAACCGTACGCGGTGGCTTTGCCGCCGCGGGCGGGGCCTTTTTCACGGCAGGGAGCCTGCCGACCAGAGTGAAAAAGGCTTCCTTGCGGATTTGACGACCGGAGGCCTTCAGGCCTCAAGTCAAATCCGGAGGGGGTGGTATTGGAGGGGGAGCTTGCTCCCCCTCCAAAAATCACGACACCAGCACTTCGGTCTCCAGCCCATCGGTATTCCCGTCGGGCTCCACCAGTATGGTCTTTTGCTGCATGCCCACGATCTTCCACAGGCCGGCGGTCTTGACCAGGGTGATGTCATACCTGCCGCCCTGCCAGCTGGGGATGCGCTCGGAGACCTCGCCCCGGCGGCTGGAGATGACCCTGCCGGTGATGGAGGGCACCCGCTCGACCACGGTGCAGTTGGCGTAGGCGTCCCAGGGCCAGGCCCACAGCTTTTCGATGGTCAGGTCGTATTCAAAGCCTGTGATGTTATAATCCGAATAGGCGCTGATGCCGTTCAGCGCGCCCTCCAGCGCCTCGTCGGCGATCAGGAAGTCGGCGTGGAAGTATTTGTTCAGCTCCTCGGCCTGCTGGCGGGTCAGGATCACGTCCACCCGCTTCTGCATGCCGTCGTTCAGCACCACGTAGATGTTGGCCGCGTTCATGGCCATGAAGAAGCCGCATACCAGCATGCCCACCAGCGCGCAGATCAGCAGCATCCGCCCGGCGATGAACCAGATCAGCCTTCGAAAGTACAGCACGTTCGTATTACTCCCTTGGAATTAATCGTTTCCCTCCAGGATCGACTTCAGCTGTTCGATCATCTGCTCGTCGGTCAGGCGGAACTTGAACACCACCCGGCGGGAGGCGTCCATATCCTCGTTGCCGTTTTCATCCAGCACCGGGTCGCTGAAGGAGCGCCCGTTGGCCGTGGCCACCGCGCGCAGCTGGCGCTTCTGTTTATTGGTGATGGCGTGATAGCCGTCGTCCAGCACATAGCTGGCCACCGCCAGCGCGCGCTGCTGGGACAGCTCCAGGTTGTCGATGTAGTTGCCGGTGGAATCGGTGTGACCCTCGATGATGATCTCGGCCACGTAATCCTTGTATTCGTCGGAGAACAGCACGTCCAGGTACACCGGCAGGAAGCGGTCGATGAACCGCTCGCCCCGCTCGGACAGGTTGTAGCGCCCCAGCTGGAACATCACGTCGGATTCCAGGGCGATGGAGCCGTTGGCCGGGTCCACCTGAGCCGATATGTTGGCGGACTTCAGCGCGCTGGACAGCGACGTGATGATGCGCGTGCGCATGCCCACCAGCGCCTCGATCTGGGTCTGCTGGTCGTCCAGCACCTGCTGCTGGCGGTCGATCTGGGTCTGCTGGTCGCCCAGCTGGATGCTCAGCGCGTCCAGCTGCTCCTGCTGGGCGGCGATCTCGTTCTCCTTCTCGGTCAAAAGCGACTGGGCCTTGCTCAGCTCGTCCTGCTGGCTGGCGAGTATGCTCTGGGCGTCCTCCAGGTCGGCCTGGGCGGCGTTCAGGCGGATCTGCTGGGCCAGCATCTGCTGCTCGGCCTCGGACAGCTTGGTCTTCTGCTCGTCCAGGCTCTTGTTCGCCAGGTCCAGGTCGTACTGCTGGCGGGCGATCTCCGCCATGTTGATCTCATACATATCGAAATACTGATACATGATGTAAAACATGATCAGTATGAATATCAGCAAGAGGGCGCTCATCAGGTCAGAAAAGCTGAGCCATTGCACGCCGCTGTTGCCAAAGCGGTGTCGCGCCGGGGTACGGGTGCTGCGCACGCGCCCACCTCCTTTCACTTTGAGCTGTGGTCACTATCCCCGATACAGCCTGTCCGCGGTGACCTCCAGCGCGCGCTGGGCCTGCGCCATCGCGTCGGTCATGCGGTCCACCTGGTCCAGGAAGCGGTTGTTGGCCTCGCCCACCGCGTCGGGCATGGCCTGCAGCGCGCCGGAGATGTTGGAGGCCAGGTAGTCCACCCGCTGGGTGAACTGGTTCACGTAATCGCGATAGGCGTCCATGGTGCTGGTGAGCTCCTGCTGCAGGGCCTTGTTGGCCTGCAGGTGCGCGCGCTCCACGCTGGCGGCGGAATCCCGCAGCTCGGCGGCGGCCTTCTGCATGGCGTCGGCCAGGCGGCCCACGTCGGCCTGCATGGTGCTGACGGTCTTCAGATAGCCGTCCTGGCGGCGGGTGATCTCGCTGATCTGGTCCGCGGCCTCGGCCACCCGGGCGTAGGCCCCGTCGGCCTGCGCGCGGGTGTCGTCCAGCTTCCTGACGTAGGCGGACAGGTCCTCCACCAGCTGGCGGGACAGCGTCTGCATCTGCTGCAGGTCGCCCACGGCTTCCTTGGCCCCGGCCAGGCTGGCGCGGACCACCACGCAGCTCTCCTGCTGCTGGCGGCTCATCTCATCCAGCATCTCGCCGAAGCGCTGCAGCTTGCCGTGCAGCGATTCATCCAGCCGGTCGGCGAAGCGCTGCATCACCGCGTCCATGAAGCGCATCTGATCCTTGGTGGAAACGTTCACGAAGTTCCGGAACGATTGGTTCAGCGGGTCGATGGCGTCGTGGACCGCGGCGGCGATGTTCTCGGTGAACGCGCCGTTCAGGTCCTTGGCCATGGTCTGGATCAGGGCGGTCTGCTCCTGCTGGTAGATGGCGATCTGGGTCATCGGATCCACGCTCAGCACGCCGGCATAGCGGCTCATGGCCCCGTAGAAGGCCTTCAGCGTGTGCTCGCTGGAGCCGTATACCGCGCGGGTCACCAGCGTGAACAGCACGCTGCCCACCACGCCGAAGATCGACGTGGTAAAGGCGTAGCGCATGCCGGGGATCAGCGTGACGATAGACTGCTGTACCGCGGCGGAGTCGGCCATGTTGAAGCCGGACAGGCCCTGGGCCAGGCCGATCAGCGTGCCCAGGAAGCCCAGCGAGGTCATCAGCCCCGGCAGCGCGTCGGCAAAGGAGGCGCGGCCCGGGCCGTACATCACGGTCTCCTCGTTGATGTAGTCCTCCACGTTGCTGGCGTTGTGATACACGCCGTCGGCGAAGAACAGGTTGTTCAGGTACTCGCTCCAATGGGGGAACAGCGTGCCCTTGCCCAGGAAGTCGTCCTGCTGCCAGGCGTATTTGTTGTCCCCCTCGCTGCGGATGCTGCGGATGGCCCGCCGCAGCGTGCCCCGGGTGTTCATCACCGGCGCGATGCAGCGGATCAGCCCCACCACGAACAGCGCCACGATGCCGATGTATACCACCAGGTTCGACACGCCGCTGAGGGCGTTTTCAAAAAAGGTCTTGAAGAATTCAGCCATAGGCACCTCCCGATCGGTTCGGATGCCCGCGCCGACCTGCCGGCGCGCCCGAATATCCGTCCATGAGACGCGCAAAGCGCCCCCACGGTTCCATATACTGCCAGGGGCAGGATAACCTGCCCCTGTCTGCGCATAGTTATTCAGTTATCAGTATAGCATTACAATGAAGTATGAATGGGTAGAAATATTGAATTAAAAATGACAATTGTCTACTTCCCGTACAGCTGTAGCAGCAGCCATCTTACCAGCCGGCAGGGCAGCAGGCTGTCCAGCAGCACCAGCAGCCTGTAGGAGAAGCCGATGGCGTAGTAGGGCTTCACGCGGCGCTTTTGCAGGGCGACGCGCACGATGGTCCTGGCGGCGGTCTCGGGGCTCATGCCGGTCTGCTCGTCCTTTTCCATCTTGGCCACGGATTTGGAGATGCGCCCGCCGTACTCCTTATCGCCGGCCGTGCTCTTCTTGCGGGCGGCGGTGAAGCCGGTCCTGATGTCGCCGGGCATCACGCTGGCCACCTGTATGCCGTAGGGGGCCACCTCGTTGTACAGCGCCATGGTCAGCGAGCGCACCGCGGCCTTGGAGATGGAGTACCAGGCCTGGAAGGGTATGGCGAACACCCCGGCCACGCTGCTGATGTTCACGATGCGGCCCGAGCCGGCCTTGCGCATCCAGGGCAGCACGGCGCGGATGGCGTTGTCCATGCCGAACAGGTTGACCTCCATCAGCCGGTGGGCGTCGGCGGGATCGGTAAACTCCATCGCGCCGGAGATGCCGAAGCCCGCGTTGTTGATCAGTATGTCCACCCGGCCCTCCTTCTTCGCCACCGCGTCCACCGCGGCCCTCACCGCGGCATCGTCGGTCACGTCCACGCTGGCGTGGAAGGGATCGTCCGACGCCCGGCGGCTGAATTCGTACACCCGGCAGCCCTGCTGACGCAGCTGCGCCACCACGGCGCTGCCGATGCCGCTGGTGCCGCCGGTGAGTATGACGACCTTATCCATATGCTTACCCTCCCGTATTACTTTGCCCGGATCACGTGAAAGCCGCTTCCCCGGTCGATGATGTCTGCCGAGGCGTAGATCTCCCGCAGGTACTTCAGCGCCGAGGGCGCGCCCTGCTGCTTGCGCATGACGATGTACAGCGCGCCGCCGGGCTTCAGGCGGTTTTTGGCTTCGGCGAACAGGCCGTACACCACCGCCTTGCCCGCGCGGATGGGCGGGTTGGTGACGATGGCGTCGAAGACGCCCTCCACCGATTCAAAGCCGTCGCCCTGCACCACCGTCGCGGCGACGCCGTTGTCCTTCAGGTTGCGCCGGGCCAGCGCCACGGCCCGCCGGTTGATGTCGGTCATCACGATCTCCAGCCCCGGCCACTTCTTCCCCAGGGCCACGCCCACCGGGCCCCAGCCGCAGCCCAGGTCCAGCACCCGGCCCGAAAGCGCCGGCAGCGCCTCCAGCAGCAGCTCGGTGCCCCGGTCCAGCCCGTCCCGGGAGAACACCCCCGCGTCGGTGGTGAAGGTCAATTCGTTCCCCAGCGCCGTGATCGCCACCCGCCGCTCGTCATGAGCGGAGGAGGGCTCCTGCGTGTAGTAATGTTCGGACATGGATTGCCTCGCTTTCAGGTTTTACATTCCGCATTCCGCTTTCAGCGCCCTGACCTCGCCCTCCGTCAGCCTTCGCCACTCTCCCGGCTTCAGGTCGGGGTCAAGGGCCAGGGGGCCGATGCGCAGGCGCTGCAGGGATGTCAGCGGGTGGCCGACGGCGGCGAACATGCGCTTGACCTGGTGGAACTTGCCCTCGGTCAGGATCACGTCCGCCAGCGAGCGCGCGTCATCCGCCTCCAATATATGAAGGGACGCGGGCCGGGCGGTGAAGTCGGACAGCGCCAGGCCCCCGGCGAAAGCGGCCACGTCGTCCCCGGTCAGCCGGCCTTCGCAGGCGGCGCGGTACAGCTTTTCCGCCTTCCACCTGGGCGAGATCAGCCTGTGGGCCAGCTGGCCGTCGTCGGTCAGCAGCACCAGGCCCGTCACATCCCTGTCCAGCCGCCCCACCGGGCCCAGGCCCCGTCGGCGCAGGGCGTCGGGCAGCAGATCCATCACCGTGGGCAGGCGGCGGTCCTCGGTGGCCGTCAGCACGCCCGCGGGCTTGTGGACCATCACGTACACCGCGCCCGCCTCCGCCGGCGCGCCGCCGTCCACGGACACCGCGGCGGGGTCCGCCTGGGCGGCGGGGTCCCGGACGACCTGCCCGTTCACCCGCACCCGGCCCGCGGCGACGGCCTTCTTCGCCTCGCTGCGGGTCAGCCCCGTCAGCGAAACCGCCCTGTCCAGCCGCACGGCGCTCACTCCCCTTCGAATTTCCAATATTTTCCAATTTTGACAGCCGTCGACCGGTATGTTTTACCGCCCCGCCGGCGGGCAACATTTTAGAATTTTGTCACGTCTTATTAGCGCAAAACGATGGATACACATCGCGTTTGCGGCTATAATTTGTAGTATCATTCCGACGCTTCCCCTATCAGTATAGGCCGAAAAGCGCCGGACGTCAAGACAGCGGGGAGGAATGGATATGAACCGCAACGTAAAGCAGACCCCGAAGGCCCACCATAACGCGAAGCGCAGGAAGCGCCGCCGCGCGCGGCGCAGCCTGGCGCCGATGGTGGCGGCGGTGATGCTGATGGCATGCGCCGTCGCGCTCGCGGTGATCGTACTCAAGCAGCCGCACCGCACCGACGGCGCGGTGGCCGCGGCCAACACGATGCAGCGCCTGCCCGGCCAGGACGCCGCCCCGGCCATCCCGGAGGCCACCGCCGCCCCGGTGGTGACGCTGGAGCCCCAGGACACGCCGGAGCCCACCGCCGAGCCGACCCCGACCCCCACCCCGACCCCGGAACCGACCCCGGAGCCCCCGCCCGAGCCCACGCCCTTCGCCTACCTGCCGGTGGTGCACCACGCCGACATCGGGCAGAAGAAGATCGCCATCACCATAGACGACTGCTACCAGCCCCGCAACCTGAACACCATCGTGAACCTGGTGGAAAAGAAGGGCGGCAAGCTGACGCTGTTCCCCATCGGGCAGAACGTGAGCATCGAGGGCATGCCGGAGCTGCTGCGCCGCTGCGCCTTCGAGTTGGGCTATGAGATCGAGAACCACACCTACAGCCACGCCCGCATCTTCCGCCTGCCGGACGAGGAGATGGCCGCGGAGATCTACAAGCAGCACGCCGCGCTGAGCAGGGTGCTGGGCGTGAACTACCAGGAGCACTTCCTGCGGCTGATGGGCGGCGACGGCGACACCGACCAGCGCATCCACGGCTACCTTGCCAAGCTGGGCTACCTGGGCATCGCCAACTGGAGCGTGTCCGGCTCCGATTCGGACATGGCCCACATCAAAAGCTCCCTCGCCCCGGGCCAGGTGTACCTGTTCCACACCACCGACCCGGACACCGAGAAGCTGAAGAAGTTCATCCCCTGGGCCATCGACCAGGGCTACCAGCTGGTCACGCTGAACGAGCTGTTCGGCCTGCCGGAGAACGCCGTTTCCGAGCTGACCGACGCGCCCATGCCCCTGCCGGACGCCATCACGGACACCCACACCATCACCGAGGGCGAATATACCTGGGTGGCCGTGGGCCTGCAGGACAAGCTGCGCGCGCTGGGCTACCTGGACATCACCGGCCCCTCCACCGGCTACTACGGCGCGCAGACCGTGAAGGCCATGAAGCGCTTCCAGGAGGCCGCGGGCCTGCCCGTCACCGGCGAGGCCGACGAGGAGACCCAGAAGCGGCTGATGGAAAGCTGACGGAAGAACCGGTTCCCCCTCAATCGACAAAGATCCTTCGCTGACCCACAGGATGACACAGACTTGTCATCCGGGGTCCAGCGAAGGATCTCTTCTTGCGTGAAGGGAAACGCCCCTCAAGCTATTCCTGTTCCCTATTCCCTGTTCCCTATTCCCTGTTCCCTATTTCCTCACCCCGTATACGTGGACCAGTCGATCTCCACCACGATGTTCTGGGCGTCGGTGTACACGTTCACGCAGGAATCGTGGCCGTTTTCATCCACGTAGAAGGCGCTTTCCCCGGCGGGATGCTCATAGGACACGCCGTTCACGCTGGGCAGGTAGTCCAGCCCCGCGGCGTTCAGGCAGGCCATGGCCTCGCCCACGCTCATGCCCACGTGCGCGCCGAACACGGCATAGCCCGCGCCGAAGACCTCCACGTGCTCCACGTTCTGGTTGCCGGCCACGATCACCGCGTCGTTGTAGTACTGGAAGGGCACCTCGGACTCCACCTCGCGATAGCTGATCAGGCCGATCTCCTTGGCGGCGGTCACCAGGTCGTCCAGGTAATAGGCGGACAGCTCCACCAGGTCCCCGTCCGCGCTCTGGGCCGGGGCCACGCTGTCGGTGAACAGCCTGGCGGCGTCCAGCGCGCCCTCCGCGGCGGTGGGCGCCTGCTCCACGGCGTCGCCCTCCGGCTCGACGAAGGTCACGGGCGCCTGGGCCTCGGCGGGGGTCTCGACGGGCGCTTCGGCGGGCTCCGCGGGCGCCTCGGTGGCCTCGGCGGCGTTGGGCTCGGGCAGGGTCTCGTTCTTCAGCTCCGCATAGCGGGAGGAGATCCAGCCGGTGTTCTTGCCGTCGGAAACCTTGTACCACAGCACCGGGCGGTCGTCCATCTGAGTCTCGCCCAGGAAGGTGAGGGACTTGCCCTCCTTATAGCTGGTCACCTGGTCGTAGTTCAGGCCCGGGCCGGAGCGCAGCCACACGTTGGCGGTGGTCACCACCTCCGCCAGCGCCGCGCCGCCGATCAGCGTCAGGGCCAGGACAAGAGCCAGGGCTTTGATCATATGTTTCATTTTAATACACCTCCATGATATGTATTGACTTTAGGGCCTCCCATTTTGTTCCCAGTATACCATTCCCAAAACGCTTGTCAAGGCGACGCGGCAAGAATTCACACCCCCGCCGCCTTTTTTTACCGATAGCGGTATATTTTGCGAGAAACGGTCCAAGCTAAGAGCATCACGCCGGAGCACCCGGCTGAAAGAAGGAGATGTAAAGACATGCTGGATCGCATTTCACTGCTGCTGAGCATCATCGGCGGCATCAACTGGCTGCTGGTGGGCCTGTTCAGGTTCGACCTGGTGGCCTACCTGTTCGGCGGCCAGGCGGCCACGGTCAGCAGGATCATCTACACCGTGGTGGGCATCGCCGCCCTGTGGTGCATTTCCCTGCTGTTCCGCGAGCGCGTCAGCGAGCCGGACGGCGAGATGCGCTGAGGCGCGCTTCCCGGATCGATCCGATCCGGGCTTTTTTTGTCCCGCGCTCTTGAAAGCCGCCGCCCGTCCCGGTATAATAGAGACACAAATCATCCGGAGAGGCGGGATATACTTGAAATTTACCCGGGGCTACTGGCTGACCAGAGAGAACTTCAACATGAGCTACGCCACCCAGTGCGTGCGCGTGGAGCAACAGGAAAGGCGGCTGCACGTGCTGGCCGCCTGCGTGCCGGTGCGGGGCCGCGGCGACATACTGGCCGGGGGCGCGCTGGACGTGAGCTTCACCGCGCCGATGGAAAACGTGATCCGCGTGACCGTGACCCACTTCGCGGGCAAGGCGCTGAAGGTTCCCCACTTTGAGATCAACGAGGCTGAAGCCGCCCCCTCCATCCGGGAGGACGAGGGCAGCGCGTCCTTCACCAGCGGCGAGCTCACCGCCCGGGTGCTGAAGGCCCAGGGCGCGTGGCAGGTGGACTTCATCGCCGCGGACGGCCACACCGTGACCACCTCCGGCTTCCGGGGCATGGCCCACGCGCTGGACAAGGCCACCGGCAAAACCTATATGAGCGACAGCCTGATGCTGGACGTGGGCGAATGCGTTTACGGCCTGGGCGAGCGCTTCACCCCCTATGTGAAGAACGGCCAGACGGTGGACATGTGGAACGCCGACGGCGGCACCGCCTCGGAGCTGGCCTACAAGAACATCCCCTTCTACATGACCAACCGGGGCTACGGCGTGTTCGTGGAGGATTCCTCCGACGTCAGCTTCGAGGTGGCCAGCGAGAAGGTGGAGCGGGTCCAGTTCTCCTGCGAGGGCGAGACGCTGGTGTACGACGTGATCTACGGCAAGACCCCCAAGGGCACGCTGGAGCTGTACACCGCGCTCACCGGCCGCCCGCCGATGCTGCCCGCGTGGAGCTTCGGGCTGTGGCTGTCCACGTCCTTCACCACGAACTACGACGAGGCCACCGCCAGCGGCTTCATCGACGGCATGGCCCGGCGGGACATCCCCCTTTCCGTGTTCCACTTTGACTGCTACTGGATGAAGGGCTACAACTGGTGCGACTTCGCCTGGGACCCGGACACCTTCCCGGACCCGGAGGGCATGCTGAAGCGCTATCACGAGCGGGGCCTGCGCCTGTGCTGCTGGATCAATCCCTACATCGGCCAGCAGTCGCCGCTGTTCAGGGAGGGCATGGAGCACGGCTACCTGCTGAAGAAGACCAACGGCGACGTGTGGCAGACCGACCTGTGGCAGGCCGGCATGGCCATCGTGGACGTGACCAACCCCGGCGCCCGAGCCTGGTACTGCGGCTACCTGAAGAAGCTGCTCAAGCAGGGTGTCGACTGCCTGAAGACCGACTTCGGCGAGCGCATCCCTGTGAAGGACATCGCGTACTACGACGGCTCCAGCCCGCTGCACATGCACAACTACTACACCTTCCTGTACAACAAAATGGTGTTTGACACGCTGAAGGAGGTCCGCGGCGAGGGCGAGGCGATACTGTTCGCCCGCAGCGCCACCGCCGGGGGCCAGCAGTTCCCGGTGCACTGGGGCGGCGACAACAGCGCGTCCTACGTCTCCATGGCGGAGACGCTGCGCGCCGGCCTGTCCATGTCCTGCAGCGGCTTCGGCTACTGGAGCCACGACATCTCCGGCTTCGAATCCACCGCCCCGGCCCACGTGTACAAGCGCTGGGTGCAGTTTGGGCTGCTGTCCAGCCACAGCCGGCTGCACGGCTCCAGCAGCTACCGGGTGCCCTGGGCCTTCGACGATGAGAGCGTGGACGTGGTGCGCAGGTTCACCAAGCTCAAGTGCCGCCTGATGCCCTACCTGTA
Organism: Christensenellales bacterium; assembly: GCA_045130815.1. Taxonomy (GTDB): domain Bacteria; phylum Bacillota; class Clostridia; order Christensenellales; family Aristaeellaceae; genus UBA2862. The sequence goes on from JBGUQG010000133.1 coordinate 17,459, forward strand.
CGCCGCGATGGTCCAGGCCCACGAGCACGGCACGCCCATGCTGCGGCCCATGGTGCTGGAGTTCCCGGACGACCCCGCCTGCGACGCGCTGGACCGCCAGTACATGCTGGGCGACAGCCTGCTGGTGGCCCCGGTGTTCCGGGAGGACGGCAGGGTCAGCTATTACCTGCCGGACGGCGAATGGACCAGCCTGCTGTCGGACGGGAAGGCCGCCGGCGGCCACTGGCGCGAGGAGACCCACGACTTCATGTCCCTGCCGCTGATGGTGCGCCCCGGCACGGTGCTGCCCCTGGGCGCCTGCGACGCGCGCCCCGACTACGACTACGCCGACGGCGTCCAACTGCACGTGTTCGGCCTGAACGAGGGCGAGGAACGCGAAGTGAAGCTGTACGATCTGAAGGGCGGCGTCTCCGCCACCTTCACCGTATCGAAGAGGGACGGCAGGATCGCGGTGGAAACCGATTCCGCGAAGCCCTACAGCGTGGTGGAGCACTGAGGCGAAAACCACAGGGGGAACGACCTCTCCCGGCCTTCGGCCACCCGCCCCCGAGGGGAAGGGCAGGGCGCGACGGCGTTTCCCGAAAAAACGGGGCTGTCTCAATGGTTATGAGACAGCCCCCTGCTTTACCCCTCTGATACTGTTCTCAAATTGCAACAGCAATTTGAGAAGCCGCGTGCTACGCACGCCCGTGCCGCGCAAGACGCGTCACGCAGTCTCATACAATCTTCTACGCACCTTCGGTGCTATTAAAACAGCTTCGCTATTTTAATAGAAGATTAGTATGA
>JBGUQG010000134.1:0-4437 GCA_045130815.1 Christensenellales bacterium
AACATCGACTACGCCGGCTTCGACGGCGACGAGCAGTTCGACGGCGGCACCGCCCAGAACCACGAGCTCGTGCTGGGCTCCGGCAGCTTCATCCCCGGCTTCGAGGAGCAGCTGGTGGGCCACAGCGTCGGCGAGGACGTCGAGGTGAACGTCACCTTCCCCGAGCAGTATCACGCCGAGGAGCTGGCGGGCAAGCCCGTGGTGTTCAAGGTGAAGGTCAACGGCATCCGCGAGAAGGAAATGCCCGCGCTGGATGACGACTTCGTGACCGAGGCCTCCGAGACCGCCAACACCGTGGAGGAATACAAGGCCGAGATCCGCGAGAACCTTACAAAGGCCGCCGACGAGCGCGCCGAGGCCGCCTTTGAGAACGAAGTGATCGAAAAGGTGTGCGAGAACGCCAAGGTGGACATTCCCTCCGCCATGATCGAGGATCAGATCGACGCCATGCTGCGCGACATGGAAATGCGCATGATGTACCAGGGCATGAAGCTGGATGATTACTTCAAGTACACCGGCCAGACCCGCGAGCAGGTGCGCGACATGTACAAGCCCCAGGCCGAGGAGCGCGTGTTGGGCCAGCTGGTGATCGAGGCCGTGAAGAAGGCCGAGAACATCGAGGCCACCGACGAGGAGATCGACGCCGAGATCGCCCGCTATGCCGAGCAGAGCAAGATGGAGCTGGACAAGTTCAAGGAGAACCTGGCCGATTCCGACCGCGAATACTTTGCCGAGGCCGCCGCGACCCGCAAGACCATCGACTTTTTGAAGGCGAACGCGGAATAAACACAGATCATGGGAAATGGGAGATGGCCGCCGTATAATCCGCGATCCCGGCAACATACTTAATAGGTGGCGGGATGGCCGGACGGCGCGGTTTTCGCCATTTCCCATTTCCCATATAAAGGAGCAAGGAGGTGCGCCCATGAACCTGGTGCCCTATGTCATTGAACAAACCAACCGCGGCGAACGCTCATACGATATCTACTCCCGCCTGCTGAAGGACCGCATCATCTTCCTGGGCGGCGAGATCGACGACGACGTGGCCAACACCGTGGTCGCCCAGATGCTCTTTCTGGAGATGGAGGACCCGGACGCCGACATCATGCTGTACATCAACAGCCCCGGCGGCTCGGTCTCCGCGGGCCTGGCCATCTACGACACGATGCGCTATCTGAAGTGCGAGGTCTCCACGCTGTGCGTGGGGCTGGCCGCCTCGATGGGCGCGTTCCTGCTGGCTGCCGGCGCGAAGGGCAAGCGCAAGGCCCTCCCCCACGCCGAGATCATGATCCACCAGCCCCTGGGCGGCGCGCGGGGCCAGGCCTCGGACATCCAGATCCAGGCCGAGCAGATCCTGCGCATCAAGAAGGTCATGAACGAATTGCTGGCCCAGAACACCGGCAAGCCGCTGAAGACCATCGAAAAGGATACCGACCGCGACCACTTCATGACCGCCGAGCAGGCGAAGGACTACGGGCTGATCGATGAGATCGTGGCCCCGAGGAGATGAGTCAATGGCAAGCAACAAGGATTCCTTCAAGAAGCAGGTGCGCTGCTCGTTCTGCGGCAAGACCCAGGATCACGTGCGGCGGATGATCTCCGGCCCCAACAACACCTACATCTGCAACGAGTGCGTGCTGCTGTGCAACGAGATCGTGTCCGACGACGTGGAGTCCATCGGCATCTCCGGCGAGCCGGTGATCAAGAAGCCCCAGGAGATCAAGGAGATCCTGGATCAGTACGTGGTGGGCCAGGATCAGGCCAAGAAGGCTCTGTCCGTAGCCGTATACAACCACTACAAGCGCATCCGCTGCATGGGCAACAGGAAGAGCGACGTGGAGCTGCAAAAGAGCAACATCGTGATGCTGGGCCCCACCGGCTGCGGCAAGACCTACCTGGCCCAGACGCTGGCAAAGATACTGAACGTGCCCTTCGCCATCGGCGACGCCACCAGCCTGACCGAGGCGGGCTACGTTGGCGAGGATGTGGAGAACATCCTGCTGCGGCTGATCCAGAACGCCGATTTCGACGTGGAGCTGGCCCAGCGGGGCATCATCTACATCGACGAGATCGACAAGATCGCCCGCAAGAGCGAGAACCCCTCCATCACCCGCGACGTCAGCGGCGAGGGCGTGCAGCAGGCGCTTTTGAAGATCCTGGAGGGCACCATCGCCTCCGTTCCCCCGCAGGGCGGCCGAAAGCACCCGCTGCAGGAGTTCATACAGATCGACACCAGCAACATACTGTTCATCTGTGGCGGCGCCTTCGACGGCATCGAGAAGATCGTCGAGAACCGCATCGGTAAAAAGGTGATGGGCTTCGGGGCCGACGTCAAGGGCAAGAACGACCAGACCGACGCCGAGATCATGTCCCAGGTGCGGCCCGAGGATCTGCTGAAATTCGGCCTGATCCCGGAATTCATCGGAAGGCTCCCCGTGCTGGTGACGCTGAACAGCCTGGACGAGGAGGCCCTGGTGAAGATTTTGACCGAGCCCAAGAACGCCCTGGTGCGCCAGTACGCGAAGCTGTTGTCCTTCGACGACGTGGAGCTGGAGTTCACCCCCGACGCGCTGCAGGCCATCGCCCGGCAGGCGCTGGGCCGCAAGAGCGGCGCGCGCGGCCTGCGGGCCATCATCGAGGGCGTGATGACCGACACCATGTACGAGCTGCCTTCCATGGAGGGCGTGAAGAAGTGCGTCATCACCAAGGAGGCCGTGCTGAACGGCGAAAAGCCCCGGCTGATCTACGGCAAGGCCAGCGAGGCCCTGCCCGAGCCGGAGCAGCCCCTGCCCGAGCCGATGGACGCCCTCGCGGACGCCCCGACGGCGGGCTGAGCCCCATAAAGCATCCGGGACGGCGTTGCCGTCCCGGATGCTTTTGTTATAGGCGAAACGTTCGCAGAGCGCCCATACGGAGCATGCCGGCTGACAACACGCGACTCGCCCGGAGGGATGCATAGTCTTAACGATAGGGTGCTATAATAGTCAAAACGCTTTCGACAGGCGGAGGTGACGGTTCCATGCGCAGGCTCACCGCGGTGCTGGCCACGGTTTTCTTCATATTGGCGGGCCTGGCCGCCTGGTTCTACCTGGGCGGCACGCTGCGGGCCGTGCCCTACATCCGCACCGCCCGGGCGGCGGACTATCCGGAGGCCTTCGGCGCGATCCGCGCCCTGCTGGAATCCGGCTCCGCGCCGCAGATCCTGGGCAGCGAGGCGGTCTCGGAGGACCCGGAGGCCTATACGCTGGTGGATATCACGGTGACGCTTCAAAATCGGGGCCTGTTCCCCGCCGAATGGCTGGATATCAGCGCCACGGGCGCGCCGGGCGACATCGCGGTGTACGCCGTCACCGGCGAGGGCTCGGATATCGCCGCCCGGGACAGCGGCCAGGTGAACCTGAAGCTGATCACCACCGCCCGGGCCGACGTCGAACGCGACGTGGTGATACAATACTATGTGCACGGCATGAAGCGCGCGATAACCGTAAGGTAACGCGCGTTTCCTTATCCCAAAAAAGTCAATTCTTGCAAATCACAGGACATTTCTTGCAAACGGCACTCATTTACATTTTCAAAGCATGATTTATGCGCTATAATGAACGCGATCATAATGAACCGACCGCGTCGGCCTCACAGGGGTGACTATAATATGAAGGCATTCTACGAAACCCGGGACGAGAGCCTGTTCGTGGGCCCCATGACGCGCTATCCCTTCCCACTGCACGTACACGAGGAGGTGGAGCTGGTGGTGGTGCAAAGCGAATCGTTCACGATGCAGATCGACGGCAAGCTCCACCACCTGGAAGCGGGCGACGCCGCCGTCGCCTTCCCCCTGGTGCCCCACAGCTATGAGGCCGACATCCCCCGCACGATCAAGGGCTTTGTCGCCATCTTTCCCCCGGACACCATCCAGGAATACGCCAATGTGTTCCATACGATGCTGCCGGTGGACCCGGTGCTTCGGGCCAAGGACGTGGACCCGGAGGTCCACATGGCCATCGATAAGCTGATGCAGACCTCGGACGACGAGTACGCCCCCTCCCGGCTGGCGTATCTGCACCTGTTGCTCTCAAGCATACTGCACAAGATGCGCTTCGAGCCCACCGGCGCGTTCAATGAGCGGGGCCTGGCCTATCGCGTGGTGAAGTACGTGTACGACCACGCCTTTGAACGCATCAGCCTGGCCAGCGCCGCCCACGGGCTGGGCGTCAGCGAATCCCACCTGTCGCACCTGTTTTCCCAGCAATTCCGCATCAACTTCCGCCGGTTCGTGAACGCCATTCGCATCGACCGGGCCAAGGCGCTGATGCGCGATCCCCACATGACGCTGACCGCAGTGTGCTTCAGCTGCGGTTATGAAAACATGCGCACCTTCCGCCGCGCATTTGTACATGAGACCGGCCAGCTGCCCACCACCTTTCTGCAAGAATTGAGAAA
>JBGUQG010000135.1:0-4341 GCA_045130815.1 Christensenellales bacterium
GCCCACCACGTCGGCGTCGTTGCTGAGCGCCGAGGCCAGCGTGACGATCTTGAACACCGAGCCGGGGGTGTACAGCCCCTGCAGGCATCGGTTCAGGTAGGCGGTGTCCTCCACCGCCACGTCCGAGCGCACGGCCAGGTCGCCGGGGTCGTAGGTGGGCAGGGACACCATGGCCAGGATCTCGCCGGTCTTGTAGTTGATCACGCACACCGCCCCGCGATAGCCCTCGGGGAATACGCTGGCGATGTAGGCCTGCAGCCGCCCGTCCACGGTGATCTGCACGCTGCTGCCCACGTGGCGGGAACTGTGGAACAGCTCGCTGAGCCGGTCCGTCAGCGACGAGGAGATGTCCAGCAGCGTCGCCGAATAGAAGGTCTCTATGCCGGTGCCGCTCATGCCGGCGATGTCGCCCACGGTCTGGGACAGGGCGCGGCGCGCGGTCTCGTTGGACACGTACTGCCGGGCGCCGTCCTCGCCGGTGGTGGCCAGCAGGTTGCCGTCCCGATCCAGTATGTCGCCCCGCAGGCTGTTGGTGGAGCGCAGGCGGCTGTTGCGCACGTCCGAGGCCCATATGCTGCCCTGGGTGAACACCGTCATGGCGAACCAGGCCGCCAGCCCCACGAACATCACCACCACGATCATGCCCACCAGGCGCATGTTCCGGCGCAGCTCCTTCATTCAGGCCACCTCCCGGATCTCCAGGGTCTCGATGTCCCTGGCCTCGTCCTCTGCGTTCATCGAGGACAGCCCCAGCAGCAGGCCCATGGAGAAGAACGTGGACACCAGCGACGAGCCGCCGTAGCATACCAGCGGCAGCGTCACGCCGGACAGGGGCAGCAGCTTGGTGTTGCCGCCCACGATCAGCATGGTCTGCAGCCCCAGCATGATCACCAGCCCGAAGGCCGCCAGCGAGTGGAAGGACGTGCGGGCGTTGAAGGCCACGATCAGCCCCCGCATGATGATCATCACGTACACGGCCAGCAGGCACACCGCGAAGATCAGCCCGAATTCCTCGGTGATGGAGGCGAATATGAAGTCGGAGTGGTACAGCGGGATGTCCCTGGGCATGCCCATGCCCAGCCCCATGCCGAACAGGCCGCCGGAGCCGATGGCGATCAGCGACTGGATCAGCTGGAAGCCGCTGTCCTGGGGGTCGATCCAGGGGTTCTGCCAGATGGCCACCCGGTCCTGCACGTAGGGCAGCGCCCGATAGGCGATCACCGCCGCCAACGCGCCCATGCCCAGCCCGGACAGGGTGATGAAGGCGTTGGAGGTGGCCGCGTAGTACATCAGCACCGTGGTCAAAAAGTACAGAAGCACCGCGCCCAGGTCCTTTTCCGCCAGCAGTATGCCGCAGCACATGGCCGCGAAGGCGATGGTGGGCACGCACTTTACGAACCGGGGGCGGCCCGAAAAGCCGCTGGCCAGGCACAGTATCATCACCGGCTTCATGAACTCGCTGGGCTGCACCGAGAAGCCGGCCAGGCCCACCCAGTTGCGCGCGCCGTACTTGTAGATGCCGATCACCGGCAGAAAGGGCGAGGCCAGCGCCGCCAGGCACAGCAGCATCAGGTGGGGGGTGTATTTCTTCCACTGCTTCCAGCCCCGGATCAGCGCCGCGCCGATGAACATCGCCACGATGCCCGCCAGGGCATAGATGGCCTGGGTGCGGGGGGTGACGTCGGCCTTGGCGATGTCCGACAGCGTGATCAGGCCCACGCTGCACAGCAGCATCACCAGGATCAGTATCGCCCGGTCCACCGGCCACACCCGGCCCATCAGCGTGGTGACCAGCCAGGTGACCAGCGGCAGCGCCACCGCCAGGATCAGCGCCTGGGGGTTCACCGTCTGCTTCTGGAAGGCGATCAGCAGCATCGCCGCCGCCTGGAACAGCATCACCGCCGACAGCAGCAGGTGGGTATTGGAGCGCATCAGCGCCTTTTTCATCCTGTCAACTTTGTTCTGCATTTCGGGTCACCGGTCCCCGTCGTCGTCCACGTCAAAGTATTCGTCCACGTCGATGGGCTTGCCCAGCCGCTTCTCCCGCGGGGGCGCCTGGGTCACGTGGCGCAGCACCGGCTGCTCCCGGAACAGCGCGTCGGGGTCGTTCATGTCGTAATGGTCCTCCGGCTCGTCTCCGCGGCGCCTGACGTGACGGGCGCTCGCGGGCTGGGGCGCGCCGGTCAGTACCAGCAGCAGCGCCACCGCTCCCAGCGTGAACTCGCCGCCGTCCGGCAGCAGCAGGGCCTTCGCGGGCCGACCTTCGGCGTCCGCCATCGGCGCGCCGGCGTGGGTGCGCACGCGCAGCCCCTCCTCCGTCAGCTGGAAGTAGGCGTGCCTGCGCCGCACGCTGCTGTGGCGGATGCGGATGTCCGCCCGGCGGGAGGAGCCGATCATGCCCTCCCGGATCACCGGGTACTTCATGCCCCGGCGGGCCTTCCCGTCGCCCTCCAGCACCATCAGCTCGCCGCTGATGCCGGTCTGGGGCGACATGCGCCGAAGCGTGGCCGCCCGGCGGCTGTCGATCAGGGTGATCCGCCACGCCCGCAGCACGATCAGCAGCATCAGGCCCGCGAACACGTACCGCGCGCCCAGTGCCAGCAGCTCGTACACCGACTGGGACATGGCGTTCACCTCCCCCATGCATCATCGGGTTAAACCCAACCATTCTACATTATAGCCCTCCGCCATTAACGGCGCAAGCAGCGGACGGGGCGCGACGTTACTTCATTGTGACGAAATATGTACAAAATCTGGCGAAATGTCCCGATTTCTCCCCACATGGCGGGCATAAAAGTGTTATAATATATTGGGGCAATGTCCCCGGTACCGGAGAATGACGACGCTGTGTATAATCCCGCCCGGGGTTGTCAATATTTGGAAACAAAGGAAACGGCGGGCCCGCGCCCGCCCATGGAGGGAAAATGAAAAACAACCAATATAAGATGTTCGCCCTGGTGCTGGCGCTGGCGATGACCGCCTGCGCCCCCGCCCGCGCGGCGGGGCTGTTCGACTGGCTGTTCGGGCCGGAGGCCACCGAGGCCGCCGCGACGGTGACGCTGCCCCCGGCGGAGCAGCTGCTGGCGAAGGAAACGCTCGCCCCGGAGGCGACACCGGAGGCGACGCCCGAGGTGACGCTCGCCCCGCAGGCGACGCTCGCCCCGGAGGCGACGCTCGCCCCGCAGGCGACGCTCGCCCCGGTCCCCGCGGCCGCCATCGAGGACGACGGCGTGCTGCGGGTGGAGCTGGCCTCGCTGTCCGAGCCCCGGCAGCTGCACCTGACGCTGGCGGGCGTGTACGCGGTGGACGGCGATCCAGGCTTCCGCTTCGAGCGGGACGCCCGGGTGGCGCTGTCGGCGGCGAACGGCAGCGTGTATCTCAGCGTGGGCGGGCTGACCATCGACATGGGCGCCTCCCTGACGCTGACCCGCCACCAAGCCGGGGACGGCGCGCAGAACGGCCTGTTCATCGACGAATCGGAGAAGCAGACGCTGTACTGCGGCGACCTGAAGGTCAGCTGCGAGCAGGACCATCTGCGGGCCGTGCTGAGCATACAGGCCGAGGACTACCTGTACGGCGTGGTGGCCTACGAGATGAGCGATTCCTTTCCCATCGAGGCACTGAAGGCCCAGGCCGTGGCCGCCCGAACCTATGCCCTGCAGCGCAAGTGGGCGGCGGGCCGGCGGGACTACGACCTGGTGGACACCACCGCCGACCAGGTGTACAAGGGCTTCGATCCCGAGTATCAGAACGTGATCCGGGCCGTGGACGACACCCGGGGCGTGGTGGGCCTGTACGACGGCGGCTTCGCCGTGTGCTATTACACCGCCAGCAACGGCGGGCAGACGGCGCTGGCCAGCCAGCTGTGGGCCGGCGTCGGCGACGACGGCTACCTGGCCGTCCAGGATGATCCCTATGACCTCGAGAATCCCCGCAGCCTGCAGAACGAGCTGACCGTCACCGCCCAATGCGAGGGCAGCGCCGCGCTGAAGGGCATGCTGGAGGCCGCGCTGGCCGAGCGGCTTGCGAAGGACGGCTTCGGCGAGGGGGAATGGGAATTTGATTCCATCGCCGCCGTCGAGCCCGTCGATCCCCGGTTCGAGGGCAGCCGCATGTACGAGAACCTGGCCTTCGATCTGCGCGCCCGGCTGCTCGTGCCGGTGGCGACGCCGGAGCCCACCGGCGAGCCGACCTCCGGGCCCACCGCCGCGGCAACGAACGATGCCGCGGGCGAGCTGGCCTCGATCTTCGTCGGCGACGCGACCGACGCGCCCCGGGTCCCCGCGACCCCGGAGCCCACACAGATCCCCCGGGAGTGGAGGCTGTCGGAGCAGTTATACA
>JBGUQG010000136.1:0-9002 GCA_045130815.1 Christensenellales bacterium
TGGAGATCAGCGGCAACAAGGGCAAGGACGGCGTCGACGACAATGTTTGCCTGAAGTACGACAGCCCGACGCTGAAAACGATCATCACCGTCGAGGGCAAGCTGACCAACGCCAAGCCCATCGGCGTGGGCGTGCAGAAGGGGCCTCAAAACAAGCCGGATTCCATCGAGATCACCGCGGGCCTTAAGGGCAAGGACAACGAAGCCGTGAAGGGCCTTGTCAGCGAGCTGGAGGGGTATGAGGTCTTCCTGAACGCCGACAGCGGCGAGGCCGTGCTGGCCGTGCCGGTGAAGGTCGCCCTGGATAAGAACAGCGACGACGCGACCGGCAGCATGAGCGGCTTCAGCATGCCGAAGAACGTCGCGGGCAGGCTGGAGGCGAATCAGTATGTCTGGCGGGGCCACAGCTTCGCGGGCTGGAACACCAAGGCCAACGGCAGCGGCGCGCAATACGCCGACAAGGACATCGTCACCGTAAACGAGAAGACCACCCTCTACGCCCAGTGGACGGCGCGCGACTTCACCGTGGATGCCATCGTCGACCAGACCTATGCGGGCAAGGCGCTGACGCCCGCCCCGGTGGTGAAGGACGGCGACAAGACCCTGAAGGCGGGCACGGACTACACCGTGGCCTACAAGAACAACGTGAACGCGGGCACCGCCACCGTCACCGTCACCGGCAAAGGCAATTACGCGGACGCCAAGGCCGTGACCCAAAAGTTCACCATCAACAAGGCGGCCATCCGCATCACCGCTAACGACACCACCGGCCCGGACAACCCGGACGTGGGCAAGCTGGGCTACACGGTGTCGGAGAACCTGGCGGAAGCGGACCGCAAGGCGCTGGACATCAAGCTGAAGCTGGGCAAGGCCAGCGGCAGCGACCCGAAGACCTATCCCATCGAGGTCACCTATAAGGAGAACGCCAACTACACCGTCAGGACCGTGAACGGCACCTACACCGTGTGGGAGGGCGTGCAGCTGGTGATCGAGGGCTACATCGGCGAATACGACGGCAAGGCCCACGGCATCAGCGTGCAGGACGCGAAGGGCAAGGCGCTGAAGAACGTGCGCTATGCCGACAGCAAGCTGAGCGCGAAGGAATTCGGGGAGAAGGGCAAATCCAGCCTGACCTACACCGACGCGGGCAGCTACAAGGTGTACTACTGCGTGACGGAAAACGGCGAAAGCCTGATCGGCAGCCAGCAGGTGGTGATCACGAAGAAGCCGGTGACGGTGACCACGGGCAGCGCCAGCAAGGCCTACGACGGCAAGGCGCTGAAGCAGTCCGGCGCGAGCGTCAAGGGCCTGGTGAAGGGCGAGAGCGTCACCGCGAAGGCCACGGGCTCTATCACCGAGGTGGGCAAGGCGGAGAATACCGTCAGCATTACCTGGGACAAGGCGAAGAAGGGGAACTATGAGGTCACCGAGTCCCTGGGCACGCTGACCGTCACGAAGAACGACACACAGATCACCCTGACCGCGGCCAGCGCGGAGAAGACCTATGACGGCAAGGTGCTGAGCGACGACGGCGTGAGCGCGAAGGGCCTGCCCTCGGGCTTCACTGTGCAGGCAAAGGCGAAGGGCAGCCGCAAGAGCGCGGGCACCGCAAGGAACACCGTCAGCGAATACGCGATACTGAACGGGTCGGGCAAGGACGTGACCAAGAGCTTCAGCAACGTGAATACGGTGGACGGCACCCTGACGGTGCGGCGCGCGGCCATCACGATCGCGGCCACCGACATCGCCTCGAAGGACGCGCCGCAGGCCAAGAACCTGAGCTATGTGATCACCGGCCCGCTGGTGAAGGCGGACGAGGCCGGGCTGAAGATCCAGCTGAGCCTGGGCGAGCCTACGGAGGCGGCCAGCCGGAAGACGTACCCGGTCCTGGTGAGCTATACGGACAACCCGAACTACGATATCACCGTCCTCAACGGCAAGTACACCCAGTCGGAGAAGCTGGCCTTCACGGCGAACAGCTACGGCGGCGTGTACGACGGGGTGCCCCACAGCATCGACGTGGAGACCGCCGGGGATATCGACGCGGAGGTCGTGTTCTCGTGGGAGCCGCTGACCAGCGTGGCGGCGGCGCAGGAATACGCCAATGCGCACCCCAGCGGGAACTACGACCGCACGGATGTGGGCACCAGCACGGTGTACTATGCGGTGATCTACGACGGCGAGCTGTACACCGGCAGCAAGGACATCGTGATGACGCCGAAGGCGCTGACGGTGACCACGGGCAGCGCGACCAAGACCTACGACGGCAAGGCGCTGACGAAGAAAACGGCCAGCCTCAAGGGCCTTGAGAGCGGTGAGACGGCCACGGTGACGGCCACCGGCAAGCAGACGAAGGTCGGCAGCAGCGAGAACACCTATAAGATCAAGTGGGGCACGGCGAAGGCCGGGAACTATGAGATCGTGGAGAAGCTGGGCACGCTGACGGTGAAGGCGGCGAAGCAGACCGAGCCCGCCGCCAAGCCGGACCGGACCCTGCTGGCGAAGCTGAAGCCCAGCGGCAGCACGGCGCTGAAGCTGACCTGGACGAAGGTGAAGGGCGCGCAGGGCTACGACGTGTTCTTCACGAAGTGTGGCACCTACGATTATCAAAGGGTGGCCACGGTGAAGGCGGGCAGCGCGCGCAGCGCCACGGTCAAGGGACTGAAGAAGGGCGTCGCCTACAAGGCCTATGTGAAGGCGTGGAAGCGCGTGAAGGGCAAGAAGACCTACATCGGTAAGGCCAGCCCCATCGTGCACGCCATTCCGGGCGGCTACGGCAGGCGCTATGCCAACGTGAGCAAGGTGACGGTAAAGCCGGCCGGCGTGACGCTGAAGGTCGGCGGGACCCGCGCGATCCGGGCGGACGTGAAGCTGGTGAAGGCGGGTTACGGACCGCTGAGACATTGCGCGAAGCTGCGCTACTATACCACCGACCGGAACGTGGCCACGGTGAGCGCCAAGGGCGTGATCAAAGCCCGGGGCAAGGGCAGCTGCGTGATATACGCGGTGGCCGTCAACGGCGCGCTGGCGAAGGTGAAGGTAAACGTGAAATAGGGAGCTGGCAGTTGCTTTTCCCCGCCCCTTGCAGTGAGGCAACAGGAACAGCGATTCAAAGCGACAACGGGGGGCTGTCTCAAGATGATTTGAGACAGCCCCCTGCCTTCATATTCTATGTGCTGACAAGGTCTCCGCGGCTACTTCTTTCCCCAATCGGACATCTTGCCGCCCTCGAACTGTACATAGCCGCGGTGGCCGTGGATCGGTATGCCCGAAAGCGCCGTATCCAGCGCCTTCAGCTCGTCCGCCGTCAGCGCTACGTTCCATGCGCCCAGGTTTTCAAGGATGCGCTCCTTGTTCTTGCTGCCGGGAATGGGCACCACGTTGGGGTACTTCGCCAGCATCCACGCAAGCGCGATCTGGGCCTTCGTGGCCTGCTTTTCATCGGCATAGCGCTCCAGCAGGTCCAGCACGGGGCGGTTGGCGTCGATATTGTCCTTGGACAGCTGGGGCACGAACTTGCGCACGTCGTCGGCGTGGGAGAAGTCCGTGGAGGAATCGACCTTGCCGGACAGGAAACCGCTGGCCACGGGGGAGAAGGGCACCACGCCGATGTCATGCGCCAGGCAGTAGGGGATCACCGTTTCCTCGATGCCGCGCTCCAGCATGTTGTAGATGTTCTGTATGGCGGAGAGCGGCGCGACCTTCTGGGCCCTGTCGATGGTGTCCACGTCCACCTGGGACATGCCCCAGCCGCGGATCAGCCCTTCGTCGATCAGCCTGCCCATGGCGGCGGCCACCCATTCCACCGGCACGTCCAGATGGACGCGGTGCAGGTAGTACAGGTCCACATAGTCGGTGTCCAGACGGCGCAGCGAGCGCTGCAGATGCCCGCGCACGCACTCCATCGTGTCGGCCTCGTCGGCGGGCACATCGCCGGTGAAGTGCAGCTTCGTGGCGATCACCACATCCCTGCGGAAGGGCTTGACCGCCTTGCCCACGATCTCCTCGTTGTGGCCCTCGTAGTACAGCACGTTGCCGTAGGATTCCGCCGTGTCGAAGAACGTGCAGCCGAAATCTCGGGCCGCGCGAATGGCCTCGATGCTGTAGCGCTCCTCCGGGATCTGGCCGTAGCCGTGGGAAAAGGCCATGCAGCCCATGCCGACGGGGGATACCTCGATCTGGTGAAGCTTCCTGCTTTCGGGCATATGACAACCTCCCTTTGTTATTTTTCTGATCTGATTATACCATGCGCCGGTGGGTTATGCAATGCGGTTTTGTCTGGACAAACCCACACTCATGCGGTACAATGAGGATACCAAGACCATGCAAGGAGGCTTTACCATGCGCAAGTTTACGGGCTACAGCCACGGCGTAAACCTGGGCGGCTGGCTGTCCCAGGCCGACGGCACCACCGAGGAATACTTCAACACCTTCATCACCGAACAGGACATCCGGGACATCGCCCAAATGGGCATGGACCACGTGCGCCTGCCGGTGGACTACAACTGGATCGAGACCGACGGGGGCGAGGTCATCGAGGCGGGCTACAGGCACATCGACGACTGCGTGCGCTGGTGCCGGGCGGCGGGCCTCAACCTGCTGATCGATCTGCACAAGGCCTTCGGCTACACCTTCGACCCGCTGGAGGTGAACGCCGATCGGGAGATCTTCTTCCATGACGAAGCGCTGCAGGCCCGCTTCTATGCGCTGTGGCGCAGGATCGCCCGGCGCTACGCGGCATATGATTTCGTGGCCTTTGAACTGTTGAACGAGGTGATCTCGCCCTCGGTGGTGAAGGAATGGAACGCCATCGCCGCCCATGCCATCGCCGCCATCCGCGAGTTCGCGCCGAAGGCGTGGGTCGTCGTGGGCGGCGTGTGCTACAACAATGTCAAGAGCGTGCCGCTGTTGGACCCGCCGCTGGATGATCGGGTGGTGTACAACTTCCACTGCTACGAGCCGATGGTGTTCACCCACCAGAAGGCCTACTGGGTGGAAAACATGCCCCGGGACCTGGAGGTCGCCTATCCCGACGACCTGGAACACTACAAGGCCCTGTCAAAGCGGCTGTCCTTCGACCTGGCCGGGGCCATCGAGGGCCAGCCGGTCACCGCCCTGGGGCCGGACTTCTTCGAGGCGCTGTTTGCGCCCGCCGTCCAGGCCGCGGAGCGCAACCACGCGCCGCTGTACTGCGGCGAGTACGGCGTGATCGACCAGGCCCCGGTGGATTCGGCGCTGCGCTGGCTGAAGGACATCAACGCCGTGTTCGAGCGCCACGGCATCGGGCGGGCGCTGTGGAACTACAAGCGCAAGGACTTCGGCCTGGTCGATCCCCACTACGACGGCGCGCGGGACGAGCTGATCGAAACCATCCGTTGATTTGTCGCCTGCCAGGCGACCAAATGCCTCCCTCCTTCGTGTATCATATAGCCATGAAACACGCAAGGAGGGATTTTCAATGAAAAAGAATCTGACGGAAATGGTGTTCATACTGGACAGAAGCGGCTCCATGGCGGGGCTGGAGGGCGATACCATCGGCGGCTTCAACGCCATGATCGAGCGCCAGAAGCGGGCCGAGGGCGAGGCACTGGTGTCCACCGTGCTGTTTTCCAACGACAGCGAGGTGATCCACGACCGGGCGGAGCTGCAAAGCGTCGGGCCGATGACGGACCGCCAGTACCGCGTGGGCGGCTGCACCGCGCTGATCGACGCCATCGGCGGAGCGATCCACCACATCGGCAACGTGCACAAGTACGCCCGTGAGGAGGACCGGCCGGAGCACACCGTGTTCGTGATCACCACCGACGGCATGGAAAACGCCAGCCACCGCTATACCTCGGACGAGGTGAAGACCATGGTGAAGCGCCAGAAGGAGAGGTACGGCTGGGAGTTTCTGTTCCTCGGCGCGAACATCGACGCGGTGGAGACCGCCGCCCACTTCGGCATCGACGAGGACCGGGCCGTGACCTTCCACAATGACGCGGCGGGCCAGGCGCTGAACTACGCCGAGGTCAGCGCGGCGGTGTGCCAGGTGCGCGCCAGCGCCCCGCTGGGCAGGGGCTGGAAGAGAAACATCGAGGCGGATTACAAAACGCGCAGGCCCCGCCGGTGACGCAGGAAGCTTCGCCGCCTTGCATCGATCGGCGTCGTCCGGGACAAACTGAAGGGAGGCGCTTGCGCCGGGGAGTGTAATGTGGTATGATATTCCCATTCCAGCGGGAGGTGTTGACATGATCAAGGTGGCATTCTACGACGCGAAGGCCTACGACAGGCCCTCCTTTGAGCACTACGGCGGGCAGCGCGGCATGCGCTTCAAGTTCCTGGAGGCCAAGCTGAACGAGGACACCGTGGCGCTGGCCCGGGGCTGCGACGCTGTGTGCGTGTTTGTGAACGACACCGTGAACGCGGCGGTGATCGACAGGCTGCATGAATTCGGCGTGAAGCTGGTGGCCCTGCGTTCGGCGGGCTACAACAACGTGGACGTGCAGGCCGCCTTCGGCAAGGTGCACGTGGTTCACGTGCCCGCCTATTCGCCCTACGCGGTGGCGGAGCACGCGATGGCGCTGCTGCTGACCTCGGTGCGGCGCATCCACAAGGCCTACAACCGCACGCGGGATTTCAACTTCTCGCTGAACGGCCTGACCGGCTTCGACCTGCACGGCAAGACCGTGGGCGTGGTGGGCACCGGCAAGATCGGGCGAATCTTCATCGACATCTGCCGGGGCTTCGGCATGAAGGTGATCGCCTACGACCTGTTTCCGGCCAGTGACAGCGGCATCGACTACGTTTCGCTGGACGAGCTCCTGCAGCGCAGCGACGTGATCTCGCTGCACTGCCCGCTGACCGACGAGACCCGCCACATGATAAACGCGGACGCCATCGCCCGCATGAAGAAGGGCGCGGTGATCGTGAACACCTCCCGCGGCGGGCTGATCGACGCCGAGGCGCTGCTGGAGGGCATCAAGGCCCGGAAGGTGGGCGCGGCCTGCCTGGATGTGTACGAGGAGGAGGCGGACATCTTCTTTGAGGACCGCTCCGGCCACATCCTAAACGACGAGCTGCTTTCCAGGCTGATCTCCATGCCCAACGTGATCGTCACCTCCCACCAGGCGTTTTTGACGGAGGAGGCGCTGAACAACATCGCCGAAACCACGGTGGGCAACATACTCTCCTTCTTTGAGAACGACGGCCTCTGCGACAACGAGCTGTGCTATCGCTGCGGCCACATCGACCATTGCAAAAAAGAACGCAGGGAGCGGTGCTTCTGACCGCTCCCCCAGAAAATGACCGTCGGCGTCTCCCCGCGGAAGACGCCGACGGTCATTTTAATTCAGCTCCTTCCAGGCCGTCTGCAGGCTTTCGATGATGCCCAGGTGCTGGGGACACGCCGCCTCGCACGCGCCGCAGGCCACGCAGTTCTCAGGCGTCTCGCCCTTCTGCCTGATCTGGTTCAGACCCCAGTCGTGCCTGGGGTCCACGTTGTACAGCGAAACGTTGTTCCAGGCGGAGAAGGTGCCGGGGATGTTCACGCCGTTGGGACAGGGCATGCAGTAGCGGCAGCCGGTGCAGCCGATCTTCGTGCGGGCCAGGTAGGCGGCGCGCACGTCGTCCATCAGCTTGAGCTCCTCTTCGGTCATGATGCCCGGCGCCACGGTGTCGAATATGCGCAGGTTGTCGTCGATCTGCGCCTCTTCGTTGCAGCCGGACAGCACGGTGGCGATCTGCGGGTGGTTGCACAGCCAGCGGAACGCCCATTCCACCGGCGAGCGCTTCACAGGGAAGGCGTCGTACAG
The DNA here is from genome assembly GCA_045130815.1 of Christensenellales bacterium. Lineage (GTDB taxonomy): Bacteria > Bacillota > Clostridia > Christensenellales > Aristaeellaceae > UBA2862. Next base: position 7,793 of record JBGUQG010000136.1, read on the forward strand.
GGCCTGCACGTTGTCCGGAGCCTTGGCCAGGCGTCCGCCCAGCAGACCTTCCATGATGACCACCGGGATGCCCAGCCGTCCCGCCAGCTCCAGCCCCTTTGCGCCGGCCTGGTTGTCCACGTCCATGAAGTTGTACTGGATCTGCACCATGTCCCAGTCGTAGTCCTGCAGGATGTACTCGAACTCCTCATACGGGCCGTGGAACGAGAAGCACTTGTAGCGGATCTTCCCGGCCTGCTTCATCTCTTCAAAGAACCGGGGCGCGCCTATGGATTTGAAGTATTCCCACTTCTCCCGGTTGATGCCGTGCATCAGGTAAAAGTCGATGTGGTCGGTCTGCAGCTTGTTGAGCTCCTCCTGAAGCAGCGCCTCCATCTCCGCGCGGTTGTGCACGTATTCCGAGGGCATCTTGGTGGCGATGGTCACCCTGTCCCGATAGCCGTCCTGCAGCGCCTTCCCCAGCACGATCTCCGAGGTTCTGTCCAGGTACACATAGGCGGTGTCCAGGTAGGTGACGCCGCCGTCGATGGCGCGGCGGATCAGCGAGATCGCCTTCTGCTCATCGATCACGCTGTCGCCGGAGGCCGCGCCGTTGAAGCGCATGCAGCCCAGGCCGAAGGCCGAGCCCTGTATGCCCAGCTTGCCAAAAGTGCGGTATTTCATGTGTCTTCCTCCTTATACGGTGATGCCCGCCCGCGCCGCGGCGGCGGACAGATATTCGTAGGCGGCGGCGTATTCCTCAAAGGTGGTCATGTGCTCCAGCAGCACCGGCGCGTCGCCGGGCAGCGTGCGGTCCAGTATGGCCAGCACCCTTTCAAAGTCCAGAGTCCCCTCGCCGGGCGAGCATTCCTCCAGCACCGTGGTCAGGCGGGTGGGGTGCATCCGCGTGTCCTTGATGTGGGTGCTCTTGATGTACGGGCCCAGCTTTTCAAAGCATTCCCCGATGAAGGCCTCCGACATCAGGTAGCGCCGCGGGCTGTTGATCATGTTCACGAAGTCCATGTGCACGGCGAACCGGGGCCGGTCCACGTCGCGCATCAGCCGAAGGTATTCCTCCGGCCCGTCGGGCACCATCCAGGGCATGGGCTCCAAGCAGTAGAAGGCCCGGGTGGGCTTCACGGCGTCGATGATCTCCCGAATGCTTTCGACGATGCGCGCGTAGGCGCCCTCGGTGTAATTGTCCGGGTCCGCCGCGTCCCATCCGGCGGGG
>JBGUQG010000137.1:0-7122 GCA_045130815.1 Christensenellales bacterium
TGAACCCACCTGGCTGAGGCTGGCGAGCGGGCGGCGCGACGTCCGCGACAATTCGGAGAGGAGAGGATTCACATGATACGTGTTATACTGGGCGACAAGGGCAGCGGCAAGACCAAGCGTTTGATCGACCGGGCCAACGATGCGCTGAAGAGCGAACACGGCAATATCATATTCATTGACGACGACAAGCGCTATATGTACGACCTGCGCCATGAGATCCGCTTTGTGGACGCCAGCGAGTATCCCGCCGCCTGCAAGTGCAGCGCCAACGAGTTCCTGGCCTTCGTGTGCGGCATGCTGTCCGCCGACTTCGACCTGTCCCTGATCGCGGTGGACGCGTTCAAGAAGCTGGTCAAGACTCCGCTGGACGCCCCGGAAATGCAGAAATTCTTTGAAAGCCTTGAAACGATCTCCAACGCCCACAACTGCAGCTTCGTGCTGTCCATCAGCGTGCCTGAGAACGAGGTGCCGGATTACATCCGGAAGTACGCCGGGTGAGCAGGCGCAGGCGGCCCCCTCTGTGGCCCAGGATCGCGCTGCTGGCGGTGGCGCTGGCGGTGGCGGTGCTGCTGATCGTGCTGATCGCGCGGCTGTTTATCGGCTTGGCCGGGGGCATGCAGCGCGGCAGCGACGGCGCAGACCCCCAGTTCGCCCAGCCCGCCGAGCAGGTGACCCGCCCGCCGGAGCCGGAGGAGCCCGTCTCCGCCGAGGCGCTGGAGGAGGACCCGTCCCTCGGCTGGGTGTATGAGGCCGAGACCCCGGTGGACAAAACCGCCGAGCAGCTCTCCCGCGAGGAAGCCGCCAAGCCCTGATCTGCAGGAATCGAAACCCCCGTTTCGCATATCATTGGATGTGAAACGGGGGTTTTGTGATGGAAGGAAAACGGCGCCTGGCCGGCGCGGCGGCGATCCTGGCCTCAGCGGCGGGCAGCGGCTTCGCCTCCGGGCGTGAGATCGTGCTGTTCTTCACCCAGACGGGCCCGGCGGCCTGGGCCGGCGTCGCCTTCGCGGGGCTGGTGTTCGGCCTGCTGGTCAGCCTGATCGCCAAATACGCCGCCAACACCGGCGCAAACAGCCTTCCCGGGCTCTGTCGCCGCCTGCTGGGGCGGCGCTGGGCCGACCTCGCCTGCGGCATGCACGCGCTGCTGCTGGGCATGGGGTTCGTGGTGATGCTCTGCGCCGCGGGGGAGGCCGCCGCGCTGGCCCTGCCGGTGGACCACGGCTTTGCATGGGGCGCGGCGCTGGCGGTGCTGGCGGCCGTGGCGGTGAACGCCGCCCGCCGCAGGGCGCTGCCGCTGCTGGGCCTTATGGCGGTGGCGGCGGGCCTTTTGCTGTACGCGGGCCTGGCGCTGGACGGGCGGCCGGTGCGGGTGTACCTTCGCGGCGACATGAGCCTTGCTCTGTGGAGCAGCCTGCCCGCGGCGCTGCTGCTGGCGCTGGCCTACGGCGCGATGAACGCCGGGCTGTGCGCCCCCGCGGCGGCGCGCTGGGGCAGGGGAGAGCAGCGCCCGGCCGCCCTGGGCGCGATCTGCGGGGCCGCGCTGAGCGCGCTGCTGGCCTGCGCCAACGCCGCCATCGTCCGGGGCGGCGGGGCGCTGCTTGCGCAGGCGCTGCCCACGGTGATCCTGTCCGCCCGATGGGGCATCGTCGGCTTTTGGTGCTGCGTGGGCTTCGGCTACCTGTGCGCCCTGTCCACGCTTACGGCGATCCTGGGCGGGCTGATCGACCTCATGCGCCATGCACGCGGCCCGGCGTTGATCGCCCTTGCCTCCGCGGCGCTGTTGTGCGCCACCCTGGGCATTCCTCGCGCCGTGCCGACGGTTTATCCCGCCGTCGGTTGGCTGTGCGCCGCAGGCATGGCGGCGGCGCTGTGGGGGAAGGGCGCAAAACCACTCCGTAACCGCCCGTAGGGGCGATTTCAAATCGCCCGCGGTCGCTCGGAGAGCGCCCTTACGTATTTTGATCCAGAGCCTGCCGGAACCGGTCCACGACCTGCAGCAGGTCCCCGGTCAGCCTGTCGCGGCAGGCCTTCACCATTTCTTCCGGCACGCCGTAGAAGGCCTCGGCGATGCTGCCGGCGATGCAGGTCAGCGTGTCGCAGTCGCCGCCCAGAGACACCGCGGTGCGGATCACGTCCTCGAAGTCCGCGCCCTCCAGGAAGGCGGTGACGGCCTCCGGCACGGTTTGCTGGCAGCTCTCCACGTGATGATAGTCGGGCCGGATCTCGTCGCAGCTCCGGGACAGGTCGTAGCCGAATTCCCGGATAATGTACGCCCTGATCTCCTGCTTACTGAACAGGTTGCGCGCCAGGAAGATGGCGCTGGCCGTGGCCTCGGCCCCCTTGATGCCCTCGGGGTGGTTGTGGGTGACCTCTGCGCTCAGCCGCGCCAGCCGCCGCGTCTCGTCCAGCGTGCCGCCCAGCCAGCCCGCGGCACTGGCCCGCATGGCCGAGCCGTTGCCGTAGCTGTTGTAGGGCCGCGGGTCCCGCGACCACAGCCAGCCGACGAACCGCCCGCCGTAGCCCGCGAACGGATACCTCCGCCCCCACTTTTGCATGGAGGCCACCAGCGCCGCCCTGATCGCGTCGTCGTCCTGCCCCAGCGTGTCCATCAGCGCCTCCGCCACCGCCACGGTCATCACCGTGTCGTCCGTGAACTGCGAATCCTCCACGAACAGCGGAAAGTCCTTCACCTTGCCGCCCCGGTCAAACTCATAGGGCGCCCCGATCATGTCGCCCAATATCGCTCCGTACATGTGTCATGCCTCCTGACTTCGGTTGATGGAATCATTATAGCACAGATGGGGGAAGGGTGGTCGCCCGGGAGGCGACAAATGTTCCCAAAGCCTTCCCCTATGGGGAAGGTGGATTCCGGCGAAATCGCTTGCGATTTTGTCGGAAGACGGATGAGGTCCTGCGGGATTGGCATATGAAGATGTATTTGCTTTGCGCCTGTCCAAGCTGCGCGCAAAAAAGAGCGTTTCCGCGCGGGATATGAGTCTGTCTATCGGGCAGAATCAAAACTATATCAACAACATCGAAAACGGCAAGTCCCTGCCATCCATGGCAGTATTCTTTTATATCTGTGAATACCTGGACGTTACACCCAGTGAGTTCTTTGATCTGGATTCTGCCGACCCGGATGCGCTGCGCAAGCTGACAGAGCAGCTGAAGCGCCTTTCCCCGGAAAACCTGGCGCACATCTCCGCCATCGTGGAGGGCCTGGCGGGGAAGTAAGGGTAATTTCAGGTTGATGTTAAATGTTCTGCCAACGCCTTCAAACCCGTTGACGGGCAGGGGGAAATTGGTTATAATACAGTTTGTGTCAATACGCTCAATAGCCCCGGGCATGACATGGTTTGCGCCGGTACTGACCACACCGCGCGCAAGAGCATAGATCCGTATAACAGGCGCGGCGCGCCCCAGGGCCGCCGGCGACCGGCGATTCGCGCCGGTGATCGAAATTGGAGGGAATACATTCGTGAGTACTTTTATGGCGAATCCCCAGAACGTCGAGCGTAAGTGGTACGTCATCGACGCAGAGGGCATGGTGTTCGGCCGCCTGGCTTCTCAGGTCGCCTCCATGCTGCGTGGCAAGCATAAGCCCACCTTCACGCCCCATTGCGACTGCGGCGATTACATCATCGTTGTGAACGCCGACAAGCTGGTGCTGACCGGCAAGAAGCTGGACAACAAGGTCTATCGCTATCATACCGGCTACCCGGGCGGACTGAAGGAGATCACCTATCGCAAGCTGATGGCCAACAAGAGCGAGTTCGCTTTCCGTGAGGCCGTTCGCCGCATGCTGCCCAAGGGCCCCCTGGGCTACGCGATGGCCAAGAAGCTGTTCGTGTACGCCGGCCCCGAGCACAATCAGCAGGCCCAGAAGCCTGAGGAACTGAAGCTGTAATAGGGAGGAGGACGAAGATATGAGTAATGTTTGTTTCCATGCTGTCGGCAGAAGGAAAAAGGCGATCGCCCGCGTTCGTCTGATCCCCGGTGAGGGCAACATCACCGTCAACAAGCGCAACCTGGATGAGTATTTCGGCTATGAGACCCTGAAGACCGTGGTCCGTCAGCCCCTGGTGCTCACCGAGACCCTCGGCAAGTTTGACGTGGTCGTCAACTGCAAGGGCGGCGGCTTTACCGGCCAGGCCGGCGCCATCCGTCATGGCATCGCCCGCGCGCTGGTGAAGGCGGACGCCGATCTGAAGCCCGCCATCAAGAAGGCCGGCTATCTGACCCGCGACCCGCGCATGAAGGAGCGCAAGAAGTACGGTCTCAAAGCGGCGAGACGTGCTCCTCAGTTCAGCAAGCGCTGATCGAGACTTCAAAATGCCCCAAAACCCCGGAACCATGCGGTTTTCCGGGGTTTTTCTTTTTTGTTTCGTCTGTTCCCTTTTGTGGTATTTTGATTCTCTTTATCCCATTTTTAATGGGTTAACCATAGGGGAAAACCTGTGTTGAGGCCCTAAGTGGGTTAAAAAAAGGGGGAAAACTTCTTCTCTTTTCCTCCCTTGATTACGATCATATTGAGACGATTTCACTCCCATTCGACAGGACTTAACTGATTCCGTGCAGGAAACATTGTTCGCCCTGTTCGCGGTTCCTTTGATTATTTGGTATATCCATATAATCCGGCCGATCACCCCTCCTGTTATCATTTTGTTATCAGCGTTGATAACAGTGGAGCGGAGTTGCTATGGATAATAGTGCTGTTATTATACTTGCCTGAACGCTGTTCTTCAAGATTTATGTGCTTTTTGTCATTCCATAAAACAATCCATTCATTGTTGGATTCTGCGCAGCATGGAAAAATATTTCCGTTTTTGTATTGCCTTGCCGATCGGATTAGACAGGATACCGGCTGCAATACCAATGATCCACACATATTTCCAGCTGAAAAGAAATCCGATCAGATTGATGGCGGCGATGATTATCGCCCAGTATATGAAGTGGAATCTCACTGTCGTTTTATTCAGCTCACCGACAACATCTAATCCGTTCGATGAATGCGGTGCATTTTCGATAAACTCCGCTGCTCCGGCAGCACCGGTACAAGAACGAAAATCTGCACTGCACACTTCTGCGGCTTTTCCGTAGGCGGCGTTGCTCAGAATCTCATGTACAGACGCCCGAATTCCGTCAATGGAATCGTCATTTAGAGCCGTACCTGCGCCGATTTCCATTACCCTTCTCGCCACTGCTTTCTGCTCACTTGTCTGGGGATAGAGCACCATCGGTGCAGCCATATAGAGGCTTTCGGAAACGCTGTTCATGCCGCAGTGCGTTATAAAAACGTCCGCTTTGGAAAGAATGTCAAGCTGATCAACATAGGGATACACATGGATGTTGTCAGGCAGCACTCCCAATGACTCGCGGTTTACCGCATTCCCGCATGAAATGACGACGTTGACATTCTGATCCCGCAATGCTTCAATGCATTTAGCGTAAAAATCCCGTCTGTCGTTGATAACGGTTCCCATGGAAATATAAACGAGCGGGCATTCCTTCGTTTTATCCGGAACGGCCTTTGAAAATACAGAGGGCCCTACAAAGGCGTAGTGGTCAGAAAAGCTTTCCGCATAGGGCTGAAACCGCCGTGAAGTATAGACGATGCTGTCCGTCTGATTATCGCTCTGTACCAGTGACAAGGCGCCTTTCACATGATAGCCGTAGGGTTCGAGTGTTTTTAACTCCTTAGAAACCCTCGGCAGCCCGAGAATCATATCTGCCAGCTCTTTCGGCGTGTTCTTCATGTACTGTGAGGACAGCTGGTTAAAGGCGAAGGTACTGGTGGAGACCACCAGTGGCACATGATGCTTCCATGCGTTCAGTTTGCCCCAGAAACAAACGGAATCCGAATAAATGACGTCGGGCTTGAAGGTCTTAAACTCTTTATCAAGGAAGCTGTCCATACGAAGCGTGATCCGGATGTCCTGCAGTGTCATTTCTGTCGTGGAAATATTCTTTAGTCCAGCTTCTTCCTGCTCCGTGAGTTTGGGCAGATACGCATCGCATGAGATAAACTCTGCGCCTGTTGCATTGATCTTATCTTCAAATTCATCGAACGAATAGAATCGGACGGTATTCCCTCGTTCCACCAGTTCCGCAGCAACCGGTAGCATGGGATTCGTATGACCGTGCGCAGGAATGCAGAAAAAGGAGACCTTTTTCATTCCTTGTCACCATCTCGCTCTTGGAATGCGATCCCGAACAATTCTGCAAACGCTCCTTTTGGAGGAATGGCGATCCCCCGCTTATCATCGCCAAGAAGAAGCAGAGTATCTCCGGGCTTGATCCCGAAGATATCCCGCGCCTGTTTCGGTATTACGATTTGTCCTTTTTCCCCGACGGTAGCCGTCCATGCATATTTCCCTTCCGGTGCTTTCATTATATTGCCTCCAACGTATGATTTGTATAACAAATTATACTCTCTTCGCTCGAAAATGTCAAGGGGAAAAGAGCGGCGGGGATTGCTCCCCGCCGCCAAATTGTTATCATTTTGTTATCAACGCTGATAACGCAAATGCCCGTAATCAGTGGGCTTCCAGCGGATGAAACCATGTGAAGTACGGCCTGAAGGCCGCCCGTCGCGCGCCCCAGTTCTCCAAGCGCTAACCTTATACAAATACCCCGGGGCCATCGGGGTGTTTTTTGTCGCCGTCAGGCCCCGCGCCAGTCCCGCAGCAGCTCTGTCATCCGCCTGTCGATGTCCTGGCGCGTCTGTTTGCAGGCCCTCGGGTGCCGCCGCCCGGCCCTGAACATCACGCCCACCAGCAGGGACGAGCCGACGGGCAGCATCATCCGCAGCATGGACTGCGGGAACGCGAAGTGCGTGCCGCGCGGGTACAGCCACGCCTCGAAGGCGCTGTCGTGGGGCAGGGCGTCCAGCCTGCGCTGCATCCTTCGGATGTACCGGCAGGTATCCCACAGCACGTCGTCCTCCGCGCCGATGCAGACGATCCTGCCGTGAATGCGCTCCACCCGGATCAATTCCTCCTCCCGCAGGGGATGGCGGCGCTCCGACTCGTCGAACATCCTCCGCGCCGCGGCCATGTCTCCGCCGGCCTTCGCCTCTTCCTTGAGCTTCAGCCAGTAGTCCGGGTGACGGTAGGCGTATGG
>JBGUQG010000138.1:0-2828 GCA_045130815.1 Christensenellales bacterium
GCCCGCCGCGCCACCGTCGCGCCGTCCTCCGGCTCCAGCAGTCGGTAGATCGCCGCGCCGCAGCCGATCAACGCCGCGTTGGAGATGAAGGTCGCCACCCCGTAGGCGGAGAAGCCGGTCATGAACGTCACGCACCGGCACAGCATCGGGTACAGCGGGAAGAACACGATGAACAGGCTGGCTTCGCCCTCGGCCACGTAGCCGTTTTCGATGATGTCCACGTAGTGCCGGGCGTCCCAGGGCTGCAGCTTGTCCGCGAGCGCCCGGAAACAGCCGGACAGGCCGCCCGTTTCGATCCCATGGATCACCACGCACACCAGCGCCAGCAGCAGCCGGGACGCGAAAAAGGCGGCCAGCACCTCGCAGAGCATCCGCCGGGTGGCCACGGGCGCCTCGTGCGCCGCCGGGGCCTCCGCAGGCGCGGCGAGCGCCGATCTGAAGTAGCGCACGGCCTCCACGGCCACCAGCGCCAGATAGCCGGCCATCAGCGCCCAGCCCAGCCAGGTGGCCACAGTATCCAGATTCATCGGCACCCCTCCCCCTTCCATCATTATACCGCCATATCCGGTCAAACGCAAGCCTGGGGGCGGGAATAATCCCGTCCCCAGGCTTGAATATCTGCCCGAGGTCTAACTGAACGCGTCCTTCAGCTTGTCGAAGAAGCTCTTTTTCTTTTCGTATTGGTTGCCGCTGGCGGATTCGTCGAACTGCCGCAGCAGCTCCTTTTGCTGGTTGGTCAGCTTCTTGGGGATCTCCACCACGGCGGTCACGTAAAGATCGCCCTTGCCGCCGCCCCGCAGGTGGGTGACGCCCTGGTCCTTCAGGCGGAACACCTGACCGGGCTGGGTGCCCTCCGGGAAGCGGTACTTCACGGGCCTGGTCAGCGTTGGCACGTCCAGCTCCGCGCCCAGCGCGGCCTGGGTAAAGGTAAGGGGCATTTCGATGTACAGATCGTCGTCCCGGCGCTTGAACAGCTTGTGGGGCCGCACGTTGATCACGATCAGCAGATCGCCCGGCTGGCCGCCGCGCTCGCCCAGGCCGCCCTGGCCCCGGATGGTGAGCACCTGGCCGTTGTCGATGCCCGCGGGCACCTTCACCGTGCGGCGCTTGCTGACCCGCACCTTGCCGCGCCCGTGGCACTTGGCGCAGGGCTCGGTGATGATCTTGCCCGCGCCGCGGCAGCGCGAGCAGGTGCGCACGTTCTGGATCCTGCCGAAGGGCGTGTTGGTGACCACGCGTTCCTGGCCGGAGCCGCCGCAGGTGGGACAGGTGTCCACCTTGCTGCCCGGCTTTGCGCCGGTGCCCCTGCACTCGGGGCACTCCTCGTCGCGCACCAGGTTGATGTCCTTCTCGCAGCCCATGGCGGCCTCCTCGAAGGAGATCGTCAGGTCGTAGCGCAGATCGTCGCCGGGAATCGGGCCGTTGGAGCGCGCGCCGCCGCCGAAGCCGCCGCCGAACACGCTGGAGAATATGTCCTCGAACCCGCCGAAGCCGCCGCCGCCAAAGCCGCTGAAGTCGCCGAACCCGCCGCCGCCAAAGCCGCCGGCCTGGGGGCCGTCGTGGCCGAACTGGTCGTATTGGGCGCGCTTCTGGGGATTGGAGAGCACCTGATAGGCCTCGTTGATCTCCTTGAAGCGCTCCTCCGCGCCCTTGTCGCCCGGGTTCACATCCGGGTGGTTCTTCTTGGCCAGCGTGCGGTAGGCCTTCTTTATGGTCTCCTCGTCGGCGTCCTTGGGCACGCCCAGGACCTCGTAGTAGTCGCGTTTGTTTGCCATATGTTCATCACCCTCTAATCAAGGGAACAGGGCCAAGGGAACAGGGAACAGGAATAGCCGCTGCCGCTTGTCCCAATGAAGAATACAACAGAAATGGCGGTAGCCACATTTCCTGTTCCCTGCCCCCTGTTCCCTGTTCCCTCGGAATAGGGGCAAGGTTTGGCTATCCCTTGCCCCTCCGATCACATACAACGCTTAGTTATTGCCGTCGGTGAACTCGCTGTCCACGGTGCCGTCGTCGTTGACGTTCGCGCCGCCGTTGGGATTGAAGCCCGCGTCGCCGGGATTCGCGCCGCCCTGGGCGTTCTGCTGCTGGTAGACCTTGCCGAACACATCGTAGGTCGCCTTGCTGAAGCTCTCCATGGCGGTCTTGATCTGGTCGACGTCATTGGACTGGCGGGTCTGCTTGAAGGACTCCAGCTCGCTCTCCAGCTTGGCCTTGTCGGCGGGATCCAGCTTGTCGCCCAGGTCCTTGATGGTCTTCTCGGTCTGGTAGATCAGGCTGTCAGCCTGGTTGTAGGTCTCGGCCTGCTCCTTGTTCTTCTTGTCCTCGGCGGCAAACTGGGCGGCCTCGTCCACGGCCTTCTTGATCTCCTCCTCGCTCATGTTGGAGGAAGCGGTGATGGCGATGGACTGCTCCTTGCCGGTGCCCAGGTCCTTGGCGGACACGTGCACGATGCCGTTGGCGTCGATGTCGAAGGTGACCTCGATCTGCGGCACGCCCCTCGGCGCAGGCGCGATGCCGGTCAGCTGGAAGCGGCCCAGGGTCTTGTTGTAGGCGGCCATCTCACGCTCGCCCTGCAGCACGTGCACATCCACGCTGGTCTGTCCGTCGGCCGCGGTGGAGAACACCTGGGTCTGCTTGACGGGGATGGTGGTGTTGCGCTCGATCAGCCGGGTGAACACGCCGCCCAGGGTCTCGATGCCCAGGGACAGCGGGGTGACGTCCAGCAGCACGATATCCTTCACGTCGCCGCCCAGCACGCCGCCCTGGATGGCGGCGCCCACGGCCACGCACTCGTCGGGGTTGATGCCCTTGAAGGGCTCCTTGCC
>JBGUQG010000139.1:0-4163 GCA_045130815.1 Christensenellales bacterium
TCATCGATCTCGCCGATGCGGACCTCCAGGGTGTCGCCGATGTTCACGACATCCTCCACCTTCTCCACCCGCTCGTTGGCCAGCTTGGAGATGTGGATCAGGCCGTCCTTACCGGGGGCGAACTCCACGAACGCGCCGAAGGTCATGATGCGCACGACCTTGCCGGTGTACACGTCGCCCACCTGGGGATCCTTGGCGATGCCCTCGATGATCTGACGGGCGCGCTTGGCCGCCGCGTCGTCCTCGGTGGCGATGAACACGCTGCCGTCGTCCTCGATGTCGATCTTGACGCCGGTCTCCTCGATGATCTTGTTGATCGTCTTGCCGCGGGGGCCGACGACCTCGCCGATCTTCTCCGGATTGATGAAGAAGTGGACGATCTTGGGCGCGTACTTGGACAGGTGCTCGCGCGGGGCGGGCAGCACCTCCAGCATCTTGCCCAGGATGTGCATGCGGCCGTCGTAGGCCTGGGCCAGCGCCTGGCGCAGTATGGCCTCGTCGATGCCCTTGATCTTGATGTCCATCTGGATGGCGGTGATGCCCTGGGCGGTACCGGCCACCTTGAAGTCCATGTCGCCCAGGAAGTCCTCCAGGCCCTGGATGTCGGTCAGCACGGCCACCTTGCCGGTGTTCTCAACATCCTTGATCAGACCCATGGCCACGCCGGCCACGGGGCGCTTGATCGGCACGCCCGCATCCATCAGGGCCAGGGTGCTGCCGCACACGGAGGCCTGGGAGGTGGAGCCGTTGGAGCTCATGACCTCGGACACCAGGCGCAGGCAGTACGGGAACTCCTCCACCGGGGGGATCATCGGCAGCAGCGCGCGCTCGGCCAGGGCGCCGTGGCCGATCTCGCGACGGCCGGGGCTGCGGCTGGGCTTGGCTTCGCCGGTGGAATAGCCCGGGAAGTTGTAGTGATGCATATAGCGCTTGTGGTCCTCGGTGCCGATGCCGTCGATGATCTGCTGCTCGGACACGGGGGCCAGGGTGGCCACGGTCATGACCTGGGTCTGGCCGCGGGTGAACACGCCGGAGCCGTGGGGACGGGGCAGCACGCCGACCTCGCACCAGATGGGGCGGACCTCGGTCAGCTTGCGGCCGTCGGGACGCACGCCCTTGTCGATGATATGGCGGCGCATGACTTCCTTCTGCACGTTGTACAGGGCGTCGGCGACCTCCTGCTCGCGGCCTTCGAACTGTTCGGCGAAGTGCTCGGCGACCTCAGCCTTCACCTGCTCCTCGCGGGCGTTGCGCTCGGAACGCTCGAAGGTCTCGAACATCCACTCGACCTTGGGAAGGGCGTACTCGCGCACGGCGGCCTTCACGTCCTCGCCCGGCAGGGACAGCGGGAATTCCTTCTTCTCCTTGCCGATCTCACTGACGATGCCGTTGATGAAGGCGACGATCTTCTTGATCTCCTCGTGGGCGAACAGGATCGCGCCCAGCATGACCTCCTCGGAGACCTCCTTCGCGCCGGCCTCGACCATCAGCACGGCCTCGCTGGTGCCGGCCACGGTCAGGTTCATCAGGCTCTTCTCGCGCTGCTCGACGGTGGGGTTCACGATGTATTCGCCATCGACATAGCCGATGTTCACCGCGCCGATGGGGCCGGCCCACGGGATCTGGCTGGTGGCCAGCGCCGCGGAAGCGCCGATCATGGCGGGGATGTCGGGGATATTGTCCTGCTCCACGGACATCACGGTGCACACGACGGAAACGTCATGCCGCATGCCCTTGGGGAACAGGGGGCGCAGGGGGCGGTCGATCAGGCGGCAGGTCAGTATGGCCTTCTCCGCGGGACGGCCCTCGCGGCGGTTCCAGGAGCCCGGAATGTGGCCCACGGAATACAGCTTCTCTTCAAAATCCACGCTCAGCGGGAAGAAATCGATGCCCGGGCGCGGGGTCTCGGCCACGGTGGCCGTGACCAGGATGCAGGTGTCGCCATAGCGCACGAAGGTGGCGCCGCTGGCCTGCTCAGCGTACTTGCCGAACTCAAGGGTGAGCGTGCGCCCGCCCAGTTCCATGCTGTAGCTCTTGAACATGCTTGTTTCCCTCCTTGGGTTTTCTCTCTATAAAATCTTCAATTGATACCGAATTCAAGGTGCGGGAACAGGCGCAGTCTCCTATTGCCTATTCCCTGATTTGCGATGTACAGACGCGCGCCTGCGGGCAGATTCCCCGCATCCTGGCGTCCGCACACCGCTCCTTTGGGGCGCCGGGCGACTCCACCTCCGGCAATCCGCACAACGCCGCCGCTCGGCAAGCCGAAGCGGCGGCGCGAAGAGACAATCCCGTGTGCCTTGCGGCGGGCTTACTTGCGCAGGCCCAGCTTCGCGATCAGGGCACGATAGGCCTCGATGTCGGTGCTCTTCAGATAGTCCAGCAGGCCACGGCGCTGGCCGACCATCAGCAGCAGGCCGCGACGGGAGTGGTGGTCCTTCTTGTGCACCTTCAGGTGCTCGTTCAGGTGGTTGATGCGCGCGGTCAGCAGCGCGATCTGCACCTCGGGGGAGCCAGTGTCGCCTTCGTGACGGGCGTAGGTCTCCATGATTTCCTTCTTGTTGATCTCCATGTCGTATTCCTCCTCTTTCAATATGCCGCAAGCCGGGTGAGCCGTCGGAGTCCTCGGCGGACCAGGCAAACGGTGACGCGGTCAAGCGGATTCAGCCCGCATTGCCACAAAGTGTATTTTACCACAAGCGCAATGCCTTGTAAACGGAAAAACGGCAGTTTTCAGAAACTTCATATCGAAGCCAGTTTCACCCAAGGCCACAGTCCATCAGCAACATTCAACCTCCAAGATGTCGTACCACTTTTCTTGCGATCGTTTTCTATTGTCTGGGCCTGCCTTATAAACCTTCTACCTCTTCACAAACTATCAATGAAAAAGTCGGAATCTATCCTTTTAACTTCATAGGTATGTTCAATGGACACACCCAGATTGTACTTAATCATCAATCGCATCATCTTTCCGCCATCAACCAACACAATCGTTGATCCGTGAAGATTATCCGCATATGTTTTTGCTCCGTTTGTGAAACTTGCCGTAGTGATGAATAACCCCTTAGTTGCCTTTTCGCCCTGCAATGCGCCCGCAAACTCCTGAACCTCCGGACGATCAACTCTCCTGTCAGGTGCCCATTGTTTGGCCTGAATATAGATGGAACTGAAACCCAATTGATCTTCCTTAATAATTCCATCAATGCCGCCGTCCCCAGTTGGCCTGGTAACCACACCCGCATCATCAATTCCGCTTCCATATCCCATCTTCAACAGGAGCCTGACTACCAGATGCTCAAATTCAGTCGGCATGAGCTTCATTACTTCATCCATCAGTTCTCCAGCCAGCGACGATGTCAACAACTTATACGAATCATCCAACAATTCTTGTGGTGATGTTACTTCATCATTCGCTTTTCTCTTATGTTCCGTTGAATCAGGCTTTGTATCTGTCGAGTGAAATTCTCTAAAAGAAGGGTATTGCTCCAAATACTCCAAGTCTATCGTGCTTCCAGATTTCAAGGCTCTTTTACCTTCATCTGTAATTTGATAGCGACCACGTGAAGGTGTTGTTATAAGATTCGCTTTGCATAAATACGTGCGCGCCCAATTGACTCGATTTCCAAAAGTACTCTGCCTTCCGCTCGGAAGCATCTGCTCCAAATCAGACTCTTTTAACATCATATCATTGGCAACAAAAGCCTGTACTTCCTTCGCAGTGTGAGTATTTCCGTCTGCCACAGCTCGCAGAAAAGATCCAAAAAACTCATAGAATTTCGGTACTGACATCTCAACCCCTGCTTTCTACGTATACTGTTACAATACTGACTGCTTTTATCGTATATTCTTATCTATAAAGCAATTGCTGGCAACTCGACTTTAATTCAGGTATGCGCTCAACCGCTGTCTGCCAAATCAAGCCGACGTTCATACTGCCGTATTGGTGGGCGAAAAACGTTCGCATACCCTTGATAGCCTTCCATGGTATTTCCGGCGTTTCAGTGATAAAGCCCTCGGTCAGCCTCGTGGCCAGCTCGCCGATCTGCATGATGGGCATGCTGATTGCGTTCCTGTAGACAAAGCTATTCCTGAAAGTTTCCTCTGATCGTCCAAACTGGTTGATCGTTTCTTCAACTTCATCACAATAGCGCAGGATGTGCAGG
>JBGUQG010000140.1:0-3927 GCA_045130815.1 Christensenellales bacterium
CCACAACACCACCGGCTACTATCCACGCGACATCAGGCTCTACCAGCTGGCCATGGTGCACCGTTCCAAACCAGTGAAGACCCCTGACGGCCACTGGACCAACAATGAGCGGCTGGAGTTCCTGGGCGACGCCGTGCTGGAGCTGGCCATCAGCCGCTATCTGTATTTTGAGTTTCCGCAGGTAGACGAGGGCAAGCTGACGCGCATCCGCGCGGGCCTGGTGCGGGAGGAGACCCTCAGCCGCGCCGCCCGCCGGCTGGAGCTGGGCAAGTACATCCGCCTGTCCGTGGGCGAGGATCGCTCCGGCGGGCGGGACAAGCCCAGCATACTGTGCGACGTGATGGAGGCGGTGCTTGCCGCCGTGTACCTTGACGGCGGGTTCGACCAGGCCGTGGCCGTGATCAGGACGGCCCTGGACGACGACCTCCGCCCGCGGATGCTGGAGGACCACCTGGACGCCAAGTCCCGCCTGCAGGAGATTTTGCAGCGCGACGGCGAGATGCCGGTGTACAGCTTTGTCTCCATGCAGGGGCCGCCCCACGCGCCCCAGTTCCGCTACAGCGTGACCCACAACGGCGCGGTGATCGGCGAGGGCGTGGGCAGCAGCAAGCAGAACGCCCAGCAGGAGGCCGCGCGGGACGCGCTGCGCCGCCTGGGCAAGCCGGACTGAGCCCCCTCCCCCATTCAACCTGATTGGAGCGATAGATCAACTTGCGACTGAAGAAACTGGTACTCCACGGCTTCAAGTCCTTCGCGGACCACGTGGAGATCGACTTTGAAGACGGCATCACCGGCGTGGTGGGCCCCAACGGCTGCGGCAAGAGCAACATCTCGGACGCGGTGCGCTGGGTGCTGGGCGAGCAGAGCGCCAAGTCCCTGCGCGGCTCCAAGATGGAGGACGTGATCTTCGGCGGCACCGAGTCCCGCAGGCGGCTTTCCTATTGCGAGGTCACGCTGGTGTTCGACAATTCCGACCATGCCCTGTCCATCGACTTTGCCGAGGTGTCCGTCACCCGCCGGGTGTACCGCAGCGGCGAGGGCGAATACAAGATCAACGGCGCGGCCTGCCGCCTGAGGGATATCGTGGACCTGTTCCGCGACACCGGCATCGGCAAGGACGGCTATTCCCTGATCGGCCAGGGCCGCATCGACGAGATCCTGTCCGCCAAGTCCGAGGACCGCCGCCAGGTGTTCGAAGAGGCCGCGGGCATCGTCAAATACAAGACCCGCAAGCTGGACGCCCAGAAGCGCATACAGCACACCCAGGAAAACCTGAACCGCGTGGAGGACATCCTCTCCGAGCTGGAGGACCGGGTGGAGCCGCTGAAGGAGCAGAGCGAGAAGGCCCGGGAATACCTGGCCCTGCGTGACGAGCTGAAGGGGCTGGATCTGAACGTGTTCCTGGTGCGCACCGAGCGCTACGAGGCGCGCATCAAGGAATTGAAGGAATCCGTGCAGACGCTGGGCGAATCGATCCTTGAAGCCAACCAGGCGCTGGAGGCCCAGGGCGTCCAGCGCGACGAGGCGCAGACCCGGCTGGACGGCTGTGAATACGAAAGCGGCGAAAAGCGGGAGGTCGTACAGCGGCTGATCCGCGAGGTGGAGGCCGGCGAGGGCGCGGTGCAGGTGATGCGCGAGCGCATCGCCTCCGGCGAAAAGGAGCGGGACCGCATCCAGGCCCAGCAAGCCTCCGCCAGCGAGGGCAAGGAGGGCGTGCTGCGCCAGATCGAACAGATGGGCGCCGAGATCGAAGAAGAGACCCGGGCCATCGGGCAGGCCGCCGCCGCGCTTTCCGAACAGGAAAAAGAGCTTGAGGAAACCGAGACGCAGCTTGCCGGCATGGAGGAGGAATCCGAGGCCGCCAAACAGCAGATCATACAGGCCATGAACCGGCTGGGCGATGTCCGCAGCCAGCGGGCCCGCTTGAGCGCCATGTCCACGGCGCTGGAGAACCAGCTGAAGGCCATGCAGGCCGACCAGGCCCGGGAGCAGACCGGCTCCGAGGCCCTGAGCGCCCATGTGCAGCAGGCCAGGGACCTGCTGGAGACCGAGAACGCCCGCAAGGCCGAGCTGGACCGCCAGGCCAGCGAAATGCAGGCCCGGGTGCAGGCCATCGGCGAGCAATCCGCCGCCCTTTCCGACCGGGTGACCCGCATGCAGGGCGAACGCCAGCAGCGGGATTCCCGGCTGAAGCTGCTGCGGGAGATGCAGAAGGACTACGAGGGCTACAACAACTCCGTCAAGCAGGTGCTGCTGCAGGCCCGCCGCCAGGGCGCGAACGCCGGCGTGCACGGCGTGGTGGCCGATCTGATCCACGTGCCCGCGAAGCTGGAGCGCGCCATGGACATGGTGCTGGGCGGCGCGCTGCAAAACATCGTGGTGGACCGGGACGAGGACGCCAAGCACATGATCGAATACCTGCGCGCCAACCGCTTTGGCCGGGCCACCTTCCTGCCCATATCCTCGGTCCGGGGCCGCACCCTCTCCCCCCAGGAGCGGGGCGTGCTGTCCATGCCCGGCTGCGTGGGCCTGGCCTCGGAGCTTGTGGAATTCGACCCGAAGTACCAGGGCGTCATCGACAACCTGCTGGGCCGCACCGTGGTGGCGGAGAACCTGGCCGCAGGCATTCCGATCCAGCGGGCGGGGCGGTATCAGTTCCGCCTGGTCACGCTGGAGGGCGACGTGATGCACTCCGGCGGCTCCATGACCGGCGGCAGCGTGCAGAGCCGCGTGACCAGCCTGCTGTCCCGGACCCGCGAGATCGAGGAGAGCGAGCAGGCCCTGAAGCAGCTGGAGGCCCAGTTCGCCGAGGCCCGGGAGCAGTACGCCGCCCTGGAGGAGGAGCGCTCCGCCCTCAAGAAGGAGCGCGGCGAGCTGTACGACGAGCTGCATAAACAGGAGGTCGTGGTCGCCCGCGCCGAGGCCCAGCTGAACGCCGCCCTGGACGAGCAGGCCAGCAACGACGCCCGCGTGGCCCGCTCCAGCGCCGAGCGGGAGCGCCTTGAGGCCCAGCTGCAGGACGTGACGGCCAGTCTTTCCGGCCTGGACGCCCAGCAGCAGGACGCGGAGAGCTCCACCGGCGACCGGCAGGCCCGGGTGAAGCAGCTGTCCGAGGAGATCTACAGGCTGCGCACGCGCACCGACGCGCTGCGCGGCCAGGTGGGCGACGCCCGCATCGCGCTGGCCTCCCGCCGCCGCGGCCTGGAGGCCGCGATCAGCGACCGGGACCGCCTGTCCAACCAGGCGGAGAACGCCGAAAAGCTGCTAGCCGATTCCCGGGTGGCCCTCGCGGATTGCCTGAAGGAGCTGGCCGACAACGCCGCGCTGCTGGAAAAGGACATCGAAAGCCTGAACGCCAACAAGGGCGCGCTGGACGCCGCCCGCGCCGATTTCGACGCGGCGGAGGCCCGCCGCGTGGGCGTGCAGAAGAAGCTGCAGGCCCTGGGCGAGCAGATCGACGCCCTGCGCGCGAACCTGGACGACTTCAGCGACCGGCACCACCGGAGCGAGATCCAGCTGACCCGCGTGGAGGGCGAGTTCAAGCAGATCCAGGATCGGATCTGGGAGGACTACGAGCTGACCTACGCCGGGGCGGAGCCCTTCCGCCAGCCGGACTTCAGGCTGACCGAATCGGAAAAGCGCATCGCCGCCATCCGCCAGCGCATCCGCGCCATGGGCACGGTGAACGTGGCGGCGCTGGACGAATACCGCCGCACGGTGGAGCGCGTGGAGGAAATGACCGGCCAGCGGGATGACCTTTTGAAGGCCCAGGCGGACCTGGAGGGCATCGTGGCCGAGCTGGAGGCCAGGATGGAAAAGCAGTTCCGGGAGCAGTTCACGCTGATGAACGACAACTTCCAGCGCACCTTCGTGAAGCTGTTCGGCGGCGGCAAGGCCGAGCTGCGGCTTGCCGACCCGAAGGACGCG
>JBGUQG010000141.1:0-5292 GCA_045130815.1 Christensenellales bacterium
GTTCCCCCTCTCGCAAGCCTTACCTCAATATACCACTAACTCACCGATGTTTTGATACAAAACCCTTACCGATGTCCTGACACAACAATGACGCTTCTCCTATTGCCTGTTGCCTGTCCCCTATTCCTTACCGCCCTTGAACAGATTCCCGATCTTGCCGAGCACGTTCTTCGCGCCCTCGACGATCTTCTCATCCACGTCGGTCTTGTCCAGCAGCTCCTGGACCTTGCCGGGCACGCCCTTGACGCCCTCGACGATCTTCTCGTCCACGTCGGTCTTGTCCAGCAGCTCCTGGGCCTTGCCCTTCAGGCCCTTGGCGGCCTCGACGATCTTCTCGTCCACGTCGGTCTTGTCCAGCAGCTCCTTGGCCTTGTCCTTCAGGCCCTTGGCGGTCTCGACCACCTTCTCGTCGATGTCGGTCTTGTCCAGCAGCTCCTGGGCCTTGTCCTTCGCGTTCTCAACGGTCTTGTCAAATTCCTCGCTCATGCTTTTCCGCTCCTTTCGCGCGTTACCGCGCTGGTATGTGCCTATTATACGTTGAATTTGGCCACGCGTCAATAGTCTTCTCCACGACACAGAGAACCGTCCCCTGTGCTATCCCCCGCGACGCACTTGACACATCCCGGCATCCATGCTATCATGTTAAAGGTGAGTAATGTATACTTTATTCTCTCGCAGGGAGGCTGTGATCATGAGGCAACTGAACATCCGCAAGCTGTGGGCAGCGCTGGCGCTGTGCCTGGCGCTGTGCCTGGCCGTCCCGGCGGCGCTGCCCGCGCCCTTCCTGCCCGGCATGGCCGCCCGGGCCGCTGCCGCGGTGAAGCTGAACAGGACCCGGGCCACGATCCACAACGGCAAATCCGTGCAGCTGCAGCTGAAGAACGCCGCGGGCAAGGTCAGCTGGAGCAGCTCCGACAGAAAGGTGGCCTCGGTCAACGGCAAGGGCGTGGTCACCGGCAGGAAGGTCGGCAGCGCCACCGTCACCGCCACCTGCGGCGGCAAGCGGTACGCCTGTCGGGTCACCGTCAAGCCCGCGCTGGTCGTCAAGCAGAAGCGCCTGACCGCGCCCACGGGCACGCTTTTGGCGGTGGATTGCTGGTACTGCATCGACGGCGGCAGCCTGTCCTACCGGATCGGCAACCCGAAGCTGCTGCTGTGCCAGTGGGCCGACGAATGGACCGACGACAACCAGCGCATCAAGCTGTACCTGGTCGGCGTCAAGGCCGGTTCCACCACCGTGAAGCTGACCAATGACAGGACCAACGACGCCGTGACCGTCAGGGTCACGGTGACGGGCGACACCTTCCCCGTGATGACGCCCAGCGCCACGCGCGTCAGCCTGGGCGTGGGCAAGTCCAGGTCGGTGCGCTTCGACGTGCTGGACGGCGGCAGCCTGACCTACAGCATCGCCGACGAGAGCGTCGTGGACTGCGCCTGGGGCAAGTGGAACGACAACGACGTCATCCCGCTGAAGCTCACCGGGAAAAAGGCGGGCACGACCGTGGTGACCGTCACCCATGACGCGACAAGGCAGAAAATCAAGCTCCATGTCACGGTAAAATGAGGCGTAATTCCCTCACCTGACCCAAAACCAGCCCTCAAAAGCGCCCCTTTGCGGCCCCAAACGCTTGATACGGCCCCCGGGATATGTTACCATGAATCTGCACAAACACACACGACAGAAACGGGAGGCGTATAGAATGAAGCATATCAACATCCGCAAGCTGTGGGCCGCGCTGGCGCTGTGCCTGGTCCTGTGCCTGGCCGCCCCGGCGGCGCTGCCCGTGTCCTTCCTGCCCGGCATGTCCGCCAGGGCCGCCACCGCGGTGAAGCTGAACAAGGCCAAAGCCACGATCTACACCGGCCAGACGCTGCAGCTAAAGCTGACGGGCGCCACGGGCAAGGTCAAGTGGAAGAGCTCCAAGGTCGCCGTGGCCACGGTCAGCGCCAAGGGCAAGGTCACGGCAAAGAAGGCCGGCAGCGCCACCATCACCGCCACCCTCGGCAAGAAGAGCTACAAGTGCAGGCTCACCGTGAAAAAGGGCCTGACCGCGAGCGTCGGCAGGGCGGAGATCAGCGTGGGCAAGTCCAAGACCGTCACCGTCGCCCAGAAGGTCAAGGGCAGCGTCACGATCAACAGCAGCAACGCCAGCGTCGCCACCGCCGCCTGGAAGGGCGCCCAGAAGGTGGGCTCCAACAAGCTGGTGATCAAGGCCCTGGCCGCCGGCACGGCCACGATCACGCTGACCAACGCGGCCACCAAGGAGACCGCCAGCGTCAAGGTGACGGTGCCGAACAAGTATTTCGTGCTGGAGAATCCCAGCGACGCGAACCTCTCCATCCCTGTGTCCCAGCCGTTCACGCCCCGTAAAACCGTAACTGTCTACCTGTATGCCGACTCCGGCTCGGAGGACCGCAATGTCATCGCCGACATCGCAGACGATTCCATCGTGGAATGCTCCTGGGATTACTATGGATGGCTGGGGGACGATTACAGGCTGCTGTACTTCAGGGGCCAGAAGCCCGGGACCACCACGGTCAAGCTCAGCAACAGCGTGAATTCCGAGACCATCAAGATCAAGGTGACCGTCACCGGCTGAGCCACACTTCACCGCCTCCTCGGGGCGGTGAAGTTTTGGTGATTCACAAACCCATAATTGACTTTTACCGCCCGTGACGCTACAATGTTCCCCAACAGAGATAATCTTTAATTCGGTACGGGATACCGGCAAGATTATGCATATGGGGTGCTCCGCCACGGGCGGCGCGCGTTTGATGTGTCATCCTGCCGGAAGGGGCGGGATTTTTTGATGCCCCGGCCCGCCGAAGGAGGGAGGCACCCCTTGCAGCGCATCATCAGCGGCGTCATGGCCTACGTGGGCGGAAGGTTTTCCCCGTCGGATATCACCATCGACGAGGGCCGCGTTGTTTCCGTTTCCCCCGCCGCCGGTCCCGTTTCCGATTACCCGTTGTACGCCCTGCCCGGCTTCACAGATGTCCACGTTCATCTGCGGGAGCCGGGCTTTTCCTATAAGGAGACCGTCGCCACCGGCACCCGCGCGGCGGCCCGGGGCGGCTACACCACCGTTTGCGCCATGCCGAACCTGAGCCCCGCGCCGGACAGCCCGGCGCACCTGAAGGCCCAGCTGGACATCATCGAACAGGACGCGGTGATCGACGTCAAGCCCTACGGCACCATCACCGTGAACGAGGCCGGCGAGCAGCTTGCAGACATGGACGCGCTGGCCCCGAAGGTGGTCGCCTTCTCCGACGACGGCCACGGCGTGCAGAGCGATGCAATGATGAAGGCCGCCATGCGGAAGGCCAGGGCCCTGGGCAAGCTGATCGCCGCCCACTGCGAGGACAATTCGCTGCTGCGGGGCGGGGTCATCCACGACGGCGAATACGCCCGCGCCCACGGCATCCCCGGCATCTGCTCCGAGAGCGAATGGGGCCAGATCGCCCGGGACATCGACCTGGTGCGCGAGACCGGCTGCGGCTATCACGTGTGCCACATCTCCACGAAGGAAAGCGTCGAAATCATCCGACGGGCCAAGGCCGAGGGGCTGGACGTGAGCTGCGAGACGGCCCCCCACTACCTGCTGCTCACCGAGGACGACCTTCAGGACGAGGGCCGCTTCAAGATGAACCCGCCGGTGCGCTCCAAAAAGGACCGCGCCGCGCTGATCAAGGGCCTGATGGACGGCACCGTCGACCTGATCGCCACCGACCACGCCCCCCACGCCGCCGGGGAGAAGGCCAAGGGCCTTCGCGGCAGCGCCATGGGCATCGTGGGGCTGGAGACCGCCTTCCCGCTGCTGTACACATACCTGGTGAAGCAGGGAATCATCCCGCTGGAGCAGCTGGTCGCGCTGATGTCGGACGCCCCGGCAAGGCGCTTCGGGCTCGAAAGCGGCATTGCCCCCGGCAAGCCTGCCAACCTGGCGCTGTGGGACCTCTCCGCTGAATATGAAATCGACCCCAAGGACTTCCTCTCCATGGGCAAAGCCACGCCCTTTGAGGGATGGAAGGTCAATGGAAGGTGCATGGAGACGCTGTATAAGGGCAATAGCGTCTGGCGCACAGCATAGCGGAGGCCGCCAGCCATGAGAACCGAGAGGGAAATCATCGACCGCGTCCTGGCGCTGGCCGCAGGGGACGACGGCGTCCGGGCGGTCATCCGAACCGATCTGCTGCCTGTGCGGGAGTACCTGCACAGCTGCAATTTCATCTTCGTCGTAAGCGACATCGGTCGTTATGACAGCGACGTCTTCCGGGACCGCCTCGGCGAGCGGATCCTGCTGTTCCGGGCCGATCGGCGCTATCCGGAGCTGTTTCCGGGCGCGAAGGCCCACCTGATGGTGTTCCGGGACGGCGCGACGGTCGTCATTCAGGCCATGGACCGGGACGCTTTCCTGGAAAGGTACACCGGAGGGCATGAGC
This sequence comes from Christensenellales bacterium, assembly GCA_045130815.1. Classification (GTDB taxonomy): domain Bacteria; phylum Bacillota; class Clostridia; order Christensenellales; family Aristaeellaceae; genus UBA2862. The sequence continues at coordinate 4,444 of JBGUQG010000141.1, forward strand.
AACAGGACGTCTGGATCGGCGACACCTATCAGAAGCTGCTGGACAAGGACGGTCTGCTGACCATGGACGACCGTTTGGAAGAGCGGCAGACCCTCTTCTCGGAAATCCCCGCGGAAGCGGCATTTACAGATGCCTGCGACGAATTCTGGTGGGTAATGAAGACGCTGGCGGAATACATTCTGCGCAAGGAGCTGCCCGCCGCAATGTACTACCTGAACGTGTCCGTGCGCGGCCTGCTGAACCAGATGCTGCGCTGGCATATCCGCCTGCGGGTCGGCGGGCCCGTGGACATGGGCATCCTCGACAGTCATCTGGAGAAGCTGCTGGAGAAGGACCTGTTCCGGCTGTACAGGGCCACCTATCCCGACGCGGATTATGGGCATATCCGGGAGGCGTTCGACGCCGTGGCGAAGCTATGGAACAAGTTGGGAAGTCTTGTCGCGCAGCGCTGCGGGTTTGAATACCCCCGGGAAACGGAAGAAAGCATGCTTGCATTCATACATAACCTCAGGAATCTCAAATAGCCTTCCCCAGAGGGGAAGGCCTTGGGAGGCCGCTCGCTCAACCAAACTGCAATGGAGGTAAACACACATGGCCAAGCGCACAGACATCAAAAAGGTTCTCATCATCGGCTCCGGCCCCATCGTGATCGGGCAGGCGGCGGAATTTGACTACGCGGGCACCCAGGCGTGCCTGGCGCTGAAGGAGGAGGGCTACGAGGTCATCCTGTGCAACTCCAACCCCGCCACGATCATGACGGACACCTCCATCGCCGACAAGGTGTACATGGAGCCGCTGACGCTGGAATACATCGCCAAGATCCTGCGCTACGAGCGCCCGGACGCCATC
>JBGUQG010000142.1:0-4492 GCA_045130815.1 Christensenellales bacterium
CATCAGCTCGTCCTCGTCCATACCCTTGGAGTTGTCGATCTCGATGACGCCCTTGCGCTCGAATTTCCAGGCCACGCAGCCGGAAGCGCCCAGTGAGCCGCCGCACTTGTCGAATATGTGGCGGATTTCGCTGGCGGTGCGGTTCAGGTTGTCAGTGACGACCTCCACGATCACGGCGATGCCGCAGGGCGCGTAGCCCTCGTAGGTGACCTCCTTGTAGTTGGTGGCCTCACCCTCGCCCGCGGCCTTTTTGATGGAGCGCTGGATGTTGTCGTTGGGCATGTTTGCCGCCTTTGCCTTGGCGATGACATCCTTCAGCTTGCTGTTCAGGTTCGGGTCGGCGCTGCCGCCCGTTTTGACGGCAATCACGATTTCGCGGCCGATCTTGGTAAAGATCTTGCCCTTCGCCGCGTCCGTCTTTGCCTTTTTATTCTTGATGGTAGACCATTTGTTATGTCCCGACATGGACAATCCCTCCCAGTACATGTATGGATATATCATAACACAAACAGGATAGACACGTCAAGAAAAACCTTGTATATTTTGCACAGAAACGAAGCGGAGGATACAAATATGCCCACCGTAACCGATATTCGCGTCAACCGTTCCATCGTGGAAATCGAAGCCGATGGCGCGACCGTCGCCCGCGTGCGCAAGGAGCACTTCGCCAAGTGCCCGCTCGCGCTGAATGACGAGATCGACGTACAGGCCTATCTGGACCGCGTGGCCTCTGTCCAGTTCGCGGATGCCTACGAGGCCGCGCTGACCAGCCTGGAGCGCTGCGACCGCACCGCCCGGGACCTGACCCTGTCGCTGAAGCGGCGCGGCTATGTGGAAGGTGCGGTTCAGGCGGTGATCGAACGGCTGACTGCGAGCGGACTGATTGACGATGCCCGCTATGCCCGCCGCCTGGCGGAGACACAATCCACTAAGCCCGTGGGCGTATACGCCTTCAAGCGCAGGCTGCGGGCCAAGGGCATTGGCGAGGACGACGCCGAGGAGGCCCTGGAGGCCTTTGACGACGCGCAGCAGCAGGAGGCCGCGAAGCAGGCCGCCGAAGGCCTGATCAGGAAATACGCGGCCCTTCCGAGGCGCGAGGCGCGCTCGAAGCTCTCCCAGGCCCTGGCCCGAAGGGGCTTCGGCTGGGACGCAATCCAGGGCGCCGTGGACGAGCTTCTGGGTGATTGATTTACCGTATTGACTTCATCCGACAGTTGTGTTGTTATACAGTAAACTAAAGACTGGAGGGAATTCCCAAGAAGAAGAGTTTGGTCAGATTATTCGCGCTGTGTTTGGCCCTTGTTATGCTGATCAGTTTCACGCCCGCCTTCGCCGCCAAGGGCAAACTCATACCTGATACGCTGTGGCTGGGTGGTATGGGCAGCCAGGTCTGTGTGGAAAACGTGCCTGATAACGCCAAGCTGATATCCGTCAAATCTTCCAACACCTCGGTGTTGAGGGCAGATAAGTTTGGCTCTGAAATGTATAATATGGCGGTGTTCCCCGTAAGCAAGACGGGAAAGAGCAGGATCACAGTCAAGTACAAGGTCGGCAAGAAGGCCTACACCGTGTCCGGAGTATTTACCGTCAAGAAGTTCCCCAAGCTCTTTTCGACGCTGAAGCTCAACGGAAAGACTATAACGAGCAGTGGTACGAAAGACATGTACCAAATCAGCATCTACAAGAAAAGCAAGCGACACTGACCTACAAGGCGAAATCTCCCTGGATAGTCGAGCATGCCGAAGTCCATGTGATCGATAGTAATGACAGCAAGGATATCACCAGCGGCAAATCCTTCAGGATCCCCAAGGGCAAGGAGGCTGAGGCAAGCATCTATCTGGCGAACAAGAAGACCGGCGACAGAATTCGTATTGCCATCGTCTTTAATCGGTAAATCCCCGTAGCCGGATCGTAGAAGTAAACCGACGGGCAGGCCTGATTCCTTTGAATCAGCGCCTGCCCGTTTCACGTATAATGAACTTGTATTGGTTCTATATCCTTTCGTGTGGCTTGCCGCAGCTCATGCGGCCCTCCGGGCACGGCCCGAAGCGGCAGCTGGGGCCGTACAGGCCGAACAGCGCGGGGGTGTGCGCCGTTAACAGCTCAAGCATCTTCCCTGCCACACCCTGGATTTCCCACTGGGCGCGGGAGCAGGTGCGAAGGCGCATAAAGTGGGCAAGCTCCCGGGCGTTCATGGCCAGCAGGATGTCCAACTGGTGGCCGCTCATGGCGAAGTAGCTGAGATCCTGCGGGGAGATGCCCGCCGCAACGGCCTCGCGGGCGGCCCGGGCCTGATTTTCAAAGGCCTGGTCGTACACGGCCAGCGCCTCCGGGTCCTCGCGGACTGACGGGGGCAGCACATGCCTTCCGCCGGCCAGCGCCGCCAAAACCGGCGGGATCACAGAGGACTGTATCCTGTGGCGGGCAAAGTGGGTCAGGCAGGCCAGGGATATATTCTGTACGCGGAACACGTATTGCAGCAGCTCCAGCTCACGGGGCCGCGCGTCCAGCAGCAGCTCGCGGGGATTCGCGGAGGGCAGCCTGCCGGAGAAGGCCATCGCCGCGCCCATCAGGCCCAGATCGTCCTTCGGTGCGCTCAGCAGCTCCGCGCCGCCCTGTCCCTCCGCGGGTTCGTGGATGTCGGTGGACAGTGGCATCGGCGCGAAGCCGCCGAACCGCGCAAGCTCCGCGTCCACTACGCCGGGATACAGGCGGTCGAACTGGTCCTTCAGCTGGCAGCCAAGCGCCTCGATCTCCGCAAAGCCCTTTCCCCGCCCCTTCAGCATTGCGCAGATCAGAGCAATCAGCTCCCGGGCGTTCACGGTCATGAAGAAGTTGCTGCGCAGGCAATATGGCAGCACGAAGCGAGCGTCCTCCTTGGGTACCAGCGCCATCAGCTTCTGATAATCCTCAAAGCGCCCGGCCATCGCTCGGTCATACACCGCGCGCTGGGCGTCGGTCAGCCCTTCCGGCACCACGTAGCCGGCCTGGGTAAAGTCCACATAGCGGCGGGATTTGACCGTGTAGGAGGCCAGCCGCGCTTCGATCACGAACTGCTCCACCAGCACGGAGACATCGTTGAAGGCGATGGAGAAGGTCTGATGCTCGATCACGGACTTGTGGCCGGAGGACAGCACCTTGCCCAGCAGCTTCAGGTCCTTTTCGTCGCCAAGACTCTTGTCGTAGATCTCCAGCGCCGTGCCCTGCTGGGTGGAAATGCGCGCCGAAGCGGCAGCCACGCGCAGCGCGTCCCTGTTCCCGATGATGATGACGGCCTTGCTGTTGTTCATACCGTATTCCCCCATCGTTTGTTTGTCATCTACATTATAGCACAGGCGGTGACATTTGTCATCGCCTGTAATCCGTTTCATGAAATTTTGCTCATTCCTTCTCGCTGTCGCCCAAGGAATCGCGCACGGTGACCGTGACCTTGCGCTCGTAGGCGGCAAAGGCAAAGTCCACCAGCTTTTTGTCCGGCTTGGGCGTGACGAGGCTGACCACCGGCACGATCACAAGGCCAGCGATCATCGCAAACGCACCGCAGTTGATCGGGGACTGCAGCAAGGCCGGGAACGCGCTTTTGAAGAACATGTTCGCCACCATGATGCCCGCGCCGAAGATCATGCTGCACCAGGCCGAGGCGCAGGTGGCCTTCTTCATGTACAGGCCGTACATGAACGGCGCGAGGAAGGCGCCGGCCAGCGCGCCCCAGGAGATGCCCATCAGCTGGGCGATGAAGTTCACCGTGGTGCTGTACTGTATGATGGCGATGATCACGGAGATCAGTATGAACACCACGATCAGAACGCGCATGATGAACACCTGCTTCTTCTCGTCCATCTGCTTGACGATATTGCCCTTGATGAAGTCCAGCGTCAGCGTGGAGCTGGAGGCCAGCACCAGCGAGGACAGCGTGGACATGGAGGCGGACAGCACCAGGATCACGATCACACCCAGCAGCAGCGGCGACAGGCCTTCCAGCATCGTGGGCACCACCGAGTCATAGCCCGCGGCGGGAACACCGGTGCCCGCCGGGTCGATGGCGGAGGTGAACAGCCGGCCGAAGCCGCCCAGAAAGTAGCAGCCGCCCGCCACGATCACCGCGAACAGCGTGGAAATGATCGTGCCCTTGGAGATGGCGTTTTCAGACTTGATGGCGTAGAACTTCTGCACCATCTGCGGCAGGCCCCTCGTGCCCAGCGAGGTCAGTATCACCACGCCCAGCAGGCTCAGCGGGTCCGGCCCCAGGAACGAGGCGAACGCTCCGTTCATGCCGTCGCTGGGAACCGCGGCAAGGCCCTGGTAGGCCGCCATGAAGCCGCCGTTGACCTTCAGCACCGCCGCGATGACAGCCACGATACCCACGATCATGATGATGCCCTGTATGAAGTCGTTGATGGCGGTGGCCATGTAGCCGCCCGCGATGACGTACACGGCGGTAAGGATGGCCATGACGACGATGCACACAGTATAATCCACGTCGAAGGCCATG
>JBGUQG010000143.1:0-79917 GCA_045130815.1 Christensenellales bacterium
GGGCGTGGGCTACGTGCTGAGGGAGCAGGCATGAACGCCAACCGCAAATTCAACTCCATCGCCCGCCGCATCAGCCGCTCCTGGCAGTGGCGGCGGCTTTGGCAGATCATCTTCCTGAACCTGCTGGCGCTTGCGGCGGTGCTGGCGGCCTTCCTGTACGCCCGGGAGACCGCCGTCACCGGCGTCTTCGCGGGCTGGAGGCTGCCCCGGGCGCTGACGCTGGATCAGAGCCTCTCCGGCATGGCGGCGCTCAGAAGCCTGGTGTACACCTTCACCTACGAGGGCGAGCAGCACGCGGTGGCGCTGGAGGGCTTTGTGGACCTGACCTGCCGCTTCGGCGGGCCGCTGATCGCCTTTGAGGGCGGCTGCTGGGTGCTCAGCTTCCTGGGCGGCTCCCGCCGGGCGCGCAGGCTGCTCAAGCCCCTGGACCGAATGGCCCAGGCGGCCCAGCGGCTGACGGACGAATCCAGCGCCCGCCGCAGCGCCGAGCGCGAACAGGCCCAGCGGCTGTACGGCGGCGGCGTGGACGAGGCGAAATTCCACAACCTGGAAAACGCCATCGGCCAGATCGACATCGACGGCCGGCTGTCCACCGGCGACAAGGACCTGCAGGGCCTGGAGGACGCCATCAACGACCTGCTGGACCGCATGCAGGCCTCCTATCGCCAGCAGGCCCAGTTCGTCTCCGACGCCAGCCACGAGCTGCGCACGCCCATCGCCGTGATCCAGGGCTATGTGAAGATGCTGGACCGCTGGGGCAAGGACGACGAGAAGGTGCTGGAGGAATCCATCGCCGCCATCAAGACCGAGACCGAGCACATGAAGACCCTGGTGGAGCAGCTGCTGTTCCTGGCCCGGGGCGACAGCGGCCGCCAGCAGCTGAGCCCGGAGGCGATGGACCTGTCCGCCCTGATGGACGAGGTGCTGGAGGAATACCGCATGATCGATTCCACCCACGAATGGAAGCGCGGAAGTATGTCCCCCGCCCCCGCCACCGCGGACCCGGCGCTGATCAAGCAGGCCGCCCGGGTGCTGGTGGACAACGCCATGCGCTACACCCCGGAGGACGGCTCCATCCGGCTGTCCGCCGGCACGGACAAGGGCCTGCCCTTCCTGGAGGTGCAGGACGGCGGCATCGGCATCGACGAAAAGGACGTGCCCCACATGTTCGACCGGTTCTTCCGCGCCGACCCCGCCCGCGCCCGCCAGAGCGGCGGCACCGGTCTGGGCCTGTCCATCGCCCGCTGGATCGTGGAGCGCCACGGCGGCCACTTCGAGGTGCTCAGCCGCCCCGGCATCGGCACAAGGATCAGGGTGGTGCTGCCGGCTTCGACCGGTCAGGGGAATAGTTGAGGAAGCGGAGAATGGAATTCCCGATTTTACATTTATTTAATTGACAACGCGACGTTAAAAGCGTATAACTATATCGGATCGCATGATCCGGTCTTCGGGGCAGGGTGAAGAGCATGCCTCACCATAGAAACATGCTCGTATTCCCGACCGGCGGTATAGTCCGCGAGCCGCTTTGGCGGCATGAACCGGCGCAATTCCGGTACCGACTGTAGAGTCAGGATGGAAGAAGACGACGCAACGACTTGCGCCACGCAGAAATTGTCCGCGCCCCGGGACGAATCCCGCGGGCGCGTATGTTTTTGGGAGGTATGTAACATGTCCACTGTAACAAAGACCCGCAAGCTGGTCGGCACCGCGATGCTGGCGGCGGTCTCCGTCGTGCTGATGTTCCTGGCGTTCCCGGTGCCGCTGATGCCCTCGTTCATCAAGCTGGACCTGGCGGAGCTGCCCGCGCTGATCGGATCGTTTGCCTACGGCCCGCTGGCCGGAGCGGCGGTGTGCCTGGTGAAGAACCTGGTCAGCCTGATGAAGAGCTCCTCCGGCGGCATCGGCACGCTGTGCAACTTCCTGCTGGGCGTGTGCTTCGTGGTGCCCGCCGGGCTGATCTACAAGACCCACCGCACCCGCATGGGCGCGCTGATCGGCGCGCTGATCGGCGCGGCGGTGATGGCGCTGCTCAGCATTCCGGTGAACTACTACCTGGTGTACCCGATCTACACCGCCTTCATGCCCATGGAGGCCATCATCGGCATGTACCAGGCCATCAACCCGAAGGTGCAGACCCTGTGGCAGGCGCTGATCTGGTTCAACTGCCCCTTCACCTTCGTCAAGGGCCTGATCAGCGTGGCGATCACCTTCCTGATCTACAAGCCCCTGTCCCCCTTCCTGAAGGGGCGGAAATAGGTAAATGGAATAGGGGGCGGTTCCTTATTGAAAGAGAAATAAGGAACCGCCCCCCATTCTATTTTGGGAGGATCAATAGTTCTCCGCCTTGATCTGGAAGTAGCTCTGGGGATGGTTGCACACCGGGCAGACCTCGGGGGCCTTCTTGCCGATGTGGATGTGGCCGCAGTTGCTGCACTGCCAGATCATGTCGCCGTCGCGGCTGAACACCAGGCCGTCCTCGATGTTCTTCAGCAGCTTGCGATAGCGCTCCTCGTGCTCCTTTTCGATGGCGGCGACGCCCTCGAACTGCCTGGCGATGTCCTCGAAGCCCTCGGCGCGGGCCTCCTCGGCGAACTTCCTGTACATGTCGGTCCACTCAAAGTTCTCGCCGTCGGCGGCGTCCTGCAGGTTCTGCGCGGTGGCGGGCACCTTGCCGCCGTGCAGCAGCTTGAACCACAGCTTGGCGTGCTCCTTCTCGTTCTTGGCGGTCTCCTCGAAGATCGCCGCGATCTGCACATAGCCGTCCTTCTTGGCCTGGGAAGCGAAGTAATCGTACTTGTTGCGGGCCTGGCTCTCGCCGGCAAAGGCCGCCATCAGGTTAGCCTCGGTCCTTGAACCCTTGAATTCCATAAAAGAACACCTCCGATGATAATATGGTCCGTCCGAAAGCATATTATCATGGGGGCGCTTGTTAGTCAATACTTACACCAGGCGTCAATGGCCTGCCAGGCGTATTCCGCCGTACCGGGACCGCCCGCGGCGTCGATGTTTTCCGTCATGCTGCCGCCGCCGGCGTACATCCGCCCCAGGCTGCGCATTATCTCGTCGGTGCAGGTGTAGTAGTGGGCGCTGATGTAGTCCTTCAGCTTCGCCACCTGGGCCCGGGCGGCTTCGCCGGCGGGGTCCGTATCCAGCATGCCGCCGAAGGCCCCGAGGATTTCCATCAGCCCATCGGCGATTCGCTGCTCCTCCTCCTTCGTGCGGCCCGCGGACTTGCGTTCATACTCCTTGTACGCCGGGGTCCGACCCCAGCTGGCCTTGGCCTGCCGGGCATACTCATCGATCTTTTGCGTGTCGAACGCGGTAAAACTCATATGCTTCACTCCTGTCAGTTTGATACCCCTGGCCAGGTCGATCAGGCTGTTCAGGTGCTCCGCCTTCAGGCTGAGAAGTTCGATCTGCTGGTCCAGGGCGCGGTTGCGATCGTAAGCCGGGCTGTCCAGTATGGCCCGGATGTCCTTAAGCGGGAATTGCAGCTCCCGGAAGATCAGTATCGCGGACAGCCGCTCCAGGCTCCCCTCGTCGTACAGCCGGTAGCCCGCCTCCGTCGTCTGCGCCGGGGGCAGCAGCCCGATGGCATCGTAGTGGCGCAGCGCCCGCGCGCTGACGCCGGTGAGCGCGCTCACCTCGCTGACGGTCATCATGTCCATCCCCTCCTGATCTCCCCAATAGAATAGACCCTGACGTTGCGTCAGGGTCAAGGGCTTCACAAAGAATTAACGGAACGGATCAGGCGTCCGCGCGCACGCGCCAGCCGTACTTGTCCTCGATGCGGCCGGTCTGGATGCCGGTGATGGTGTCGTACAGCTTCTGGGTCACCGGGCCGATGCTGCCGTCGCCGATGGTCATCACGTCGTCCATGTACCTGAGCTTGCCCACGGGGCTGATGACGGCGGCAGTGCCGGTGCCGAAGACCTCCTCCAGCTTGCCGGACTTCTGGGCCTCGATCAGCTCGTCCACGGAGATCCTGCGCTCCTCCACCTCCATGCCCCACTGGCGGCACAGGAACAGCACGCTGTTGCGGGTGATGCCGGGGAGGATACTGCCGTTGAGCATCGGGGTGACGATCTTGCCGTCGATCTTGAACATGATGTTCATGGCGCCGACTTCCTCGATGTACTTGCGCTCCACGCCGTCCAGCCACAGCACCTGGCTGTAGCCGCCGTCGTGGGCCTTCACCTGGGCGATCAGGGATGCCGCGTAGTTGCCGCCGGTCTTGGCAAAGCCGATGCCGCCGCGCACCGCGCGCACGTACTCGTCCTCGATCCAAATGCCCACGGGAGCCAGGCCGCTCTCATAGTACGCGCCGGAGGGGCTCAGGATCACGATGAACAGATAGGTCTTGGAGGGCGCCACGCCCAGGAACTCGTCGGTGGCGATCACGAAGGGACGGATGTACAGGCTGGTGCCCGGCTCGGTGGGGATCCAGTCCTTGTCGATGGCCACGACTTCCTTGATGGCCTGCACGAAGTCCTCCTCGGGGATCTCGGGGATGCACAGGCGGTCGTTGGACTTGTTGGCCCGCTTGGCGTTCATGTCCGGGCGGAACAGATAGGCCTCGCCGTTCGCACCGCGATAGGCCTTCAGGCCCTCGAACATCGTCTGGCCGTAGTGGAACACCATGGCGGAGGGATCCAGCTCGATCTTCTGGTAGGGCACGATGCGCGCGTCGTGCCAGCCCTGGCCCTCGGTGTAGTTCATCACAAACATGTGGTCGGTGAAGATGTGGCCGAAGCCCAGCTTCTGGCCCGGAGCCGGCTTGGCCTTGGGCGCCGTGGTGCGTTCAACGCGGATATTCAGCATGTCAATCGCTCCAATCTGCAAGTATTGCTGGGATAACTTTCATTTATGATACCGCGATAAAGCGATAAAATCAAGCGCGTCGCGCGGATATTTCCGTATCTTTACATAATAGCGCCTTGTTTTCCCCCTCCCGCTCGTGTATAATCCTCCTTGCAATTGAATACGAGACAGTTCGAGGCCCTCCTGTCTGAAGGACGCGCACGCGCGACCGGAAAAAACAAAACCAGGTTCGCGTCCCCGTCGGGGGCGCTTGAAAGGGCATGGGAAACCATGCCCTTTCGTTTTGTGGATCCTCTCTGTCCGAAAAACAGGAGGTCCGTCATGAACACATCCCAAACCGCTTCCCCCCGATTTGACACCCACGCCGTCGTGCGCGCCGGCGCGATCGCCGCCATCTACGTGGCGCTGACGATGCTTTTCCAGCCCATCAGCTTCGGCGCGATACAGTTCCGCATCGCCGAGGCGCTGACGCTTTTGCCGATTTTGACCGTGGACGCCGTGCCCGGGCTGTTCGTCGGGTGCCTGCTGGCCAACCTGCTGGGCGGCGGCGTGTGGTTCGACGTGGTGCTGGGTTCCATCGCCACGCTGCTGGCCGCGCTGTGCACCCGCAAATTCCGCGACAAGTCCCTGCTGGCCGCCGTCTTCCCCACGATCTTCAACGGCCTGATCGTCGGCCCGGTGGTGTACTTCGCCTATGTGCGCGCTCCCGGCGACCCGGTGAGCGTCGGAACGCTGCTGTTCAACATGGGCACCGTGGCCCTGGGCGAGCTGGCAGTGTGCTACGTGCTGGGCCTGCCGACGCTCTTCGGCCTGAAAAAGCTGCCCGAGAACGTGCTGGAATGACCCTGCTGAAAGAGCCGCGCCCTGCGAAGAAGGCGCGGCTCTTTTGGGTTTTGGAAATCATTGCAGCACACGGACACAGCGATCCACCAGCGACATACTCACACGATCGCCCACCTGGAAGTGCTCTGTGAGCTGGGGATTGTACACCTCCACGATGATGGGCTTGCCGGACAGGTCCACCTCGTACTCGATCTTGGCACCGTAGTAGGTGGCGCGGGATACGGTACCGCTCAGTGGGCCGTCGCCGGGGACCAGGTTGATGGACTCCGGGCGCACGGTCAGGCAGCACTTGCCGCCGGGCGTCACCCCGGGCATCGCCCCGGGCGCGGGGATGGTCAGCGTATGACGGCCCACCTCCACCTCGGCGGAGGCGCCATTCATGCCTTTGAACACGCCCTCGATGAAGTTGGCCTTGCCGATGAAGTTGGCCACAAAGCGGCTGTTGGGCTGCTCGTAGATCTGGGTTGGCGTTCCCTGCTGCATGATGTTGCCGTCCTTCATGATCACGACCCTGTCAGAGATGGCCATGGCCTCGGACTGATCATGGGTGACGTACAGCGAGGTGATGCCCAGGCGCTTTTGCAGCGCGCGCAGCTCATCGCGCATGCTCTCGCGCAGCTTGGCGTCCAGGTTGCTCAGCGGCTCGTCAAACAGCAGCACGCTGGGCTCGATCACCACGGCGCGGGCCAGGGCCACGCGCTGCTGCTGTCCGCCGGACAGCTGGTTCGGGAAGCGCTTCTCCATGCCCTTGAGCTGCATCAGCTCCAGCACGCTCTCCGTGCGGCGGATCATTTCCTCCTTCGACACCTTGGCCACGCGCAGGCCGTAGGCCACGTTTTCCCAGATGTTCATGTGGGGGAACAGCGCGTAGCTCTGGAACACCATCGAAATGCCCCTCTTGTTCGGCGGCACGTTGGCCACATCGCGCCCGCCGATGAACACATTGCCGCTGGTGGGAAATTCAAAGCCGGACAGCATGCGCAGCGTGGTGGTCTTTCCGCAGCCGGAGGGTCCGAGCAGCGTCACCATCTCGCCGTCAGCGATTTCCAGGTTGATGTGGTTGACCGCCACGAAATCCTTTCCGGTATCCGGTTGCTGGAAGACCTTTGTGATATCCTTCAGCACCACGCCTGAGCTTTTCTTGCTGAACTCGGATGTATTATTCACAGTACTCATGATGCTTCCTCCATTTTCGCTTTGGCGCGGGGCACTCTGGATCTGGGCGCCAGCAGCAGTCCGATGAGTAGGTTGAACAGGCCGATGAACGCCAGCAGTATGCCGATCATCATCGTCACGAAGGCCGCGGCCTGGCCGTATTTCGCCAGGTCAAACAGGCCGTAGATTTTGCTGGTGACCAGCGTCCAGCGGGGCGACACCAGAAAGATGACCGCGCTGACCGCCGTAATGGCCTTGGTAAAGGCGTATACCAGGCCGGAGAAAAAGGCGTTGCGCAGCATTGGCAGCGTGATTCGCCTGAATGAGGTCCCGCTGCCCGCGCCAAGGATCGTGGACGCCTCTTCGATGGAATTGTCGATCTGCAGCAGCGTGGTCGTGCCCGACTCAATGGCCACCGGCATATTGCGGAACGTGAACACGATCACCAGGATCGTGGCGGTGCCCGTCAGCACCAGCGGCTTGGTATTGAAGCCCAGCACGTAGGAGATGCCCAGCACAGTACCCGGCACCGCGAACATAAGCACCGAGGAAACCTCGATAAAGCCCTTGCCGTAGTAGTTGCGCTTGGCGGTGATATAGGCGATGATCATGCCCAGCAGGCCGCCAATGACGGCCGAGATCAGCGCCAGCGTAATGGAGGTCTTCAGGCTGCCGAAGCCGTATTGCAGCGCGCGGCGATACTGATCCAGCGTCAGCGAAAAATCGATGCCCCACGTTCGCACGAAGGAACCGAAAATCACCGTGCCGTAGAACATGATGACGATCGCCGCGAACAGCATGCACAGTATGAACAGCGGCCACTTGATGTGGGGCTCGTCGATCAGCTTGCGCGCCTGGGTGGGCTTGCCGGTAACAGTGACAAAGCTCTTTTTGTTGACCCAGTACTTGTTCAGCAGATAGGCCGTCACCGCCGGGATCAGCAGCAGGATCGCCAGCACCGATCCCTTGCGCATGTCATAGCTGCCCGTGATGATATTGTAGACCTCGATGGACAGGGTAGTGTAATCGCCGCCGATGGTGGCCGGATTCGAAAAGTCCTCAAGGGACTGGATAAACACCAGCAGCGCGCCGGAGATGATGCCCGGCAGCGACAGCGGGAAGGTCACTGTCCAGAAGGTCTTCCAGCGGCCAGCGCCCATGTTGCAGGCCGCATCCTCAACCGAGGCGTCGATGGAGGCCAGTATGCCCGACAGTGTCAGGTAGGCGACCGGGAAGAAGCTCATCGTCTGCACGACGATCAGGCTCTTCATACCGTAGACGTTGTTGCCGGCGATGCCCAGCAGGTTCTTTGTGATCAGGCCCTGCTTGCCGAACAGGAAGATGACCGACAGCGACAGCACAAACGGCGGCGACAGGATCGGCAGCGTGGCAATCGTCTTCAGGAAGCCCTTGCAGGGCACGTTGGTTCGGGTGACGGTATAGGCGAAGATGTAGCCCACGAAAGTGGCGAGCAGCGCCACGATCAGGCCCAGCAGCATCGTCCGGCCAAAGGTCTTCAGATAGCGGCCGGAAGAAAGTATGGCCCTCAGGTTTTCTGTAGAGAAGGCCCCGTTTTCATCCGTCAGGCTGAAAACCAGCACCTTGACCAGGGGATACACCACGAACAGCAGCAGCATCGCGACGGTCAGCACGACGGCGGCCAGCAGCAGCGGCTGTCGGAGTATCTTCTTTGTATCGTTCAGCCGTTTTGTGCGGGCGGCTGTCTTTCGCCCGGACCCGGCGGTGTTTTCCATGCGAATAACCCTCCTTTGCGCCGCCATGAAAGCTCGACGGTACGATGCGAAGGAGGCTGCCCCGGCAACCGGAACATGGTGGGCATGTCCCGATTGAAGCCCGGCAGCCCCCTCCGTTCAGCAATGATTCAAGCTATGGCCGATATGCCTCCCGGCATATCGCGGCAGACCGTCAAATCACTCCTGCGGCTTGGCCACGATGCGCTCTTCGAACTCGTCGCAGTACTTGGTCTTGTTGCTGGCGGCCCAGACGGCGTCATAATCGATCACCGGGACCCGGTCCAGCGTCACCAGGCCGCTGGCGACGGGCGCCTTGGTGTTGGTGGGCACGCGGAAGGAATCGTTCTCGGCATAGCAGCCCTGGCCGGCCTCGGAGCAGATCCAGTCGATGAACCGCTTGGCGTTCTCCTGCTCATCCTCGGGGCCGCCCTTGATCAGCGCCACGGCGCCGACCTCAAAGCCCGTGCCGTCCTGGGGGAAGGACAGCTCGATGTGATAGCCCTCGGGGGTCAGCTGGAGCGCGTCGTGGGAGAAGGTCAGCGCGATGGCAGCCTCGCCCAACGCGACGGCGTTCGGGGCGGCGGAGCCGGCCTTCGTGTACTGGCTCATGTTCTTGCTCAGGTTGGTCAGATACTCCCAGCAGGCGTCCTCGCCCTTGAGCTGCAGCAGCGTGGCCAGCACGGTGTAGGCGGTACCGGAGGTCGCGGGGTGCGCCATGATGATCTCGCCCTCGTACTTGGGATCCAGCAGATCCTCCCAGCTGGTGGGATACTCATAGCCGTGCTCGGCGAACCAGTCGGAATTGCAGGCGAAGGCAATGCAGCCCACATAGATCGGGTTCCAGGTGCCGGTGGGATCGATGTAGGTCTCGGGGGTGTTGCCCAGTTCGGAGGACTGGTAGGGCTCCAGCAGGCCCTTGTCCACAGCGGCGATGTAGTTGTCGGTGGAGCCGCCGAACATCAGCGCGGCCTGGGGGTTCTCCTTCTCGGCCTCGACGCGGGTGAGCATCTCACCGGCGGACAGGCGGATGTACTCGATGCGGATGCCGGTCTCCTCGGTGAACTTGTTGAAGTAGTAGATGACCTCACTCTCGGGGAAGGCAGTGTAGACCGTCAGCTTGTCGGATTCGGCCGAGGCGACGCTGATCAGCGCAAGGCTGAACAGCATGGACAGGCACAGCAAAAGAGAGACGATGCGTTTCATTGTGGTTCCTCCTTGTTTTTATAATGATGGCAGTCGCGTCACGGCGGCCATTATGTACGGTGAAGACGCGCGGCTATCGCTCAAACACAAGGCGCGACCAGACGGCGTTGTGATCTGAAAGCTCCTGTCCCGCAAAAGCCTCCAGGGCCGACCCCGGCAGGGCGAAGCCGCAATCCTCGCGGCGGGTGGACACGATCCGGCCCTCGGTTTCGGCAAGGCCGCGAACCAGCAGCCAGTCCAGCCTCAGCCCCAGGAAGCCGCCCCCCGGCAGAGGCTTGCGGCGGGTGGGCACCGCGTCCACGGGCACCGCGCGGTAACCCCGCGCCTGGGCCGCGGGCAGGCAGCCCTCCCAATCGGCCACCTCCTCCAGACAGCGCCGCTGCAGCGCGGCGTCCCCGGCGACGGCCTGTATGGCAGCCTTGTCCCGGCCGTCGAAGGTATTGGTGTTCAGATCGCCGCCCAGGATCACCGGCATGTCCCCGGGGAACAGCCGGTCGGCGGCCTCCAGCACAGTTTCCAGCTGCGCCTGCCGTCCGGAGCCGTCGGTCCGATTCTCCAAATGAATCGTGCCCACGCCAACGCGGCGGTTCCCCAGGTCCAGCTCGGCCAGCACCGCCAGCCGGCCCCCGATGCGCCGCTGACGATCGAAATACCAGTTGTATTGCTCCGGCAGGCGGACGACCTGGGCCCACAGGATCGGAAAGCGGGAGAATATAGCGTTGCCGTGATAGCCCTTTTCATCCTCGGGATTCACCAGCTCGATGAACTCCAGGCCAAAGGCGAAATTCATGCCCAGCCGCGCGGCCAGCTCCCGCGTGGTGTCGCGCTGGCCGGAGCGCACGCAGCCGTCGTCCAGCTCGTTGGCCAGTATGATGTCGAAGGGCCTTGCGTCCGGGCAGGTCTCCAGGAAATCCCCGATCTCCCGAAGGTGCACGCCCCGCTCCATGTTGAAAACCAACGCGTCGAGCGTCCGGGGCGCGTCGGCAGGCACGTCGGCCAAGTTATGGACCTCCGCCTCGGAAAACTGCGGAATCCGGGCCATGACCTGATCCTGGGACAGCGTGTCCAGCTGCGCCCCGAGCCGCTGCCGTTCCCCGGTCGGAATCGCCTTCATCCGTGCCACCCCCCGTCGTCAGTTCATTGTATACATAATTATAGGTCCACATCGAACAAATTTCAATTCTCAGCCTAAACAAAAAATTTAATTCTATTTTATATAATATGCCCATAGCATCCCGGTATATATTTTGATATAATGACGGAAAATAAGTATTTTTATAGGCAACATATTTGTCCAAGGAGGTGAAATAATGGATCTGAATCCTCACGCTGCAATCCAATCGCGTTACGCCACGCTTTCCGGCGTGATGCGGAAAATCGCCGATTACGTCCTGGAGGATATGGAGCGCATCCAGGACCTGAGCATCCAGCAGCTGGCCGGCCGGCTGGATATCGCCGAATCCAGCGTCTTCCGCTTCTGCCGGCTTCTTGGCTTTTCCGGCTACAGCGAATTCAAGATAAAGCTGGCCAAATACTCGGCAACCTACGCGAATTCGATCTACGATCGCCTGGACGGCGAGGATTCCGTCGAGGCCATTACCCGGCAGGTCTTCAGCATGTATCAGGAGGTCCTGAACAAAGCGCTTGAATCCCTGGATTTCGATTCGCTGGATCGGGCGGCGAAGCAGCTGCGCGAAGCGAAGCGGATCGTCGTGTGCAGCATCGGCCTCTCTGCAAGCATCGCAGACAACTTCGCGGCCCACCTGCTGCGCATCGGCTTCCCGGTTCAATCCATTACGGATTCCGAACTGATGCAGTTCCAGGCGCGTCAATCCGGCCCCGGCACGCTGTTCATCGCCATCTCCAAGACCGGCAACGAGATCGCGCTTGTAAACGCCTGTCGCCTGGCCCGCGAAAGCCGGGCCCAGACCGCCGCGCTGGTCTGCTATCCGAATACGCCCATCGAAGCCTTCTGCGACGTCTGCATCCGGCATTATTACCCCACTCAGGCGCTGCTCACCACGCGCTTCGTCCAGGAGACCCTACTGGACTGCCTGGTCATCATCGCCACCAGCGATCGTCCGCAGGAGGTCATGGACATCCTGACCACGAACCTCGCCGCGGAAAAGGTGCTGCACGTACAATGACGGCACGGCCCATAAAGTATCGCACCTCTCCCCCCGGTCCAGGCGGCCGAAAGGGAGAGGCGCGGTCATGCGCGGCCGGGCCGTCGCGCTTCACAAATCCTTTGAACCTGCGTCGACAGAGCATAAAAACCCATGGAAACTATTTCCGGTATATGCTATAATACCATCATCAACCCCATACACCGCAGGGAGGAGAGGCCGATGAAGGTCGTATTGCAACATCTCACCAAGAAATTCCCCAGCCGGAACAAGAAGTCGGGCGACGAGGTCATCGCCGTGAACGACTTTGACTTCGAGATTCCGGACGGCAAGCTGATCGGGCTGCTGGGCCCGTCGGGTTGCGGCAAGAGCACGGCGCTGAACCTGATCAGCGGCCTGATCAAGCCCACCGGCGGCCGGGTGCTGTTCGGCGACGACGACGTGACCGACCTGCCGCCGGAGAACCGGGGCGTGGGCCTGGTGTTCCAGAGCTACGCGCTGTACCCCCACCTGACGGTGAAGGAGAACATCATGTTCCCGCTGCAGAACCTGAAGGGGGCGGACCGGCCCTCGAAGGAGGAGATGGAGCGGCGGGTCATGGAGGCCGCGAAGCTGGTGCAGATCGATGGCCTGATGGAGCGCAAGCCCGGCGAGATGTCCGGCGGCCAGCAGCAGCGCGTGGCCATCGCCCGCGCCGTGGTGAAGATGCCCCGGGTGCTGCTGCTGGACGAGCCGCTGTCCAACCTGGACGCCCGGCTGCGCCTGCAGACCCGGGAGGAGATCCGCCGCATCCAGCGGGACACCGGCATCACCACCGTGTTCGTCACCCACGACCAGGAGGAGGCCATGTCCATCTCCGACATGATCGTGGTGATGAAGGACGGCGTGGTGAACCAGATCGGCAAGCCCCAGGACGTGTACGACGACCCGGTGAACCTGTTCGTGTCGAAGTTCCTGGGCACGCCGCCCATCAACGTGTTCGAGGGCCGGGTGAGCGGCGGCAGGCTGATGATCGGCGAGGAGGCGGTGCTTGCCGTGCCCGGCGCGCCGGACGGCGATATGTGGGTGGGCATCAGGCCGGAGGGCTTCATCCCCGATGAAAACGGCCCGTTCACCTGCGATCTGACGGGCATTGAGGTCATGGGCCGGGACGTGAGCGTGGTGTGCCGCCACGAAAAGAGCGCCAATGCCCAGATCCGCGCCATCATCAGCGCGGAGGACAGGCCCGACGAGCGCCTGAAGGCCGTGCGCTTCTCGCTGAAGCCCCGCAAGGTGTTCCTGTTTGACCGCGCGACCGAGGTCCGGGTGAAGTTCGAGGTGAAATGACATGGCGGGCAAGAAGGACAACAACAACCTGAAGGGCTGGCTGTACCTGCTGCCGGCGCTGCTGTTCCTGGGCGTGTTCATGGTGTACCCGCTGGTGGACGTGTTCGTGTACTCCTTCGAGGAGGGCTACAATTCCGCCAGCCAGAGCTACTTCGGCGTGGGCCTGTACAACTATTCCCGGGTGCTGCACGACCCCTATTTCCTGCAGGCGCTGAAGAACACCTTCATACTGGTGATCATCACGGTGCCGCTGTCCACGCTGATCGCCCTTTTGATCTCGGTGGGACTCAACAGCATCACCCCGCTGAAGAAGCTGTACCAGACGGTCTACTTCCTGCCCTACGTGACCAACACGCTGGCGGTGGGCCTGGTGTTCATGATACTGTTCAAGAAGACGGCCTACACCGACGGCCTGGCCAACCTGATGCTGGCCTGGTTCGGCAAGGGGCCCATCGACTTCATCGACGGGCCGTACTGGGCCAAGATGTTCGTGCTGTGCTTCTACACGATCTGGGTGGTCATGCCCTTCAAGGTGCTGATCCTCACCAGCGCGCTGGCCAGCGTGAACCAGGACTACTACAACGCCGCCCGGGTGGACGGCACCTCCTCCTTCCGCATCTTCCGCAAGATCACGCTGCCGATGATCTCGCCGATGATATTCTACCTGGTGATCACCGGCTTCATCGGCGCGTTCAAGGCCTACAGCGACGCGGTGGCCCTGTTCGGCACGAACCTGAACGCCGCGGAGATGAACACCATCGTGGGCTATGTGTACGACAAGCTGTACGGCGACGGCGGCGGCTATCCCTCCTACGCCTCGGCGGCGGCGATCATACTGTTCGCCGTGGTGTTCACGATCACGCTGATCAACCTGTCCATCAGCAAGAAGAACGTGCACTATTGAGGAGGCGCCTGCATGAGCAATACGGATTATACCAAAATCGAGCGCGCCTCCCGCAACCGGAGGCTCGCGGTGCGCACGATCACCTACATCCTGCTGACCTTCTGGGCGGTGATGGTGCTGTTCCCCTATTACTGGATGCTGCTGACCTCCGTCAAGGGCTACGGGGCCTACAACGCGGAGTACGTGCCCGCGTTCTTCACCACCGCGCCCACGCTGGAGAACTATGTCAGCGCCTTCAGGGAGGTGCCGCTGGCCCGGTACTTCCTGAACACCGTGGTGTTCACGGTGGTCACCACCGCGCTGATGATGGCCGTGATCATCCCGGCGGCCTTCGCCTTCGCGCGGCTGGAGTTCAAGGGGCGGGACCTGGTGTTTTCGCTGTTCCTGGCGCTGATGATGATCCCCAACGAGCTGGTGATCATCACCAACTACCAGACCATCACCGGCTGGGGCCTGCGCAACAGCTTTCCCGGCCTGATATTGCCGTCGGTGACCAGCGTGTTCTACATCTACCTGCTGCGTGAAAACTTCGCCCAGATCCCGGACGAGCTGTACAACGCCGCCAAGGTGGACGGCACCACCGACTTCAAGTACCTGACCCGCGTGATGATGCCCATCTGCAAGCCCACGATCATCACCATCGTGATCCTGAAGGTCATCGAATGCTGGAACAGCTACGTCTGGCCCCGGCTGGTGACCGACGACCCGAACTACTTCCTGGTGTCCGGCGGCATCCAGGAGATCCGCGAAAACGGCTTTGGCCGCGAGAACATCCCCGCCATGATGGCCGCCGTGGTGGTCATCTCCGTGCCGCTGATCGTGCTGTTTCTCGCCTTCCGCAACAAGGTGATGGCCGGCGTGTCGAGAGGAGGGATCAAGGGATGAGAGGCAAGCGTGAAGCGTGGAACGTGAAGCGTGGAGCGTGTGACGTTAAGAAGCGCCCGGGAAGCCGCGCCCCAAAAGCCTTCCCCCTTGGGGAAGGTGGCCGAGCGAAGCGAGGTCGGATGAGGTCTCTGTCGCTCCTCGCCCTCGTCATTCTCCTCGTCCTGCCGCTGTCAGGCTGCCACGGCAACCGGGGGCGGGTGGGGTTCGCGGTGCCGGAGGCGTTCGATACCTCGCGGCAGTTTGAGATCACCTTCTGGGCCAAGAACGACACCAACAAGACCCAGACCGCCATCTACAAGAAGGCCATCGAGGACTTCCAGGCCCTGTATCCGAACATCACCGTCAGCATGAAGCTGTACACCGACTACGGCCGCATCTACAACGACGTGATCACCAACATCTCCACCGACACCACGCCCAACGTGTGCGTGACCTACCCGGACCACATCGCCACCTACATGACGGGCAGCAACGTGGTGGTGCCGCTGGACGCGCTGATGGCGGACGGGCGCTACGGCCTGGCGGGCAGCGAGCTGCGCTTCGACGGCCCGTCGAAGGACGAGGTCATCCCCCAGTTCCTTTCCGAGTGTGCCATCGGCGACAGCACCTACGCCCTGCCCTACATGCGCTCCACCGAGGCGCTGTATGTGAACAAGACCTATGTGGAGGCCCTGGGCTACCAGCTCCCCGACGTGGTGACCTGGGATTTCGTGTGGGAGGTTTCAGAGGCCGCCACGAAGAAGGACGCGGAGGGCACCTTCGCCGTAAACGGCCAGAAGGTGATGATCCCCTTCATCTACAAGAGCACCGACAACATGATGATCCAGATGCTCAAACAGCTGGGGGCGGACTACTCCACCGCCGCGGGGGACATACTGCTTCTGAACGACACCACGAAGGGCCTGCTGCTTGAGATCGCGGGCCACGCGAAGAGCGGCGCGTTCTCCACCTTCAAGATCAGCAGCTATCCGGCCAACTTCCTGAACGCGGGCCAGTGCATCTTCGCGGTGGACAGCACCGCCGGGGCCACCTGGATGGGCAGCGACGCGCCGCTGCTGGACATCAGCGAGGATGCCATCGTGCAGTTCGAGACCGCCGTCAAGCCCGTTCCCCAGTTCGACCCGGAGCACCCGGCGATGATCTCCCAGGGCCCCAGCGTGTGCGTGTTCAACAAAAAGGACCCCCAGGAGGTGCTGGCCAGCTGGCTGTTCATGCAGTACCTGCTGACCAATGACGTGCAGATCGCCTACGCCCAGACCGAGGGCTACGTGCCCGTGACCATCAAGGCCCAGGGCGATCCGGCCTACCGGGAGTACCTGGACAGCGACGCGGGCGACGCGCTGCACTACCCGGTGAAGCTGCAGGCGGCAAGGCTGCTGCTGGAGAACACCGAAAACACCTTCACCACCCCGGTATTCAACGGCTCGGCCAGCCTGCGCGACGCGGCGGGCACGCTGATCGAGAACGTCGCCAAGGGCGTGCGCCGCAAGCAGACCGTGGACGACGCCTTCATCGCCAAGCTGTACAGCGACGTGACCGACATGTACGAGCTGAACCAGCCCCGCGCCGGCAGCGAGGCGCCCTCCGACCTGGGCCCCCTGCCCGGGGGCGCAAAGGCGCTGCTGGGCAGCCTGCTGGCCGTGTGGGTGCTGCTGGGAGCCTGGGCGATCGCCGGATGGACGAAGAAGCGGAAGGGATAAATTCCGAAATTCCTGTTAAAACCCCATCCGCTTCATTGAATTATCGGCGATTGTGTGTATAATGAAAGTGTCTTTCAGGCCGGCTGCGCAACCCCGCGCGGCCGCCACCACAACGAAGGAGGAAGAAACCATGAAGAAGATTCTGTCTGCCGTTCTGGTCCTGACCCTGACGCTGGCCCTGTGCGCGTTCGCCGTGGCCGAGGGCGCCATGTCCTATGCCGACTACGCCGCCGCCGATCTGGACACCGAGGTGACCATCGACGCGTATGTGCAGGCCCATCAGTCCTGGTGGGACGGCAAGGTGACCATCTACGCCGCCGACGCGGACGGCGCGTACTTCCTGTATGAGGTTCCCATGAGCGAGGAAGACGCCGCGAAGCTGGTTCCCGGCGCGCACTTCACCGCCACCGGCTTCAAGAGCGAGTGGTCCGGCGAGGTCGAGATCATCGACGTTTCCAACTTTGAGTTCCTCGAGGGCGACGCCTTCGTGGCCGAGCCCGTGGACGTGACCGAGCTGCTGGGCACCGACGCCCTGGCCGAGAAGATCAACCAGCTGGTTTCCTTCAAGGGCATGACCGTCGAGGCTTACGACGAGAGCGGCGCGGCCTTCGCCTACAAGAACGCCGAGGAGAAGACCGACGACCTGTACTTCAAGGTCTCCAAGGACGGCCAGACCTACGAGTTCACCGTGGAATTCTACCTCTGCGGCCAGGACACCGAGGTCTACAAGGCGGTCGAGGCCCTGAACGTGGGCGACGTGATCGACCTGCAGGGCTTCCTGTACTGGTACAACGGCGCGAACCCGCACATCACCGCGGTGACCCCCGCCGCCTGAACCACCCACGCAAAAGCGCCGCACGGCATGTGCGGCGCTTTTGTATTGGGGGACTATTTCCCAATCCCTATTATCTGTTCCCCAGGAACCCCTCCGCCACCGCGGCGTGCACGGCGGCGGCGATCACGGGGGCCTGCTCGTCGGGGAGGAAGGCGTTGTTGTGCAGCGGCAGCGGGCAGCCCGCGCCGATGTGGTAGTACGCGCCGGGGCGCGCCTCCAGGAAATAGCCGAAATCCTCGGTGGTCATGGTGGGCTCATCGATCACGTGCACGCGGCCTTCGCCCAGCAGCGCCCCGGCGGCCTTTTCCACGAGGGCGGTCATGCCGTCATGGTTGACCACACCGGGATAGCTTTCCCGCAGGTCCGCCTCCGCCGTCGCGCCCCATTGGGCCGTCACCTCGTCCACGGCGCGGGCGAAGCCTTGCTTCAGCGCCGCGCGGGCGACGGGGCCCAGGCTGCGCAGGATGCCGCGCAGCTCCGCCCGGTCGGCCAGTATGTTCTCCGCCGTGCCGGCATTCAGCGTGCCCACGGTCAGCACGGCCCGCTCGCCGTCCAGCGTGTCCGGCAGGCCGATCAGCCGGCCCGCCAGCGCCGCCGCCGCGCCCAGGGCGTCCACGCCCTTTTCCCGGGTCGCGCCGTGGGCGCTGACGCCGTGCACCACCACGCGAAAGGTGTCCGAGGCCGCGTAGAACTTGCCGTAGCGCACGCCCACGTGGCCCAGGGGCAGCTCCGGCGACACGTGGGCCCCGAACACGGCTTCCACGCCGTCCAGGGCCCCGGCGTCGATCATCCGCTTCGCCCCGCCCCGGCCCTCCTCGTCCGGCTGGAACAGGAACACCACGCTGCCGGGCAGCGATCCCCGCCGGTCAGACAGCAGCTTCGCCGCGCCCAGCGCGGCGGAGAGGTGCACGTCATGGCCGCAGGCGTGCATCACGCCCGGGCTTTGGGAGGCGAAGTCCGCGCCGGTGGCCTCCGTCAGCGGCAGGGCGTCCATGTCCGCGCGCAGCGCCACCGTCCTGCCGGGCAGCGCGCCGTCCAGCCGGGCCACCACCGCCGTGTCCAGCAGCCGCCGGGTGGGGATCCCCCAGCCGTTCAGGCAGGCCTCGATCCGCTTCGCGGTCTCAAACTCATGGTTCCCTAGCTCCGGATGCATGTGAAATTCCCGCCGCAGCGCGATGATCTGCGGCGCGACGGCCCGGGCCAACGAAAGGTAGTCAGTCATGGTGTCACCTGTCCTTGACTTGGATTCAATCAACAAATCACGGCAATCCTGCCGGGGGATCGGGGGCGGCAGCGCGCCGATCATCAATCGGCCCCGGCGACATGCGCGGCGGGGCCGTAAGGTTTTCACAGAAAACCGACCTCGCTGATTTGACGGCCGGAGATTCTCGGCTGTTCATTCTTTGGCTTATTGTTTCGGAACAGTCGAAAATCTCAAGTCAAATCCGGAGGGGGCGTAATGGAGGGGGAGCAAGCTCCCCCTCCATCAAAGATTCCTCAGCGAATCCTGCAGCGCGGTCTTCTGGCTGGTGCCGGCGTCCACCTGCTTGATCACCCGGGCGGGGCAGCCGGCCACCACGCAGCCGGCGGGCACGTCCTCGATCACCACGGCGCCGGCGGCGACCACCGCGCCCTTGCCCACGCGCACGCCCTCGATCACCACGGCGTTCGCGCCGATCAGCACGTCGTCCTCGATCACCACGGGGGTGGCGGAGGCGGGCTCGATCACCCCGGCCAGCACCGCGCCGGCGCCCACGTGGCAGTGCTTGCCCACGATGGCCCGGCCGCCCAGCACCGCGCCCATGTCGATCATGGTACCCTCGCCGATCACCGCGCCGATGTTGATGACCGCGCCCATCATGATCACGGCGTTGTCGCCGATGGTCACGTTGTCGCGGATCAGCGCGCCGGGCTCGATGCGGGCGCGGACATTTTTCATGTCCAGCAGCGGCACCGCGCTGTTGCGCCGGTCGTTCTCGATCACGATGTCCTCGATGTCATCCCTGTGCTTTTCCAGGATGGGGGCGAGCTTGCCCCACTCCCCGAACACGACCTTGTCCCCCGCGCCGAAGACCTTCGCGTCCTCATAGTCGATGGGGGCTCTTTCCTTCACGTACAGCTTCACCGGCGTCTTTTTTTCAGCGGTGGCGATATAGTGGATCAGTTCCTGCGCGTTCATGTATATTTCTCCTATTCGACGATGTTCCGCATGTCGTACAGCCCCGGCCCCACGCCCATCAGAAATTCGGCGGCGGCCAGCGCGCCGTTGCCGAACAGCTCGCGGCTCTCGGCCTCGTGCTTCAGGGTGATGGTCTCGCTGCCATTGGCGATGATGATCTCGTGGGTGCCCACCTCGTTGCCGTAGCGCAGCGAGTGGATGCCGATCTCGCGCTGGGTGCGCTTGCCGTTCTCGTGGCGGCCCACCACCAGCGTCGCGTCCCCGCGGACCTCCTGCAGCCTGTGGGCCAGCAGCAGCGCCGTGCCGCTGGGCACGTCCAGCTTCTGGTTGTGGTGGCGCTCGATGATCTCGATCTCCGCCTCCGGGAACAGGGCGGCGGCCTTCTTCGCCAGCTCGGCCAGCAGCGCCACCCCGATGGACATGTTCGCCGACAGGAACACCGGCACGTGCCGGGCCGCCTCGCGGATCAGCGCGAGCTCCTCCTCCGTCTGGCCCGTGGTGGCGATCACCACCGGCAGGCCGCGTTCCACGCAGTATTCCGTCACCTGCGCGGTGGCGCTGTGGTTGGTAAAATCGATGACCATGTCCGCGGGGCCCTGATACTCGCTGAGCGCGGACAGTCCGCCGGAGGCGGCGTTGCTCCAGTCCACCCGGGCGGCCACGCTGTGCGCGCCGCCCCGCTGGATCAGCTCGTCCACGATGCGCCCCATGCGCCCGCTGGCGCCGTTGATGATGATATTCATAGTATCCTCCGTGTATCAGATCAGCCCATGTCCCTTCATAATCGCTTCAAGCTTCTCCCAGTGCGCCTCCTCCATGGGCGTCAGGGGCAGGCGCAGGTAGTTTTCGCACCAGCCCATGGCCGCCATGGCCGCCTTCACGGGGATGGGGTTGACCTCGCTGAACAGCGCGTTGATCAGGGGCAGCAGCCGGGTCTGCTCGCGGGCCGCGCCGGCCACGTCGCCCTCGAAGAAGCGGCGGCACATCTGCGCGGTCTGCGCGGGCATCACGTTGGACAGCACCGAGATCACGCCCTTGCCGCCCATGGACAGTATCGGCACCACCTGGTCGTCGTTGCCAGAGTAGATGTCCAGCCTGTCGCCCACCAGCATGGCCGTCTCCACGATCTTGGAGATATTGCCGTTGGCCTCCTTGATGCCCACGATGTTGGGGTGGTCCGCCAGGGCCAGGTAGGTGGCCGGCTCGATGTTCACGCCCGTGCGGGAGGGCACGTTGTACAGTATGATGGGCCGATCCACCGCGTCGGCGATGGCGGTGTACATGGCGATCAGGCCCTTCTGGGTGGCCTTGTTGTAGTAGGGGGTGACCACCAGCAGCGCGTCCGCCCCGGCGTCGCAGGAAAAGCGGGACAGCGTGATGGCGCGGTTGGTGTCGTTGGAGCCGCTGCCCGCAATGATCGGCACGCGGCCCGCCGCCCGCTGCACGGCGTAGCGGATGACCTCCTGGTGCTCGTCATAGGTCAGCGTGGAGCCCTCGCCGGTGGTCCCGGCGATCACCAGCGCGTCGATGCCCTGCTCGATCTGCCAGTCCACCAGCCTGCCCAGCGCCTCGTAATCCACGCCCGCGGGAGTCAGGGGCGTGATCAGCGCGGTGGCCGCGCCGCGGAAAACTGTGTTCTTGCTCATGATTCTGTCTCCTCGTATTCATAGTAGGATGCCGCGTATAAAAAACAGCCAATGCGCATTGCATTCGCCGTGTTCTCATTGACATCGACCCCTCGCCAGGGCGAATGCCATGCCGGGGGAATCGCACAATTAATCCATAGCGCTCCACACAATGCGGCAGTCAAACGGATGTTGTCCGTTTGCCCAGACGGGGCTCGCCCTCCCCATCTTCGGCAGCGGCCCCTTTCAGCCCCGGCAACGGCTTTGCGATGCCTTGCACCGGCCCTACTGATGACAACTGCGCCTCTATCCTTTAATTGCGGTATTCGGTTGTGGGACCATGCTACCACAAAAAAAAGGCGCTGTCAATCAGCGTGGGTTAAATCTTGGACAAGCCGCCGCATAAAAGCTGCATATTCAAGCCGATCATCGCATGAATATACAACATCAGCGAATAATAATGCACATTTAACTTGCGCAAACCGGTCCCTGCGCGTATAATCAGTGTATATTTATTACAATGCTCGGAGGATGGACATGAAGCGTGTATTCATCGACGGCAGCGCGGGCACCACGGGGCTGCGCATACGCGAACGGCTGGCCGCGCGGCGGGACATCGAACTGATCGCCCTGCCGGAGGCGCTGCGCAAGGACGTGAGCGCCCGCAGGGACGCGCTGAACGGGGCGGATATCGCCTTTCTGTGCCTGCCGGACGCGGCGGCCGTCGAGGCGGCGGGCCTGATCGAAAACCCCAACACCGCCGTGATCGACACCTCCACCGCCCACCGCACCGCCGAGGGCTGGGTGTATGGCTTTGCCGAGCTGCCCGGCCAGCGGGATCTGATCGCGGCCTCAAAGCGCATCGCCAACCCCGGCTGCCACGCCAGCGGCTTCGTGGCGCTGGTCGCCCCGCTGACCCACGCGGGCCTGGTGGATGGGGGCGCGCTGCTGAGCTGCGCGTCGCTGACCGGCTATTCCGGCGGCGGCAAGAAGATGATCGCCGATTACGAGGCCGAGGGCCGCAGCCCCCTGCTGGACGCACCGCGGCAGTACGGCCTTTCCCAGGCCCACAAGCACCTGCCGGAGATGGCGGCGATGTGCGGGCTCGCCCACGCCCCGGCGTTCATGCCCATCGTGGCGGACTACTACAGCGGCATGGAGGTGACCGTGCCCCTGTTCGCGTCACAGCTGAAGGGCGATATCGAGGACGTGAAGGCCGCCTACCGCAGCCTGTACGCCGGGCCGGTGGTGCGCTATGAAGAAGCGGACGAGGGCGGCTTCCTGTCCGCCGGGGCACTTTCCGGGCGGGACGACATGGCGGTCTCCGTATACGGCAACGCCGAGCGCGTGCTGCTGGTGGCCCGCTTCGACAACCTGGGCAAGGGCGCTTCCGGCGCGGCCATACAGAATATGAACATCCTGCTGGGCGCGGACGAGACCGAGGGACTGGTGATCTGATGGAACAGATTCAGATACTGCCCATGCGCGAGGAAGATTACGACGACGTGCGCGCGCTGTGGATGACCATCCGCGGCTTCGGCATCCGGGCGCTGGACGATTCCCGGGAGGACGTGGCCCGCTTCATCCGCCGCAACCCCACCACCAGCGTGGTGGCCCGGACGGGCTCGGGCAGGATCGTCGGCTCGATACTGTGCGGCTCGGACGGGCGGCAGGGCGCGCTGTATCACGTGTGCGTGGCCCGGGAATACCGCCGGCAGGGCATCGGCACCCGCATGGTGGGCCATTGCATGGAGCGCCTGCGGGAAATGGGCATCAACAAGGTGGCCCTGATCGCCTTTGCCAGCAACGACGTGGGTAACGCCTTCTGGCGGCAGATCGGCTGGAAGCAGACCGACGTGAATTATTATGAGTTCGTGCTGAACAAGGACAACATCACGCGATTTATAGGAGAGGACCAATGAACATCGAACGCATCGTGGGCGGCGTGACGGCGGCGAAGGGCTTCAGGGCCGCCTGCTGCGCCGCGGGCATCAAGTACAAGGGGCGCACGGACATGGCCATGATCGCCAGCGACGCGCCCTGCAGCGTGGCCGGCACCTTCACCAGCAACGTGGTCAAGGCCGCGCCGGTGATCTGGGACCGGGATATCGTGAACAGCACCGGCGTCGCCCGGGCGGTGGTGGTCAACGCCGGCATCGCCAACGCGGCCACCGGACAGGCGGGGCTTGAGACCTGCCGGAAAACCGCGGAGCGCGCCGCCGAGGCGCTGGGCATTCCCGCGAATGAGGTGCTGCTGGGCTCCACCGGCGTGATCGGTCCGAACCTGCCCATGGACCGCATCGCCGCGGGCGTCGACGCCCTGGCGAAGTCGCTTTCAGGCGCCCTGGAGGCCGGCACCGCCGCCAGCCGGGCCATCATGACCACCGACACCGTGAACAAGGAGTGCGCCGTGGCCTTCGACCTGCCCGCCGCCAGCGGACAGGGCTCTGTCCGGGTCCATTTGGGCGGCATGAGCAAGGGCTCCGGCATGATCCACCCCAACATGTGCACGATGCTGGGCTACGTGACCACCGATTGCGCCATCGACCGGAAGCTGCTGCAGAAGGCGCTGAGCGCCGTGGTGCCGGACACCTTCAACATGATCTCGGTGGACGGCGACACCAGCACCAACGACACGCTGCTTCTGCTGGCCAACGGCGCGGCGGGCAACGCGCCCATCACAGGCGAGGGCGAGGCCTATGAAGCCTTCGCGGCGGCGCTGCTTGCCGTGTGCCGCGACCTGGCCATAAAGATGGCCGGCGACGGCGAGGGGGCCACCCACCTGATGGAGATGCGCGTCACCGGCGCGGACACGAAGGCGCACGCCCGCGCGCTGGCCCGCTCGGTGGTGGGCTCCAGCCTGGTGAAGGCCATGGTGTTCGGCAAGGACGCCAACTGCGGCCGCGTCCTCTGCGCGCTGGGCTACGCCGGGGTGGAATTCGACCCCGCCGTGATCGAGCTGTACCTCGTCGGCGAAAAGGAAGACCTGTGCTTCTATAAGGACGGCCGCGTGCAGGACTTCGACGAGGAAAAGGCCCTTCAGATCCTGTCCGAAAAAGCGGTGCGCTTTGTGTGCGACATGGCCATGGGCGATGCGGAGGCCACCGCCTGGGGCTGCGATCTGACCTACGACTACGTGAAGATCAACGGAGATTACAGATCATAATGGATAAGACATTCTCAAATGCCGATCGCGCCCAGGTGCTGGTGCAGGCGCTGCCCTACATCCGGCGGTACGCGGGCAAGATCGTGGTGGTAAAGTACGGCGGCAACGCCATGGTGAACGAGCAGCTGAAGCAGCAGGTCATGGAGGACGTGGTGCTGCTGTGGCTGATCGGCGTGAAGGTGGTGCTGGTGCACGGCGGCGGCCCGGAGATCAGCGAGGTCATGGGCAAGCTGGGCAAGCAGGCCGTGTTCGTGGACGGCCTGCGGGTCACCGACAAGGAGACCGTGGACATCGTGCAGATGGTGCTGGCGGGCAAGATCAACAAGACGCTGGTGAACCTGCTGGAGATGAAGGGCGGACAGGCCATGGGCATCTCCGGCATGGACGGACGCCTGATCGAGGCCGAGATGCGCGACGAGCGCCTGGGCTACGTGGGCGAGGTCACGAAGGTGAACATCCGGCCCGTCACCGACCTGCTGGAGAAGGGCTACATTCCCGTGATCTCCACGCTGGGGTGCGACCGGGAGGGCAACGCCTACAACATCAACGGCGACACCGCCGCGGCCCACGTGGCCGGGGCGCTGGGAGCCGAGCGCCTGATCATGCTGTCCGACATCCCCGGCCTGCTGCGGGACAAGGACGACCCCGCCACCCTGATCCCGGAGCTGACCATTTCCGAGGCCCACACCCTGCGGGAGCAGGGCGTGATCTCCGGCGGCATGATCCCCAAGATCGAATGCTGCATACAGGCCATCCGCGAGGGCGTGAAGAAGGTCATCATCATGGACGGCCGGGTCCCCCACTCCATACTGATGGAGCTGCTGACCGACGAGGGCGCCGGCACGATGGTGAGGGGCGCGAAGGAATAGCTGTATAACAGGAGGCATCGCTATGAGCAACATCATGTCCACGGACAAGACCTATGTCGCCAACACCTATGCCCGCTTTCCGGTGGAGCTGGTGTCGGGCAAGGGCTCGCTGCTGACCGGCGCGGACGGCAAACAGTACATCGACCTGGGCTCCGGCATCGCGGTGAACGGCTTCGGCGCGGCGGACGACATCTGGCTGCGGGCCGTGACCGAGCAGCTGGGCAGGATCCCCCACACCTCGAACCTGTACTACACCGAGCCCTGCGCGAAGCTGGCGGAGCTGCTGTGCGCGCGCACGGGCATGAAAAAGGTTTTCTTCGGCAATTCCGGCGCGGAGGCCAACGAGTGCGCCATCAAGGTGGCCCGCAAGTATTCCGCCGAAAAGAAGGGCGCGGACTGCTACACCGTCGTCACGCTGAAGAACAGCTTCCACGGCCGCACGCTGGCCACGCTGTCCGCCACCGGGCAGGACCACTATCACGAGCTGTACCGGCCGCTGGTGCCGGGCTTTGAGCACATCGCCCCCGGCGACGTGGCGGCGCTGAAGGCCATCGACGAAAAGACCCCCGTGGCCGGCATCATGATCGAATGCGTGCAGGGCGAGGGCGGCGTGGTGCCGCTTCAGGCCGACTTCGTGAAGGCGCTTTCGGACTACGCGCAAGAGCACGACATCCCCCTGATCGTGGACGAGGTGCAGACCGGCAACGGCCGCTCCGGCGCGCTGTACGCCTACATGAACTTCGGCATACGGCCCGACATCGTGTCCACCGCCAAGGGCCTGGGCGGCGGCCTGCCCATCGGCGCGTGCCTGATGGGCGAGAAGGTGAAGGACGTGCTGGGCCCCGGCGACCACGGCTCCACCTTCGGCGGCAACCCCGCCGTGTGCGCCGGCGCGATCAGCATCCTCAGCCGCATCGACGACGCGCTTCTTCAGGGCGTGCGCGAGCGCAGCGCCTATGTCTTCGACCAGCTCACCGGCGCGCCCGGGGTCGAGTCCGTGTCCGGCATGGGCCTGATGATCGGCATCAAGACCGTCAAGCCCGCCCGCGAGGTGGTGGCCAGGTGCATCGAAAAAGGCGTGCTCGCCCTCACCGCCAAGGATCGCGTGCGCCTGCTGCCCGCCCTGAACATCCCCATGGACCTGCTCGAAAAGGCCGTGGCCGTGCTGAAGGCGGCCTGCGGGGAATAGGAAATGCGTAATGAAAAACGAGCCGCCCGACGCTTCGGGTGGCTCGTTTTTGCTTACGCCCTCGGCCTCGGGCCGTTCCGCATGTCCCGATATACAATTGCCCCCACAGCCCGCATGATGGCGTTATACTTGGCCTTGTCCTCGAACAGGGACTTATAGGCATTCTGCATTTCGGTGTGTTGGGTTTCCGCGTCCATGTAGCTGTCCATGGCGATATCGCTGAACAGCTTGGGCAGCACGCTGTCCATGAAGATCTTAGGGTCGGAGGATCGCGCAAGCTTGCCGGCCTTCTCGTCGGCCATCATCGTGCGCACGATGGTTTCGGTTACAACCCGGTCGGCCTCGGTGAAGATGCCCTTGAATTGCTCGTTGATCTTCTCGATGATCTCATCCAGCGGTTGCTTTTCCTCCTGGCCCAAGGCGCTCCTGGCCCCGGCGGGCTCGTAGACGCCGGGCGTCTGTTCCAATTCTATCGCGCCCTCGAAGGTCTTTTGCAGCTTGTAGTATTCCAGCTGCAGCTTACCTTCAAGGTCCAGATCCGTCTTTACGTCCTGAGGCAGCAGACTGATCAGGTAGCTGAGGAAGATGTATTCCCTGTGCAGACCAGCGTCGAACATCCGCGCCACCTGGGAGATGTACCCGTACCACTTGATCAGGCTCCGGCACAGCCTGCGGAACTGATACCGGTCGTCGGGCTTCATCAGGTTGTAGCGGTCCGCCACAGGCTTGAGCGCGCTTCCCATGCGGCCCATGGCCCTTCCATCCTGCCCGTCGCCCCGTGTGTATTCCCGGATGCACGCCTCGATGTCGTTGTCGGAATAGATGCTGTAGCCGCGCAGCTCCTTCTGTACCTTATACAGCAGGTCGGCGTTGACCTCCTGGCTGAGCAGGGTCTCCTGATAGAAGGGCTGGAAGGCCTCCTGGATGTCCTCGGCGCTGTTGATGAAATCCAGCACGAAGGTGTCGGTCTTGCCGGGACAGGTTCGGTTCAGGCGGGACAGCGTCTGCACGGCCTTCACGCCCCGCAGCTTCTTGTCCACGATCATGGTGTGCAAAAGCGGCTCGTCGAAGCCGGTCTGGTACTTTTCCGCCACGATCAGCACGTGGAAATTGTCATGGAATTCCGCCTTGGTCTGGCTCTCGGCGATGTGGCTGCCATCCCTGCGCACGTTCAGCTTCGGCTCGGTGTATTCCTCGCCGCCGTCGACGACGCTGCCGGAGAACGCCACCAGCACGCCCACGTCCCGATAGCCCTTATCCTCGATGTATTGCCTGCATGCCTGGCAATAGCGCACCGCCGCCAGGCGCGAGGACGTGATCACCATCATCTTGCCCTGCCCGCCGATCTTGTGCCGGGTGGTGCTCATGTAGGTCTCCACGATGATCTGCGCCTTCTGGCTGATGTTCCAGGGGTGCAGCGCCTCGAACCGGCGGATCACCTTCGCGGCGCGGCTGCCGGGCACGTCGGGGTTGTCCTCGATGGTCTTGGCGATCTTGAAGCAGGTGTCATAGGTCATGTAATTCTGCAGCACGTCCAGTATGAACCCTTCCTCGATGGCCTGGCGCATGGAATAGACGTGGAACGGGCGGAAGCTGCCGTCCGGCTGCTCCGTGCCGAACAGCTCCAGCGTGGTGCCCTTGGGCGTGGCGGTGAAGGCGAAGAACGACAGATTATTGTGCCGTCCGTGCACCAGCATCTCCCGGAGCAGCTTGTCCTCCGGGTCGACCTCGGCCTCCGCCTCCAGCTCCGCGTATTCCCGCAGCGCGTCCCCGGTGTCGGCCAGCGCGGCCTTCAGCTTCAGCGCGGAAGCGCCGGTCTGGGAGGAGTGGGCCTCGTCCACGATCACGGCGTAGTTTTTCCCCTTTGCGGCGTCCACCTCCTGATAGATCACCGGGAACTTTTGCAGCGTGGTGACGATGATGCGCACGCCGGCGTTGATGGCGTCCCGCAGGTCGCGGCTGCTCTTGTCGTCGTCGATGGTCTCCAGCACGCCGTTCATGTGCTCGAACTGGGAAAGCGTGCCCTGCAGCTGCTGGTCCAGCACCCGCCGGTCCGTGACGATGATGACGCTGGAGAATATGGCGTTGTTGTCCACATCGTGCAGCGAGGCCAGCCGATAGGCCGTCCAGGCGATGGAGTTGGACTTGCCCGACCCGGCGCTGTGCTGAATGAGATAGTTATGCCCCGCGCCGTTTGCGCTCACATCGGCCACCAACCTGCGCACCACGTCCAGCTGGTGAAAGCGCGGGAAGATCAGCCGCTTTTTGCGCGTCACCGTGTCGCCCCGCTTCTCCTCGGTCACCTGCACATGGATGAACTTCTGCAACAGGTCCATCATGCTGTCCTTCTGGAACACGTTTTCCCACAGGTAGGCGGTGGGATAGCCGTCCGGGTTGGGCGGGTTGCCCTTGCCGCCGTCCCGGCCCGCGCCGGCGCTGCCCTGGTTGAAGGGCAGGAAGAAGGTGTCCTTCCCCTCAAGCCGGGTGGTCATCCACACGTCGAAGTGGTCCACGGCGAAATAGCCCAGTATGCGCTTGTTGAACTGGAAGCACAGCTCCCGCGGGTCGCGGTCGAACATCCACTGGCGCTTGGCGTCGTCGGCGTTCTGGCCGGTGTACTGGTTTTTCAGCTCGAAGGCGAACACCGGGATGCCATTCACCGACAGCACCACGTCCACGCTCTTGTGGCACTGGGCGCTGTAGAACCACTGGCGGTTGCAGCAGATTTCGTTCGCCGCGTACAGCGCCGCTGCCGTATCGTTCAGCCCCGATTCCGGCTTGAAATAACACACCCGGAAGGCGATGCCCCGGTGCTTGAAGCCGTGGCGCAGCACCGACACCAGGCCGTCCATGTCGATGGCGTTGTTCAGCGCCAGCACGAACTTGCCCACGGGGTCGACCGCGTTCGCACCTTCGAACCGCGCCCAGGCCTTGGGCTGGGTGCGCTGAATGAAGCGGATCAGCGTGTCCGTGAACACCGCCGCCCGCGGGTCGTAGACGTCCTGGTTGTGGGTATATCCGCCCTCCGGGGAGAGCAGGAAGGCGGTAAGGTCGTCTTCAAAGCGTTTTTCGGTGGTATCGGTGATGGGCATATGTTTTCTCCTTTATGAATTGCTTTTTTCTGTTAATGAAACGAATTCTTTTTGAGCCATTAGTCCTCTCTGTTCCCAATCTCCAATAATATCAACAAACTTACAGGTATGGCGTATATTCCTTTCATCATAATATTTTAGGTGAATGCGATCGAAAGTTTTATCAGAGTGTTCTATTTGGCATTTATGGAGTATAAACTCCATTCTAAACCTTTGTGCGCTTTTCTCAGGAATGACAAGTGTATACGACTCGTTGTTTGCAAGTTTGTCCTCTTCTGTCTTGCTTTTAGTGCTTTGAATCTGGGTGAACTTACCAATTTCGAATTCTTTTCTATAAGCATATAGATTAACATCTCGCACAATACGAGGTATTCCACAGGTATTTACTACTTCGAGCCATACAGGGATGATAAGAATCGTATCATTGATGTCTAATGTATCATCCTTATAAAATCCCCAGTTTTTTCCGGTAGAACGCTCATGTACTATTTTTGCATAAAGGCTTACTTTTCCTTTTGATTGTAATCTTTTTGAATACCATACTGAAAATATGGTTGAGCCGG
Organism: Christensenellales bacterium; assembly: GCA_045130815.1. GTDB lineage: Bacteria > Bacillota > Clostridia > Christensenellales > Aristaeellaceae > UBA2862. The sequence continues at coordinate 30,236 of JBGUQG010000143.1, forward strand.
CACCAATTATAGCACCGAGCAATGCGGATGCCGAAGAAATAAATGCAATTGTCAATTGGCTACCCATACTATATTGACTCCTTTTTTCCAGTTACATACTCAAATATCAGCGACTTTTTATAGGTATCAAGGTCGGTCAAGAGTCTCTGCTTCTTCGCCGTAATTGTATCAATATCCTCTGCCTTTTGATTCAGGTATGCCACGATTTCCCTTTGTTCGTCCACTGGTGGATAAGGCATTGTGAAATTCAGAATTGTCGTGGAGTTTGTGCTTGCGAGGTGGACGCTTTGGTTGGCAGTTACGTCGAAGTAGTCCCTACCTACCGTTGAATCCGAAAGATAGCTGACATATTCAGCCAGCAATTTTTCATTGGTTCGCAGGGCAAACACATGGTTTTGATGGAGGCATGGGTTGATTTCCGCGTGCCATACCGTGCCGCGTCCGAGCTTATCCCGGTCACCGCCTTCGGTCATCAGCAATTCGCCTTCATGCAAGCGATACTTCTCGGCTTCCTCCTCGGTCACGGCGATTGTGGCAACATCCCGAAGATCGGTATAGAAACCCTGAACATTGGCAACCCGTAAATAAGGATATTCTACCAGCTTTGTGCCAACCGGATATACCTTTCCCAGCGTTATACCTGATCTGATCGTCGCAAAGTATTTTAGCTTTGTCACTTGCCAATCACATGGGACCTCACCTATCCAATCAACCCTGCTGTCCTTCATGGGGCGATTGGGGCGGATGCCTTTGGTGACAGCCTGCGTGATGACAGCCTGTTTCAGCTTCTTGTATTCCTCTATCGAAGCCCGAGTCTGCTCAATCACAGCATCAATGCGGGCACATTCAGCGTCAAGAAAATTCGCAATTCTTTCCTGCTCTCTATAGTCAGGAATAGGAACAGCAATACGTTTCATATCCTGCCAATTTGTTGTCCAAAGATCATCGACTATTCCATGACCCCACTTATAGAATTCATCCGAAAACATAGTGGAATGAAAAAGCCAATTATAATACACAGGGTGCATTTCCCGGCGAGGGATCAGGATTGTATTTATCAGCGAAACTGAACCGTCATATTGCGATATGCCACAAGAACCGCGACGGTCTGAACGGCTGTTTATGGCAAAATCACCTATACGCACCAACTTTCTATCGTCGTGCGCATCTGTCTTTGCAGCTGTGCTAAGCTGCGGTAGTATGCCTTTCATGGTTACAGACAATGGAGGGAAATCTCTGTCGCTGACCTTTTCTTTGCGTTCGGTGTACAGGTTTCCAATCCTGCCCACTTCCCACTCCTCCGGTATCTCTCCAATCCACGCGATCCCGGAATCCTTCATCGCTCGTGCCATGGTTCAGCCCTCCTTATGGAACAGCGCCCGCAGGCTGCCGGAAATCTCCTGCTCCAGCGCCGTGATGCGCGCCATGATGTCCTCCACCGGCTCCGGGGCCTGATACTCGTAGAAGTAGCGCGTCATGGGGATTTCGTAGCCCACGGTGTCCTTCTTGTGGTCGATCCAGGCGTCCGGCGCGTAGGGCAGCACCTCCCGGGCAAAGTAGGCCTCCACGTCCTCCGATAGGGGCACGTTCTCGGTATCCCGCAGCTTGCTGTCCGCCACGGGCTTGCCCTTCTTCAGAACGGGCTTTCCATCCTCGCCCAGCAGCGGGCGCTCCACCGTGATCTTCGTGTAGCCGAAGGCCTGGGTGTCAAAGATTTTGCTCTGGCAGTAGACTTTGTCCTTTTCTCCGTATATCGCGCCGTCCTCGAACGCGCCGTAGGCCTGGACGATCAGGCGGCGGCACAGGTCGGTGATGTCGTTGCGCTTGGTGCCGATCGACTTGCGCCGGGGCTCATAGCAATGGCTGGCGTCGATCAGCTGCACCTTGCCGGCGCGGTGGGCGGGCTTGTCCTTGCACAGCACCCAGATATAGGTGGATATGCCGGTGTTCATAAACTGGTCGGTGGACAGCTGCACGATGGCGTCCAGCCAGTCGTTTTCCAGGATGTAGCGGCGGATCTCGCTGGGGCCGCTGCCCGCGTCGCCGGAGAACAGCGGCGAGCCGTTCTGAATGATCGCCATCCTGCCCTTCGGCGCCAGCTTCGCAAGGCCGTTCAGCACGAACAGCTGCTGGCCGTCGGAAATCTTCGGCAGGCCCGGCGAGAACCGGCCCAGCTCGCCCTTCGCGGCCTCCGCCTCCACCGCCTTCTGCTCCCGCTTCCAGTCGATGCCAAAGGGTGGGTTGCTGATGCAGTATTGGAAGGTGTAGCCAGGGAACTGGTCGTCAGACAGGGTGTCGCCGAACCGCATGTTGTTCGGGTCGCCGCCGCGAATCATCATGTCCGCCTTGGCGATGGCGAAGGTGGAGGGGTTGAACTCCTGGCCGAAGCAGCTGACGGTCATGTCGGCGTTCAGCTCGTGGATGCGCTCCTCCATGCAGGAGAGCATCTGGCTGGTGCCCATGGTCATGTCGTAGACGGTGACGTTGCCCGCGTGGGTCAGGTCCGCGTCGGAGAGCAGCAGATCGGTCATCAGATAGATGATGTCCCGGCTGGTGAAGTGGGCCCCGGCTTCCTCGCCGAAGGACTCGGAAAAGCGCCGAACCAGGTCCTCGAAGATATAGCCGCAGTCCACCGCGCTGATCTTCTCCGGGCCCAGATAGCCCTTGGGAGTGTTGAACTCCTTGATAACCAGGTACAGCGTGTTGCTCTCCACCATGCGGCGGATCACCGTGTCGAAGTCGAACTTGGCAAGCACGTCCTGGACGTTGGACGAAAAGCCCGCCAGGTAGTCGCGGAAGTTGGCCTCGATGTTGTCCGGGTCGGCGAGCAGCCTGTCAAAGGTATATTTGCTGGTGTTGTAGAACTGGTAGCCGGAGGCGCGGGCCAAAAAGCCGTCCACCACCGCCAGGTGCTTCACCTTCGCGAAGGTGTCCTGCACCGCCTGCCACGTGGGCAACAGGCAGTCGTGAAAGCGCTTCACCACTGTCATCGGCAGGATCACCAGCCCGTATTCATGGGGCTTGAACGGACCGCGCAGCATGTCCGCCACATTCCAGATCATCGTCGCCTTCTCAGCGATATTCGTGCCGACCGCGCTGATTTTGTCGTTCGCCATGTTCAGTCGCTCCCCCGTCTGTACTGTCATTAACAGTATTATAACGGATCGGGCATACCCGGTCAAGGCCAGCGAGCCGCGGACAGGCGCGTCTGCGCACATAATATCTGCATCTCCGCAATCTTATGGTAGTCATCCGCGCCAGACTGTGCTATAATACGGTAGCAAAAGCATGGGAGGACTGTACAATGATCAAGATCTACGGCATGCCCACCTGTCCCTATTGCGACTTCGTGCACGCGCAGGTCGCCGGGCGGGAGGACGAATTCCAGTACATCAACATCGGCGAGAACATCCGCAACTTGAGCGCGTTTATCCGGCTGAGGGACAGCGATCCCGTGTTCGATCACCTGAAGGCCGTCGGGGACGTGGGCGTTCCCGCCTTCGTGTTCGAGGACGGCAGGGTGTCCGTGGACCCGGCGGACGCGGGGCTGGTGGAGTACGGCAGCGCGAACGCCTGCTCCGTCCAGGACCACAGGAGCGGCCGGAAGGGCTGCTGAACACATTCAACCAGGAGGAATGATCATGCAGAAGATCCATACCGACAAGGCCCCCGCGGCAGTGGGGCCCTATTCCCAGGCGATGGCCACGGGCGGGCTGGTGTACACCTCCGGCCAGATCGCCCTGGACCCCGCCACCGGCGCGCTGGTGGGAACGACCATCGAGGAGCAGGCAGAGCAGGTGATGAAGAACCTGACGGCCGTGCTGCAGGCCGCCGGCACCGGCCCGGAGAACGCGGTCAAGACGCTGTGCTTCCTGACGGACATGAACGACTTCGCGGCCTTCAACGCGGTGTACGCCCGCTATTTTACCGGCAAGCCCGCCCGCTCCTGCGTGGAGGTCAGCGCGCTGCCCAAGGGCGCGATCTGCGAGGTGGAGGTCGTCGCGACGGTGTGAGCGATGGAAAACCGATACCGGCGGGAGGCATTGAAGTGAAGGCCTTTTACCACCTGCCGGGGCTGTTTGAGTTCCACGAATTGTACCGCGCCTTCCTGCCGCTGTTCTATGCGCACCGGGACTGGTTCTACGATTGGTGCGACATCGGCTCGATCTACGGATCCCCCGCCGACTGCCTTTGGGGCGGGGGCCGGGTGGGCTTCGGCGAGGCCCGGCCACAGGACGCGGCGGCGCTGACGAGGGAATACGGCATCTCCGCCCGGCTGACCTTCAGCAATTCCCTGCTGCGCCCGGAGCACCTGGCCGACCGGCGGTGCAACGCCCTGTGCGCGCTGTTCGAGCGCAACGGCCCGGTCAGAAGCGGCGTGATCCTCCACTCGGACCTGCTGCTGGACTATCTGAAAAAGCGCTATCCGGGGCTGTACTTCGTCTCCTCGACCACGAAGGTGCTCACGGACTTCCGCGCCTTCGAGGCCGAGCTGGACCGCCCCGAGTTCGCCTTTGTGGTGCCGGACTTCCGGCTGAACGCGGCCCGGGACAAAATGCTCTCCCTCGCCGCCGACAAAAGGCGCAGGGTGGAATTCCTGTGCAACGAGTGCTGCCGGTTCGACTGCGCCCGGCGCCGGGCCTGCTATGAGAACGTGAGCCGCAAGAACCTGGGCGAGGACTGCCCGGACCACGTGTGCCCGTCGAAGCGGGGCTACCGCTTCTCCGACGCCATGGAGAACCCGGGCTTCATCGGCATCGGCGACATACAGGGCTTCTGGCTGCCCGGCGGCTTTTCCCACTTCAAGCTGGAGGGCCGCAGCCTGGGCAGCGCCGTGGTGCTGGAAATGCTGCTGTACTACATGGCCAAACCGGAGTACCAGCTGAAGGTCCGGGAGGAAATCTACCTGGACAGCGCGCTGGATCTGTTTTGAATGTCACATCGGGAGGACACGCTATGAAGCTGACCATGCTGGGCACCGGCAACGCGCTGGTGACGGAGTGCTACAACACCTGCTTTCTGATGGAGGACGCGGGCCGGCTGCTGCTGGTGGACGGCGGCGGCGGAAACGCCATACTGCATCAGATCCGCCACGCAGGCTATGACTGGATGGACATCCACCACATCTTCGTGACCCACAAGCACATCGACCACCTGCTGGGCGTGCTGTGGATGGTGCGCATGATCTGCCAGTTCATGGAGCACGGCGAATATCAGGGCGAGGCCTGGATCTATTCCCACGCCGATATCCTGGCGCTGATCCGGGACCTGGCGGGCAAGCTGATCCAGAAAAAGGCCGCCGCGATGCTGGATCAGCGGCTGCACCTGGTGGAGGTGAAGGACGGGGAAGCCATGCGGATCATCGGCCACGAATTCACGTTCTTCGACATACTGTCCACCAAGGCCAGGCAGTTCGGCTTCCGCATGGCGCTGGACGGCGACAGGACATTGACCTGCTGCGGCGACGAGCCGCTGAGCCCTGACCGGGAGGACTATGCCCGGGGCAGCGATTGGATGCTGCACGAGGCCTTCTGCCTGTATTCCCAGGCGGACGTGTTCGATCCCTACGAAAAGCACCACTCCACCGTGAAGGACGCCTGCGAGCTGGCCCAGCGGCTGGGGGTCAAAAACCTGCTGCTGTACCACACCGAGGACAGCAACCTTTCAAACCGGAGCGCGCTGTACCGGGCGGAGGGCGAGCGATACTACCACGGGAACCTGTGGATCCCGGACGACCTGGAGGTGATAGAGCTGTGACGACGCAAGGGGATGTTCCCAAAATCTACCGGGTGATCGACCGGGAAAGCTATTACCGCAGGGGCGTGTACCGCCACTTCACCGAGGACTGCAAGTGCTCCACCTCCATGACGGCGCGCGTCGACGTGACGGCGCTGGCGGCCCGCTCGAAGCGCACCGGCACGAAGTTCTATATCAACTTCCTGTACCTGCTGGCGAAGGCGCTCAATTCCCGGGAGGACTACCGGATGGGCTATCTGTGGCAGACGGACGAGCTGATCTGCTACGACGTGATCCACCCCACCCAGTACGTGTTCCACGAGGACACCGAGACCTGCACCCCCGTCTACACCGCCTACTGCCCGGACTACGATGTCTTCTATACCGGCGCGGCCACGGACATCGAGCGCGCCAAATCGACCCGGGAGTACGGCCTGGATTCAGCCAACCACCCGAACTGGTTCGACGCCTCCTACATCCCCTGGGTGTCCTACGACGCGATGAACCTCGAGCTGCCGGACGGCTACCTGTACTTCGCGCCCATCGTGAACTGGGGCCGCTACCGGGAGGAGGGCGACCGGCTGATGATGCCGGTGAGCGTGCGCCTGAACCACGCCGTCGCCGACGGCTACCTGGTGGCCAACGTGTTCCGGCTGCTGCAGCGGGAAATCGATGCTTTCGCACGGGAGGCGGGGGCATGAGTCAAAAGGGCGTATTCGACACCGACCGGCTGGCGCCCGCCTATTTCAGGCTGGCGTTGCCGGTGGTGTTCAGCATGGTGGTCACGCTGATCTACAACCTGGCGGACACCTACTTCATCGCCAGGACCGGCGACGCGATGCTGGTGGCGGGCGTATCGCTGTGCGCGCCGCTGTTCACGGCACTGATGGCCCTGGGCAACATCTACGGCCAGGGCGGCAATTCGCTGATCTCCCGGCTGCTGGGCGGCGGCGACAGGGACAGCGTGCGGCGGGTCAGCGCGTTCTGCTTCTACGTGGCGATACTCACGGGCATCGTGATCGCGGTTCCGCTGCTGCTGCTGCGCCGCCCGGTGCTTGGCCTGTTGGGGGCCAGCGAAAACACCCTGGGCCACGCCGGGGCCTATTACACCGTGATCGTGGCCGGCGCGCCGCTGGTGATCCTCAGCTTCATCCACACCAACCTGATCCGCAGCGAGGGCCTGTCCACGCTGTCAATGGTCGCGACGGTGTCCGGATCGCTTTTGAACATCGCGCTGGACCCGATCTTCATCAGCGCCCTGGGCTGGGGCGCGCGTGGCGCGGCCCTGGCCACGGTGCTGGGCTACGCGCTGACGGACGCGCTGGGCATACTGTTCGTGCGGACAAAGTCCTCGGCGCTGTCGGTGGATGTGCGCAGGGCCCGCGTGCGCCGGGGCGAGCTGGGGCAGATCCTCAGCGTGGGCATTACGGCGGCCATCACCAACATCGCCACCAGCGTGTGCCTGGTATTCATGAACCAGTTCCTGCTGGCTTACGGCGACGAGAAGATCGCCGCGCTGGGCATCGTGCTGAAGGTGACAATGGTCGTGCAGCTGATCCTGGTGGGCTTCTCCTTCGGCGGCGTGCCGCTGTTCGGCTACCTGTACGGCGCGGGCGAAAAGGAGAAGCTCAAAAAGCTGCTGCGCTTCTGCACGGTGTTTTTGTGCGGCCTGGCGTTGGCGGAATCGCTGATCGTGTTTTTGCTGGCGGGCCCGCTGATCCGCGGGTTCATCACCGATGCCGCCATCATAACAGGCGGCACGGTCATGCTGCGCTGGCAGATCTGCGGTATGGCGTTCTGCGCCGTGGTGCTGCTGTACACCTGCCTTTTCCAGGCCAGCGGCCAGGCGCTGCAGGCACTGGCCCTGTCCCTCAGCCGCCAGGGGCTGATCTTCCTGGCGGTGTTCGCCGTGGCGACGCTGATCTGGAGGTACGAAGGCTTCCTGGTCAGCCAGCCCGTCTCCGACGCCCTCAGTGCGGCGCTGGCGCTGTTGCTCTATCATAAAACATTCAAAAAAACGATGAATCGAGCGTGATGACATCATGAAGCCCTATCTCAAGACCTGTGAAGAGACGCTGAAGGCGCTGGAATCGACCCCCTCCGGCATCAGCCCCGCAGAGGCGGCGAAGCGGCTGGAGAAGGTCGGCCCCAACAAGCTGCGCGAGGCCCAGAAGGTCAGCCTGCTGTCCCGGTTCCTGGGCCAGCTGAAGGACCCGATGACGCTGGTGCTGATCGCCGCGGCCATCGTCAGCGCCGTGACGGCGATCTACGCCGGGGAGAGCCTGGCGGACACGATCATTATACTGGCGGTGGTGCTGATCAACGCCTGCCTGGGCGTTTACCAGGAGAACAAGGCCGAGGCGGCCATCGAGGCGCTGCAGCAAATCGCCGCGGCCACGGCCAAGGTGGTGCGCGACGGCCACCAGCTGACCGTGAAGGCCGAGGAGCTGGTGCCCGGCGACGTGATCGTGCTGGAGGCCGGCGACGCCGTGCCCGCCGACGCCCGCATCATCGAGTGCGCCTCCATGAAGGTGGAGGAGGCGGCGCTGACCGGCGAATCGGTGGACGTGGACAAGCAGTCGGACGCGCTCGCCGCCGCGGACAACGGCGACGTTCCCCTGGGCGACCGCACCAACATGGTGTACATGGGCTCCACCGTCACCTACGGCCGCGGGCGCGCCGTGGTCACCGACACCGGCATGCAGACCCAGATGGGCGGCATTGCCGACGCGCTGCACAGCGCCGGGGACGAGCAGACGCCGCTGCAGAAGCGGCTGAACGAGCTGAGCCGCAAGCTGTCGGTGATGATACTGATCATCTGCGCCTTCGTGTTCGCGGTGAACCTGATCCGCAACGGCGGCCAGGCGGTGCTGGACACCTTCATGATCGCCGTGTCGCTGGCGGTGGCCGCCATCCCCGAGGGCCTGAGCGCGGTGGTGACGATACTGCTGTCCATCGGCGTGACGAAGATGTCGAAGAACCACGCCATCATCCGCAAGCTGACCGCTGTGGAGACCCTGGGCTGCACCCAGATCATCTGCTCGGACAAGACCGGCACGCTGACCCAGAACCGCATGACGGTGATGCGCCGGGTGACCGGGGACGAGCGGCTGCTGATGACGGCCATGGCGCTGTGCTCCGACGCGAAGCTGGAGAACGGCGAAGCCGTGGGCGAGGCCACCGAGTGCGCCCTGGTGAACGACGCCGCGAAGGCGGGGCTCGTCAAGGACGAGCTGGAGGCCGACCTGCCCCGGGTGGACGAGGCTCCCTTCGATTCCATCCGCAAGATGATGACCACGCTGCACCGGGCCAGGGCCGGCGCGGGCTTCGTGCAGTACACCAAGGGCGCGCCGGACGAGGTGCTGCGCCGCTGCACGAAGGCCTGGGTGGACGGCCAGGCCGTGCCCATGACCGAGGCCATGCGCGATGAGATCAACCGGGAGAACAAGGCCATGGCCGACCAGGCGCTGCGCGTGCTGGCGGCGGCCCAGCGGGTGTATGACGCGCGCCCGGGCACCAACGCCCCCGACGCGCTGGAGCAGGAGCTGACCTGGATCGGCATGTCCGGCATGATCGACCCCATCCGCCCGGAGGTGAAGGACGCCATCGGCCAGTGCCGCGAGGCGGGCATCCGGCCCATCATGATCACCGGCGACCACAAGGACACCGCCGTGGCCATCGCCCGGGAGCTGGGCATACTGGACCCCGGCCAGCAGGCCATCACCGGCGCGGAGCTGGACGCCATCGACGACGAAACCTTCGCCCACGACGTGCGCCGCTATTCCGTGTACGCCAGGGTACAGCCGGAGAACAAGGTGCGCATCGTGAAGGCCTGGCAGGCGCTGGGCCGGGTCACCGCCATGACCGGCGACGGCGTGAACGACGCGCCCTCCATCAAGCAGGCGGACATCGGCGTGGGCATGGGCATCACCGGCACGGATGTGACCAAGTCCGTGGCGGACATGATCCTCACCGACGACAACTTCGCCACCATCGTGTCCGCCGTGGCCGAGGGCCGGCGCATCTACGACAACATCCGCAAGGCCATACAGTACCTGCTGTCGGCGAACCTGGCCGAGGTGCTGGCGGTGTTCGCGGCCACGCTGATGGGCTTCACGATCTTCAAGCCCGTGCACATCCTGTGGATCAACCTGATCACCGACACCTTCCCCGCCATCGCCCTGGGCATGGAGGCCGCCGAGCCGGACACCATGCGCCGCCCGCCCCGCCGCCCGGAGGAGGGGATCTTTGCCGGGGGCATGGGCTTTGACATGTGCCTGCAGGGCTTTGTGATCGCGGCGCTGACGCTGCTCAGCTACTTCACCGCCCACCGCATGAGCGCCGGGACCTGGGCCGTCGCCCAGTCGGCGGAGGGCATGACCATGGCCTTCCTCACCCTCAGCATGACGGAGATCTTCCACGCCTTCAACATGCGCTCCCGCCACGGCTCGCTGTTTTCGGAGAAGACCCAGAACCGCTGGCTGTGGCTGACGCTGGTCTTCTCGCTGCTGATGACCGCCGCGGTGGTGTTCATCCCCTTCCTGCGCGACGCCTTCTCCTTCGCACGCATCACGCTGCAGGAGTACGTCGCGTCCATGGGCATCGCGCTGTGCATCCTCCCCATCGTGGAGCTGGTCAAGCTGATCGAGCGCCGCGCCGCGAAGAAGAAGGACGCCTGACGCCATGCGCAACATCGGCATATTCGCCCACGTGGACGCGGGCAAGACCACCCTTTCCGAGCAGCTGCTGCTGAAGGCCGGCGCGATCCGAAGCGCCGGCAGCGTGGACAGCGGCACCGCCCACACCGACACGCTGGAGGTGGAGCGCCGCCGGGGCATCTCGGTGCGCTCCAGCTGCGTGCGGCTGACGTGGCGGGGCGAGGCCGTCAACCTGATCGACACCCCCGGCCACGCGGATTTCTCCGCGGAGATCGAGCGCGCGCTGTGGGCGCTGGACGGCGCGGTGATCGTGGTCTGCGGCGTGGAGGGCGTGCAGCCCCAGACGGAGCTGCTGTTCGAGGCGCTGAGGGCGCAAGGTCTGCCGGTGCTGTTCTTCATCAACAAACTGGACCGGGACACCGCCGACGCAGGCCGCGCGATGACGCAGCTGCGCCGGCGGCTGTCGCCCAGGGCGGCCCTTCCCGGGGACCGGGACGGCCTGATCGAGGCGCTCTGCGACGCGGACGACGCGCTGATGGAGCGCTTTCTGGAGGAGGGCGACCTCCCCGACGACGCGCTGCGGCCGGCGCTGGCGGCCCTCGCCCGCAAGGGAGAGGTCTACCCCGTGCTGACCGGATCGGCGCTCCGCGGGCAGGGCGTCGAAGCGCTGCTGGACGGCATACTGGACTTCCTGCCCCCGCCGGACACGACCATGGACAAACTGTGCGGCGTGGCCTTCGCGGCGACCGCAGACCGGCTGCTGGGCCGGGGGCTGTGGGTGCGGCTGTACGGCGGAAGGCTTTCAAACCGGGAGGCCGTGACGCTGCCGGGCCGCATCGACCCGCTGACCGGCGAGACGAGCGCGGTGCAGAGCAAGATTACCCAGATCCGCGGCGTGGACGGCGCGGACGCGGGCGGCCTTGCCGCGGGCGAGATCGGCGTGGTGTACGGCCTCGGCGCGATGCGCGTGGGCCAGGTGCTGGGCGGCGCGGCGCTGCTGCCCCGCAAGGTGCGCCCGGGCACGCTGCGCGCGCCACTGACCACCATGCGCGTGGAGGCTGAGGACCCGGCCCGGGCCAGGGCGCTGGCGGAGGCCTGCCGGGCGCTCTCGGACGAGGACCCGCTGCTCGAGGCCCGCTATGTGCCCGCCACCGGCGAAATGCACATGGACGCCATGGGCGCGATCCAGCTGGAGATATTGCAGGAGGCGCTCAGGACCCGCTTCGGCCTGGGCGCCCGCTTCACCAACCCCACCGTGATCTACCGGGAGACCATCGCCCGCGAGGCCGTGGGCTACGCGGAGTACACCTGGCCCAAGCCCTGCTGGGCGATCCTGAAGTTCATCCTCAAACCCGCGCCCCGGGGCGGCGGCGTGACGTTCCGCTCCGAAGTGCCGGCCCGGGAGATCCTGCCCCGCTATCAGCACCAGGTGGAGCAGGCGCTGCCGCTGGCCCTTGCCCAGGGGCGGCTGGGCTGGCCCGTGACGGACGTGGAGATCACGCTGGCAGGCGGCAGCCATCACCAGTTCCACACCCACCCGCTGGATTTCATCGTCGCCACGCCCTGGGGCATCCAGGACGGCCTGCGCGCGGGCGGCAGCGTGCTGCTGGAGCCGGTGCTGGAGCTCCGGCTGCGGGTGCCGCCGGAGTACACGGGCCGGATCATCAGCGACGTGAACGCCATGCGCGGCGAGGTGATCCATGTGGAGACCGCGGACGACTTCGCCTCCATGACCGCGCTGGCGCCGGTGTCGGAGAGCCTGGACTACCCCACCCGCCTGGCTCAGGCCACCGCGGGCCGGGGCGGCATGAGCACCCGGCTGCACGGCTACCGGGAATGCCCCATGGCGCTGGGGGCCACCGCGGCCCGGCGCGGCGTCGACCCGCTGGACACCAGCCGCTACATCCTCGCGGCCCGCAGCGCCCTGGAGGGCGGCATATTCGACATCTGACAGGGAAAACCCCATGCCATAATCACAACGGCCATGGGGTTTTCCCTTCAATAATCCGATCCGACGCGGGCAAGCCCTGCATCCGGCCCATCCGCTCCCGCCAGCAGCGCAGGAAGTAGAAAAGCTCGGCCACGCCGGTGATGGTCCAGCTGAATATGTACAGCAGGTACAGCGACAGGAGCGTGTGGAAGCGGGCGAACACGGTCAGCACCCAGACCACCCGGAACACGCAGGAGCCCAGTATGACGATGACCGTGGGCACGAAGCTCTTGCCCAGGCCCCGGGAGGCCGCGATGGTGCAGTCCATCAGCGCGGAGAAGGCATAGGAGCAGCCCATCACCCGCAGCCGGATCAATCCGGCTTCGGCCACCGCCGCGTCCTTCGTGAACAGCGACAGGAACGGGCGGCCCAGCAGCACCAGCGCCGCGCTCATCACCGCGGCGACGCCGAAGGACAGGGCCAGCCAGATCACATAGCTGCGGCGCACCCGCTCCCGCTTGCGCGCGCCATAGTTCCGGCTCATGAAGCTGGAGCAGGCGGTGTACACGGCGGCCATCACATCGTAGACCAGCCCGTCGGCGTTGGCGGCGGCGGCGTTGCCCTCCACCGTCACGGCGTCGAAGCTGTTCACGCCCGCCTGGATGAACAGATTGGCGATGGCGAATATGGCGTTTTGAAGCCCGGAGGGCACGGAGATGCCCAGCACCTGGCGGCACTTGTCCGGGTGGAGCCTCAACAGCCGCCGATGCAGGCCGAAGGCCTCGTGCCGGTGCGTCAGCGACAACACGATCAGCCCCGCGGACGCGTACTGGGAGATCGCCGAGGCCAGCGCCACGCCCGCCTCGGCCATGTGAAAGCCGATCACCAGCAGCAGGTTCAGCGCCACGTTCATGACGCCCGCGATCGACAAAAATAGCAGCGGGCGGCGGGTGTCCCCCGCGGCGGAGAGCACGCCGTTGCCGAAGTTGAACAGCGCCAGCGCGGGCATGCCGGCAAGGTAGATGCGCAGATAGCGTATCGCGCCTTCGAGCAGCACGTCCTTCGTGCCCAGGAGCCTCAGCAGCGCGGGCGTGAACGCGAAGCCCAGCGCGAACAGCGCGACGCCCGTGATCAGCAGCAGCAGCGCCGAGGTGTGCACCGTCTCGCTCACGTCCCGGTGCTTCTCCGCGCCCAAGTAGCGGGCCACGGTCACGTTCACGCCGCTGCCCATGCCGATCATGAAGCCGGTGAACAGCGTGACCAGTATCGCGGTGGAGCCCACCGCGCCCAGGGCCTCCGGCCCGGCGAAGCGCCCGACCACGGCGATGTCGGACATGTTGAACAGCACCTGCAGCACGTTGGACAGCATCAGCGGCAGGCTGAAGCGCACGATGGATGAAAACAGCGGCCCTTCGGTCAGGGACAGGCTGCGGCGATTGAACATTGAGACCTTCCTCTCCTTCCAGGGCTATTATTATACACGCTGAACGCGGCGGCGCAACCCGCCGCGCATTAAATATGTCTGACATATGCCGATGAAGGTAGCCATCGCCGCCCGGCTGTGCTATAATGCTTTCAATGATAGTTTGGGGAGGCAGGGCCATGACCTTCCGCCACACGAACCACCCCGGCTTCCTGCTGGGTGCGATCGACTTTTGCACCGCGGGGCTGTTCTTTCTGGCCTACATGCCCCTGGGCGGCCTGCAGGACGAGCTGGACGCCATCCTTGGCCACAGGACCCAGCGGTACTGGGTGGCCTATCTGCTGGGCATACCCACGCTGTTCATCTATCCGCTGGTCTGGATGGCGCGCATCGCCGAAGAGCTGAAGGCCGTCGCCCTGGCGCTGGGCGTGGAGGGGCCCCACACCTCGTGGTGGCACATGTTCGGCTGGAACACCTTCGGGCTGCCGCTGTTTGGCCCCGCCGTGGCCACCCACCGGTTCTTCCGCACGCTGAACGGCATCGAGGCCGCGCTGAACCGGGCGTCCTCCCCGGCCGGACAGGCCGTTACTTTCACCTACGGAGGTCATTCATGAATCAACCCTACAACGAACAGGACCGACTTCTCTCATCCATATTCAGCGACGGCACGGCGCTGTTCCGCCAGCCCGCCGAGCCCGAGCCGGGCGACTACGTCGCCATCCGCCTGCGCATCCAAAGGGACGCGGAGGTGGAGGTCGCGCTGCTCAAGGGCTTTCCGGCGGTGATGGCCCGCATGTCCAGGTTCAAGAGCGACGACGCCTTCGATTGGTACGAGGCCAAGATCTACTGCCGCGAGCGGCCGGTGTTCTACTCCTTCCTGATCCGGTGGGAGGGCCGCTACATCCACTTCAACCGGCGCGGGCCGCGCTGGGTGGAGGCCGAGCCCTCGGCGGACCCCACGGGCGCGTTCCGGGTGGTCCCGGGCTTCCACGTGCCCGGGTGGGCCAAGGGCGCGGTGCAATACCAGATCCTGCCGGACCGGTTCAGAAATGGCAACCCCAACAGCGACGTGACGGACCGGGAATACTGGTACGCCGGGGATTACATACGCCACGCCCCCTGCTGGGAGACCCCGCCGGCGGTGGACGACTATCGCTGCCACTACGGCGGCGACCTGCCGGGCGTGCTGGAAAAGCTGGACTACCTGCAATCGCTGGGCGTGGAGGCCATCTACTTCAACCCCATATTCATCTCCCCCTCGCCCCACCGCTACGACACCCAGGACTATTTCGCCGTGGACCCGCACCTGACCGTGATCCCCCGGGACGAGGGCGACGCGCTGGCCCCGGGCGACACCGACAACGCCCATGCCACGCGCTACATCGCCCGCACCACCGACCCGGAGAACCTGGCCGCCAGCAACGCCTGGTTCGCCGGCTTCTGCCGTGAGGTGCATCGCCGGGGCATGAAGATCATACTGGACGGCGTGTTCAACCACTGCGGCTCCTTCTCCCGCTGGATGAACCGGGAGGGCGTCTACGGCGAGACGGAAGGCGCGTTCCGGGACCCCAAGAGCCCGTACCGGGGGTACTTTGACTTCAAAGACGAGAGGGATTACCACTGCTGGTGGAACATCGAGACGCTGCCCAAGCTGGCCTACGAGCGCTCCAACCGGCTGTGCGAGGAGATCTTCCGCGCAGCGGAGCAATGGGTTTCCCCGCCCTACAGCGTGGACGGCTGGCGGCTGGACGTAGCCGCCGACCTGGGCCAGACGCCGGAGTTCAACCACCTGTTCTGGAAGGAATTCCGCCGCCGGGTGAAGGCCGCGAACCCCGACGCGCTGATCATCGCGGAGCACTACGGCAACCCCGAGCCCTGGCTGGGCGGGGACGAGTGGGACTCCGTGATGAACTACGACGCCTTCATGGACCCGCTGTCCTACTTCCTGACGGGCATGGAGAAGCATTCGGACTATCGCCGGGACGACCTATACCAGAACGGCATGGCCTTCTTCGACACGATCTTCGAGGCCATGTCCCGCATGCCCGAGCCTTCGGTGCTGTGCGCCATGGACGAGCTGGACAACCACGACCACAGCCGCTTCCTGACCCGCACCAGCGGCCGCATCGGGCGGCTGAACACCGTGGGCGGCGAGGCCGCCGGCGAGGGCGTGCGGCCCGAGGTGTTCCGGGAGGCGACGGTCATTCAGATGACCTGGCCCGGCGCGCCCACGATCTACTACGGCGACGAGGCCGGCCTGGTGGGCTGGACCGACCCGGACAACCGGCGCCCCTATCCCTGGGGCCGCGAGGACAGGGACATGCTCGGCTTCTTCCTGGCGCTGGCGCAGCTGCGCGCAAAGCTGCCGGTGCTGCGCGAGGGCAGCGTGAAGCCCCTGTGCGCGGGCTACGGCTACATCGCCTACGCCCGCTTCGACGCCGCGGACGCCGTGGCCGTCGCCTGCAACAACACCGAGCGCCCCATGCAGCTGGACCTGCCGCTGCGCGACCTCGGCATCCCGGACGGCACGGCGATCGTGGCCCGGTTCACCACGACGCAGCAGGGCTACGAGGCCGCCGCCGCGCCCGCGGGCACGGTGGCGGAGGGCCTGCTGCGCCTGAGCGTGCCGGCCTGCTGCGCGATGATCCTCACCCCCCGAGGGCACGTGACGCGCGTCGGCGACATCAAGCGTTGAAGGAGGCGCGAGACATGGGCTGGAAGATGAAGACGCTGATCGCCCTGGGGCTGGCGATGGCACTGGCGGGCGGCGCGTGGATGGGCTTCTCCATCCGGGCCCGCTACCAGGGCAACGATTATGTGATGCAGATGACCACCGCCTTCAACGCCGCCGCGCTGGTCAACGGCGAGGAGACCTACACCGACGAGGCCCGGGCGGTGATCTCCGCCTACGGGGGGCGGCGCTACGTGATCATTCCCGAAAACTACAAGGCCGTGGTGTCGCTGCTGCGCAAGGACTATGTCATGCCGCCGTTCAGGCGCGTCTCGAAGGACGCGCCCCTTGAGATCACCGTCTGCGGCGGCGCGCGGCTTCAGGCGGAGCCCGACCCGGACGGCGTGGATGGGGCCCTGATCCGCTTCACCGCCGACAACGGGCGGCGCTTCGACATGCACGTGCGCGGCGGGAACATCTGGAAGCAGATCGTGGAATACGCGACGGTGGGCCACGGCGACCGACTGAACCTTGCGCTGGGGGAGGAATGAATATGGCCGACGGCATCATTCGCTACGACGCCGAATTCATGCGGCTCTTCGACGATCTGGGCGCGGCGCTGGAGGCCGGGGACCGGCCCGCGCTGCAGCGGCTTCTGATCGATCGGTTCGGCTTCCTGTTCCGGGCCTGCCAGGATTACTGGAAGCGCGCCGCCGCCGGCGACCCCGGCGATCTCGGGGACGCCGACGAACAGACGCGACGCGAGCTGCTGCGACCCCTGTCCCACCGGCAATACCGGTTGATCCAGAGGGCCTGCCAGCCGGACGACGACGAGGACGTGCTGTGTTCGCTGTGGGACTTCCTGCACGACGAGGAGCGCATCTACGATAAAAAGGCGATGAGCCCCGCGGAGGTCGGCGGCTTTTCGCTGATCCTGGAGCAGGCCTATTGCTGCCTGGCGAGGCGTGAAGGGGAGGAAAAGGATATGTACAATTTCTACGGCTGGCAAACCGCCGACATCACCGACGCCCGCGGCCTGACGCCCCGGGACTACTACGACCTGCTCACCGGCATCTGGGCCGCGGACACCTGCGCGCCGCGCATGCGCGAGAACTGGAGCGAGGACAATCCCACCCTGGGCCAGTGCTCGATCACGGCCTTTCTGATGCAGGACATCTACGGCGGAGACGTGCTGGGCGTGCCCCTGGGCGATGGGAACTACCACTGCTTCAACGCGGTGGGCGACTGCGTGTTCGACCTGACCAGCGAGCAATTCGGCGACCGGGCGCTGGACTACGCCCACAACCGCAAGCAGCGGCGGGAGGACCACTTTGCCAGGGACGAAAAGCGGGCCCGGTACGCGCTGCTGAAGGCTCGGCTGGAGAAGGCGCTGGAGGAAGAAGGCTGATATGAACAAAAGGCTGTTTGGCCAGGCGGTCTCCAGGTTCGCCGCCGGCGTCGTTCTGCTGGGGCTTTTGCTGTTCCTGCCCGCGGGCACGCTGCGCTGGCGACAGGGCTGGCTCCTGATGGGCATATTGTTCATCCCGATGTTCGCCGCCGGACTGGTGATGCTGAAGAGGTCGCCGGCGCTGCTCAGAAAGCGCCTGAACGCCAAAGAGGAGCAGGGCGAGCAGAAGCGGGTGATCCTGCTGAGCGGGCTCATGTTCCTCGCCGCCTTCGCGGTGGCGGGGCTGAACTTCCGCTTCCGCTGGATCGTGCTGCCGGAGGCGGTTTCCTGGATCGCCGCCGCCGTATTCCTGCTGGCCTATGCTCTGTACGCGGAGGTATTGCGTGAAA
Organism: Christensenellales bacterium; assembly: GCA_045130815.1. Lineage (GTDB taxonomy): Bacteria > Bacillota > Clostridia > Christensenellales > Aristaeellaceae > UBA2862. The sequence continues at coordinate 48,451 of JBGUQG010000143.1, forward strand.
ACGTCTGGCTGTCCCGCACCGTGGAGGTCCAGGAGAACCAACAGGTGGTGGACACCGGCCTGTACGGCGTCGTCCGCCACCCGATGTACATGAGCACGCTGCTGCTGTTTTTGTCCATGCCCCTGGTGCTGGGTTCCCCCATCTCCTTTGCGATCACCCTGGCCTACGTCCCCATCATCGCCCGCCGCATAAAAAACGAGGAGGCGGTGCTGGAGGCGGGGCTTAATGGGTACACTGAGTATAAGAAAAAGGTCAGGTGGAAGGTCATACCGTTTGTGTGGTAGAGGGTCGAAATACAGCGTCTTGCCCCCCCAAGGCGATCAAGCCGTTCTCCCCGCTGCGCCCTGTACCGGAAATGAAAAGTAAGCACGGGGACGGATACGCAAGAACCGTCCCCGATGGGTTTGGTTCTCTTTCGCTTTGCCGTTCTATCATCATTTGGCTACAGCGTCAAGTATTATTGTTGGTATTCCAAGCATGGTCAATGCCCTGTAAAGAGCACTTGCCCTATCGCTGTATAGCAGGTCCTGCGGCAACTGATCAATAGCATGAACCAGTACTTCCTGGCGAGGCAGCAGATCCACCTCATAGAACGCACCATAGTCCCGGTTCCCAGGCAATTCTGAAATACGTTTGGCTGTTTCCTGAATATCCAGTGTCCGCAGATTTCCGAGATGCTCTGTTTCCACGCCCGTGTTGCCAACAAAAAGGTCTCCGTTCTGGTGAACCGCCATATATAGCTCATCCTGTGGGCATTTGAATAATGGAACTATATCAAATCCTTGTTGGAGTTGATCCTTGAGCATACCGATCGTACAGATTTCCTTTGTCAATTCGTCTTCCTGTTGATGCCAACGAGCAAGCCAAGGACGAATCCGGTGAAGGGTATTCAGTGAACCACGATAAGGTTCATAATCCGTCATATGGGCATGCGGTGTAAAGTTAGGGACTGCAAAATAGATATATGCGGGCTGTAGCTGTTGCAGCATCCCGTCGATTTCTTCGGCATCCTCAGCAAAAAAACGGTTGAACATCAGAGATACTCCAACCTCCGCACCGCAGGATTTCATAAACTCAGCCGCTTCAATTGCAATTCTAAAAGCGCCTTCTCGCCGGACGATCTCATCGTGATGAGCAGCATTTCCGTGAATGGTTATACCGAAGTCACGGTATCCACAATCAAGATAAGCCTGCATCACGCCATGACGGTCTTTCCTGCACATCAGTGCAATACCGCTCGTCATTCCGTGATGATAGTTTTTAATATATCTCGTGGTTTTGGCCTTACGAATAATGGATGCAATATTCGGGTGATTCATCGGTTCATTATCCAGTGTAAAGCTGGCTTCAAACGGCAGAAGCTCCGCCAACGCGTCCAGCTTTTCTATGAACAAAAAAGCGTCCTCCAATTTCATCATGCTTCCAGGTCCACCATTGACATAGCAATGCTTGCAACGCGTGTTGCATCCGGAAACCAATATATCAAAATTGACAGTCATCTGAAACCTCCGCAAATTCCGAGTTATCGAGCCGAAGCTCCTAACCAGTATTCTACCATCTTTCCTTAATCTCCTGCAATCAAAGAGAGGTGAACTTGTGAACATGGGAGAACATGGGGACGGTTCTTGTGTATCCGTCCCCATGTATACTTTTCCTGTCTGGCACAGGGCACAGCGGCACAAATCCCTTGAAAGTGATTTCATTCCACGCGCGAGTATGCTATAATATCGGACGAATGGAGGTCGATCACTGATGAACATCACGGTATATCTCGGGGCCAGCGAGGGCCGCGATCCGGCGTTGAAGGCGGCCGTGCGGGCGCTGGGGGCCTGGATCGGCGGGGCGGGACACGCGCTGGTGTACGGCGGGTCGAAGTCCGGGCTGATGGGCGAGCTGGCCGAAAGCGTGCTGGCGGCGGGCGGCGAGGTGACGGGCGTGGAACCGCGCTTCTTCGTGGAGGCGGGTCTGGTCTACGACGCCATCACCCGGCTGATCGTGACCGGGGATATGTCCGAGCGCAAGGCGAAGATGATCGGGCTGGGCGACGCCTTCATCGCCTTTCCCGGCGGCACCGGCACGCTGGAGGAGATCGCCGAGGTGATGAGCCAGATGTCCCTGGGACACCTGGACGCGCCCTGCGTGCTGTACAACCTGAACGGGTATTACGACCCGCTGAAGGCGCTGCTGGACCGCATGATCGAAACGGGGCTTTCGACCCCGGAGAAGCAGGCGGGCATACGCTTCGCGGACAGCCTGGATGAGATCCGGGCGATCATAGAGCAAAGGGAGGCGGCAAGTCATGGCCACACACATCCTTGAAAACGAATTCCTCCGGGCAACCGTCGCCGACGCCGGCGCGGAGCTGGTCAGCGTGATCGACAAAACGCGGGACGCGGAGCGCATATGGACCGGCGACCCCGCCGTCTGGAACCGCCACGCGCCGATACTGTTCCCCTTCGTGGGGAAGGTCGTGGACGGGCGGTACCGGATCGGGGACAGCACCTATCCGATGCCCACCCAGCACGGCTTCGCCCGGGACATGGATTTCATCTGCACAGGCGCGACGGCGACCTCCGTCACCCACGCGCTGGAGGCCACCGAGTGGACCCGGGAGCGCTATCCCTGGGACTTCCGGCTGACCGTGGCCCACCGGCTGGAGGGGCGGCGGCTGCACGTGACGTGGACGGTGGAGAACCGGGGCGACGGGCGGATGTTCTTTTCCATCGGCGGACACCCGGGCTTTTTGCTGCCGGAGGGCGTTCGGAAGGAGGACTGCTTCCTGCTGTTCCCCGGCGCGGAAGCGCTTTCCTACATCAGCGCCAGCCCCGCGGGCTACGCGCGGACGACGCCCAGGGTCCTGCCGCTTGCGGAGGGCCGGGCCCGCTATCAGGCGGACGTGCCGGACACCTGGATCTTCGAGGACGGCCAGGTGAAGTCGGTGGGCATCGCCACGCCCGACGGGCGGCCCTGGGTGCGCATGGACTGCGGGCAGTTCCCGATGCTGGCGGTGTGGGCCAACCCGAAGGGGCCGTTCATCTGCCTGGAGCCCTGGTTCGGCCGGACCGACGACGAGGGCTTCGCCGGCGCCATCGACCAAAAGAAGGGCGTCCAGGTCCTGGAGGCCGGCGCGGCGCGGGAGATCGCCTATTCCATCGAATTCTGCTGACGGAGGGCACGGCCATGGACAAGCTGGTGTTTACGGTCCGCGGGGCGGAGGGCGACTACCGGCCCGCCGGCGAAGCGGGGCTGCGCGCCGGGGTGTCGGCAGTCTCCGGCAGCGGCGCGGCGGACGACCCCCGGATGCTTCAGATTCACATTGAAAATGTGGGCGGCGCGCACTGGTCGGGCGTGCTGCGGCTGGGCTTGGCCTTTCAGGCGGACGACCCCCGCTTCTTCCTGCCGGGGTTCATCTACGGCACAAACCGGGGCGACGCGCCGCTGGTGGCGGACAGCCAAACGCCCCGGCTGCGGCCCGCCCCCACCGAATTCCCGGCCTCGCCCTGGTGGCTGACCCGGGCCGACCGGCTGTCCCACCCCGTGGCGCTGGCCTTCACCGGCAGCCGGGTGACGGGGCTGTGCGCCGCGCCTTACTTCGTGAAGCGGAACGGCGTCCGGCAGGCCTGGGCCCCCGGTGCGGCGGGCGAATTCGACCAGTACGCCGGCTTCGGCTGCGACCTGGACGCGCGGGAGGTCTATTACACCCTGGGCTACGAGAACGCGCCCTGGTTCTTCTTGGATTCCCACCACGTCCGGCCCCGGGCGGCGCTGGGCGACAACGCCTTCCGGCTGGAGGCCGAAGAGGCCGCCAGCTTTGACGTGGCGGTGTTCGACTATCCCGCCGAAGACGCCCGGGCCATCGACGGCGCGATCCGCTGGGTATACCGCCGCTTCCACGAAGCGCCCCGGCGGGGCCTGCCCGCGTCGGCGGCGGTGGCCGACATCGCCCGGGCGGTGTCCGGCGATGCCTGGCTGGAGGAAAAACGCGCCTACGCCGGGTTCGTATTCGACCGGCAGCACGACAACGAGGTGCGGCTGCTGCCCTCGATCTCCTGGACCAACGGGCTGGCCGTGGCCGTGCCAATGCTGCAGGCCGCCCACCGGCTGGGCGACGAAGCCATGCGAAGCCAGGCCCTGGCCTGCGTCGAGCACATCGTGCAGACCTCGACCAACCCGAAAAACGGGCTGCCCTTCACCGCCGAGGTGGACGGCGTCTGGGGCAACCGGGGCTGGTGGTACGACAAGCAGCCCACCCCCGGCCACGCGGCCTACCTGGTGGGCCAGGCGCTTTACTACGTGCTGAAGGCCTGGGACCTGGAAGGCAGGCGCGGTGCGGACCACCCGGGGTGGCTTTCCTGGGCGGAGGGGACGCTTCAGGTCACGGAGCGCTCCCGCAACGGCGACGGGGAATACCCCTACGTCTTCTCCGAGGAGACCGGCGCGGGGCTGTGCTACGACGCCATGTCCGGCGCGTGGTGCCTGGCCGCGGCGGCGTATCACGCGGCGCTGACCGGCAGGCGGGACGGCCTTGAAGCGCTGCTTGAAAGCGAGGCGCGCTATCACGCCGCCTACGTGGTCCCCATGGTCTGCTACGGCGGACCGCTGGACATCGACAAGCAGGTGGATTCCGAGGGCGTGCTGGCCTATATCCGCGCGGTGCGGTGGCTGCACGGGATCACCGGCGACGCGCGGCTGCTTTCCCACATGGGCGACGCGCTGGAATACGAGTTCACCTTCAAGTTCTGCTACAATTCCCCCATCCGGGTGCCGCCGCTGAGCCGGGTGGGCTGGAGCAGCTGCGGCGGCAGCATCACCTCGGTGACCAACCCCCACATCCACCCGATGTCCTCCGCCATCGTGGACGAGCTGTACTACTATGTGAAGAAGACCGGCGACGCCTATGCGCGCGGCCGCCTGGAGGACACGCTGGCCTGGAGCCGCCAGGTATCCAGCCGGTTTGACGGCGAGTACGACTACGGCAAGCGGGGCTGGATGAGCGAGCGCTTCTGCCACTGCGAGGGCCTGCTGACCGAACATTACCCGGACGGCGCGCCCGCCAGCACCTGGTTCGCGCTGATGCCCTGGGCCTGCGGCTGCATACTGGAGGGCCTGTGCGGTTCGGCCTGGGATGCCTGTCACGATACAACGACCAATCACAAGGAGGATGCGCCATGATCGGATTGAAGGGCACGCAGGTGAGGCTCCTGGACGACGAGCTGCTGCGCCGGGAGCGGGACAACCGCGGCTACATGCTGCGCCTGACCCGGGAAAACCTGATGCGGAACTACCTGCTGGAGGCCGGCCTGTACAACGACACGGACCTGGACACCACCATCCACGGCGGCTGGGAGTCGCCCACCTGCGCGCTGCGGGGCCACTTCACCGGCCACTACCTGAGCGCCTGCGCCATGATCTGGGAGGAGACCGGCGACCCGGAGATCCTGGGCAGGGCGCTGGCCATGGTGGACGATTTGGCCCGCTGCCAGCGGGAGCACGGAGACGGCTGGGCCGGTTCGATCCCGGAGAAGTACCTGCACTGGATCGCCCGGGGCAAGGCGGTGTGGGCTCCCCACTACACGCTGCACAAGACGCTGATGGGCCTTGTGGACATGGCGAAGCTGGCCCACTGCCAGAAGGCGCTGGAGGTGGCGGACGCCTGGGGCGGGTGGTTCGACCAATGGACCGCCCAATTCTCCCGGGAGCAGATGGACGACATACTGGACGTGGAGACCGGCGGCATGCTGGAGATCTGGGCGGACATGCTGGAGCTGACGGGCAAGGAGCGCTACAGGCGGCTCATCGAGCGCTACACCCGCAACCGCCTGTTCGACGAGCTGCTGGCCGGGCGGGACCCGCTGACCAACATGCACGCCAACACCACCATTCCGGAGGTGCTGGGCTGCGCCCGGGCCTACGAGGTGACAGGCGAGGCGCGCTGGGCCGACATCGTAAAGGCCTACTGGAAGTGCGCCGTGACGGACCGGGGCAGCTTCGCCACCGGCGGGCAGACCAGCGGCGAGATCTGGACGCCCAAGGGCGACGTGTCCGCCCGGCTGGGCCGCAAGGACCAGGAGCACTGCACCGTGTACAACATGATCCGGCTGGCGGACGTGCTGCTGCGCTGGACCGGCGAGGCCCAATACGCAGACTACATCGAAAGGAACCTGTTCAACGGCATCATGGCCCAGGGCTACTGGCGCCACCGCCCCACCAACGGCTTCTTCCCCACCCACCCCCTGACGGGCCTGGTGTCCTATTTCATGCCGCTGAAGGGCGGCGACACTAAGGGCTGGGGCACCGAGACCACCAACTTCTACTGCTGCCACGGCACGCTGGTGCAGGCCAACGCGGCCCACAACCGCTACATCTTCTACCAGGACGGCGAGGACATCTACGTGTGCCAGTTCTTCGACAGCGACGCCGATTTCACCGTGAACGGCCAGAAGGTGACCCTGCGGCTGCGCGTCGACCAGCAGAACGGAAGCTTCATGATGGGCAGCAGCTCCACCGCCCGCCAGCGCATCGGCGAGGTGACCTCGAAGGTGATCCACAACCCGGAGGACCTGCGGGTGGTGCTGGAGGTCAAGACGGACGGCCCCGCGAGATTCCGGCTGCACGTGCGCGTGCCGGAGTGGGCCGGGAAGGGCCCCGCCCACTTCATGGACGTGGAAAGGGACACCTGGAACGACGGCGACAGCTTCGTCCACGTGCTGCCCCGCCGCCTGCGCAGCGAAAAGATGGCCGGGGACCCCAGCCGCGTGGCCTTCCTGTACGGCCCGATCCTGCTGGCGGGCCTGACCGACGCGGAGCAGGCCCTGCACGCGGACCCGGCCCGTCCCGAGAGCGCCCTCGCGCGGGTGAACGAGCGGGAATGGGGCTTCTGGACCCAGGAGTTCCTGACTGTCACCGAGGAAAAGGAGATCCCCTTCATCCCACTGTACGACGTGGGCTACGAGCGCTACAGCGTCTACTTCCGCGTGCGCGCGGACGCCCCCGGGGAGGAGGCCTGGCTGTGAAAAGGCTGCTTTGCTGGCTGCTGGCGCTCATGCTGTGCGCGGCCCCCGCGCTGGCCTCGGACCAGACGCTGGCCCCGGACCGGGCGCTTTCCCGGCTCGGGCTGTACCGCCACGGCGAAATCATGTACGACAGCTACGACGTCGCCACGCACCGGGGCCGGCTCCGGCTGTCGGTGAACGGCGGGGATTTCCGGCCCGTCGACGACGGCGTGGGCGAGGCGCTGCTGGAGGTCATCGACAGGTATGACATGACCGCCTGGGACGGCTTCAGCGAATCCAACCCCTACGTGCTGGACGGCGAGGGCTTCCGGGTGGAATTCGAGCTGACCGACGGCACCTCGGTGCTGGCCATCGGCGACAACGCCTTCCCGGACGGCTACTTTGACGCCGTCGCCGAGCTCACGGACATACTGGAGACGGCGGCGAAGCCCGCCGGGGCGTCTTTGGGCGGCCTGCTGGACCTCCTCGCCGGCCTGTTCTCCGGCAGCCGGGAGCGGGTGGTGGGCACGGACATCGCCGATGGCGACATCCACGACTTCTACTACACCCGCGCCTCCTCCACCTTCCCGCCGGAGTACCAGCGCTACCGCTTCTACGCGGAGGACGGGAAATACCTGTTCTTCCACGAGAAGCGGGAGGGCGAGGTCTTCCCGCTGACGGAGGAGCACGCCACCGTCACCGGCACGGTGGAATTGACCGACGACCAGTGGGCCCGCTTCCTGGAAGGCATCGCCGGCGGCACGGTGAAGGCCCGGGAGGAGAACCTGGATGCCGGCGACGACGGCCCGTGGACGTACCTGTACTACGAGGGCGACCAGGGCGTGTACCAGGAATACCACTTCCCGGACTACGGCGCGCGGCTGGACTTCGAGGCCATGTGCGAAGCGCTGATCGAATGAAAAGGAAAATGAAGCGATGAGGAAGGCTATGGTCCTGGCCCTGCTGCTGGCCCTGCTGGGCGCGGCCCTGGCCGAGGAGGCGGGCAGCGTCAGCGGGGACTACGGCTGCTGTACCCCTACGCCGAGGTCTGCGGCTAGATCAAGACCAGCTTCGACGCCATGTACCGCGCCCTCGAGGCCGCGGGGCAGTGAAAAATGGCGGAAGCCGCGCTGGAACAAGCGCGGCTTCCGCCGTTTTGGGGTCTGTCCCCTATCCCTTCACGCTGCCCGCGGTCAGGCCCTGGACGAAGAACTTCTGGCAGAATATGAAGATCAGCACTACGGGAATCAATGTCAGCACCGACATGGCGAACACATAGCCCCACTGGGTAAACTGGTGCTGGCCGAAGAAGCCGGCGATGGCGATGGGCAGCGTGCGCAGGTTTGTGTCGTTGATGACGGTGTTTGCCCAGGGGTATTCCTCCCAGGCGGTGAGGAAGTTGAAGATGCTGACGGAGGCCAGCGCCGGGGAGGCCAGCGGCAGGGCCACGCGGGTGTAGACGGTCCACACGTCCGCGCCGTCGATCCAGCAGGCCTCCATGATCTCGTTCGGGATGTTCTCCATGAACCCCTTGATCATGAAGGTGGAGAAGGGGATCACCCACGCCACATAGAAGGGGATCAGTCCCCACAGCCTGTTCACCAGCCCCAGCTTCGTCGCCAGCTCGAACTGGGGCACGATCATCGTGGTGCCGGGAATGATCATCGTGATGATGATGAAGGCGAACAGAGTCTTTGTACCCCGGTTCTTGAACCTGCCGATCACGAAGGCCATGGCCGAGGCCACCGCCGCCGCGATGAGTATGGTGGACACGGAGACAAACACTGAGTTCAGGAAGTTCAGATAGAACTTGCTCTGGCGCAGGATATAATCGTAGTTCTCCAGCGTCAGCGCCTCCGGACGCGGGAAAAAGCGGGGCGGGTATTCGTACAGCGCGCCGTTGGGCCGCAGGGACGTGGAGATCATGTAGAGCATCGGCAGCGTGAACACCACCGTGCCGATGGCCAGCAGCACGTACCGAACGATGGCCGAGCGCAGTTTGGCCGCGTTGATTTTCTTCATTTCCCTCACCCCTTATGCGTCGCGGCTGCGCATCATGCGGAACTGCACGATGGCCAACAGTCCCAGCGACAGCGCCATCACGAAGCTCAGCGCCGCCGCGTAGCCGAACTGGCCCGTGCTGAACGCCTTGTAGTACATCCAGGTCAGCAGCGTGTCCGTCTGGTGGGCGGGCTTGCCGCCGGTGATCATCTTGATGGACGTAAATACGTTGAAGCCGCCGATGGTCAGCTCGATCAGGGCGAACAGTATCGTGCCCCTGATGCCCGGCAGCGTCACGTAGACAAACTTCTTCCACGCGCCGCAGCCGTCGATGTCCGCCGCCTCGTACAGGTCCTTCGGCACCTGCTGGAGCGCCGCCAGGAAGATCACCATGTTCCAGCCGATGCCCTTCCAGATGCCCAGGATCATGGCCACGGTCAGACCGCTCCAGCGGGTGTCCAGCCAGCGGATGTTGCCGGAGGTGACGCCCAGCACCTTCCACAGGAAATAGTTGAGCAGGCCTTCGGTGTTGAAGATGTAGCGGAACACCAGCGAGGCGATGACCCAGGAGGTCACCACTGGAAGGTAGTTGATGACCCGGAAGGTGACGGAAAAGCGCTTGATGCCGTTCAGCAGCACGGCGACGAACAGCCCGATGGCCATCTGCCCCGGCACGGTGACGAGGGTGTAGACCACGCTGTTGACGAACACCGTCCAAAAGGTGCCGTCGGCAAAGACCTCCCGGTAGTTCGTCAGCCCCGCGAAGGGCTGGGTGAGCATGGAGGAAAAGCCCATGTCGCACAGGCTCATCCAGAACAGGCGCACGATGGGGTACACCGTGAACAGGCCGAACACGATGAGCCCCGGCAGCAGCAGCGCGATGAGCTGCGCCCGGTTGAGGCGGGACTTTTGGATCATGATGGTTTCCTCCTTTGCCTTATGACGGGGGCAGTTCATGGACAGGGGACCAGATTGCCACGTCGTCCCCTTTGGGGACTCCTCGCAATGACGTATCGTGAAACGGAGCGTATTCTGTCATTGCGAGGAGGCTGAGGCACAGCCGAAGCCGACGTGGCAATCTGGGAATCTCAGGTTATTTCAGCAGCGCGTCCCATTCGGCGGCCAGCGCGTCCAGGGCCTCCTGGGCAGTCTTTTCGCCGCTGACCACGGCGGTCAGGGCCACCTGCAGGCCGTTGTCCATCTCGCTCCAGGCGGCGACGGTGGGCCGGGCCTTCGCGGTCTGTATGGCCTCGATGAAGGGCGCGTAATCGGCGCTCTTCACGGTGTCGCTCTCCAGCGCCGCCACGTTTACCGGAATCTGGCCGCACTTGGCCATCTCCGTCTCGGCAAATTCGCCGGTCATGAACTGCATGAACTTCCAGGCTGCTTCCTGGTTGGCGGTGTTGAACATGGCGATGTCCTCGCCGCCCAGCACGGAGACGCTGCCGCCTTCGCCGGCGGGAATGGGCGCGGTGCCATAGGCCACGTCGGGATAGGCGCCGGCCAGCTCCGCGGACTTCCAGGGACCCTCCAGCATCATGGCGTAGCGCCCGGTGCCGAAGCCGTCGGTCATGGGGATGTCGCCGGCGTTGAAGCCGGTGATCGCGCCGGACTGTACCAGTTCCGCGAAGGTTTCCACGGCCTTCACGGTGGCGGGGCCGTTGACGTAGCCGGTGGCCACGGTCTGGTCCTCGTCGGTCAGCGCGCCGCCGAAGCTCCAGATGAAGGGGCAGATGTTCCAGCCGGCCAGGGCGGGCTCGTTCCAGCCCCAAACCTGCTGGCCGTTCCCGTTCTCGCCGGAGAGGGCCTTCACGGCCTCCACCCACTCGTCCATCGTGGTGGGAACGGCGACGTTCGCGGCCTCCAGCATGGCGGTGTTGTAGAACACGATCTTGCTGTTGGTGTTCAGGGCAAGGCCATAGTAGTGGCCGCCGATCCGGGCGGTGGACATGGCGCTGTCCAGCAGTTGTCCGCTGACCACGTCAAAATCGGGCATCTCCTCGTCCAGGGCCACCAGGATGCCCATCTGCTGGAACTCCGGCAGCCAGGCGATGTCGCAGCGCGCCACGTCCGGCAGGGCGTTGGAATTGGCGCTGACCAGCACCTTGTCGTGCAGCTCGGCCCATTCGTGGGACACGGCGTTGACCTTGATGCCGGGGTTCTCCGCCTCGAAGGCGGGGATCAGCACGTTCATCAGCGTCTCGTTCTCGGCGGACTGGGCGCTGTAGTGGTGCCAGAAGTTGATGGTCACGGTCTCGCCTTCAGCCAGTGCCGCGCAGGCTGAAAACAGCAGCGTGCAGGCCAGTACCACGGCGAGAAGCTTCCTAAGGGTACTCATGTCTATTCCTCCTGTTATACTTCTATGATCTTTACGGAGCGCGGCGGAATGTGCACGGTTTCCCCCGTCTCCGCGAAGTCCAAATGTTCGGGTGTGCCCGAGGCATTGAAGAATGCCGCCACGCGATCGTCGCCCAGCTTCCGCTCGAAGGCGAACAGCCCACCCTTCGCTGCCAGCGCACGATAGCTTCCCAACCGCAGCGCCGGATGCCGCTTGCGCAGCCATATCATGTCCTTTTGCCATTGGAGCAGCTCTGTATCCTGATGACCCCAGGCCATGCCGCCCCTGCAGCCGGGGTCGTTCTCGCCCGTCATGCCGATCTCGTCGCCGTAGTAGACGGCAGGCGCGCCGGGAAACAGCATCTGGAAGGCCATCGCCAGCCTCAGCCGCCACCTTTCGCCCCTGGCCTCCGTCAGGAAGCGTGCGGTGTCGTGGCTGCCGATCAGGTTGTACTGGGCGTGGTTGATCTCCTTCGGATAGCGCATCAGCATGCCGTCGAGGCGCGTTTTCAGGGCTACGGCGTCGATTGAGTCATGGGCAAAGAAGTCCACCATCGCGTCCCGGAACAGGTAGTTCATGGCGCTGTCGAAGCCGTCCGGCCCCAACAGCCGCGAGGCGTCGCCCCAGGTTTCCACGAGCAGCAGCGCGTCCGGATAAGTCCGCTTGATTGCCTCGCGCCAGCGCGTCACCGCGTGGCGGTCCAGCTCGTCGGCCACGTCGAAGCGCCAGCCGTCGATGTGAGCGCGCTCCAGCCAGTACAGCAGCACCTTCTCCACATAGTCCCGCACCGCCGGGTTCGCGCCGTTCAGCCGGGGCATGTAGGGATAGTCGCCCACGCACTCGTAGCATTTTGCGTCGATTTCGATGGGATACTTTTTGGGATAGAACCAATCCCGGAAGCGGCTTGCTTCGCCGTTTTCCAGCAGATCCACAAACGGCGGGAAGTGGCTGCCGCAGTGGTTGAACACGCCGTCCAGGATCACCCGGATGCCCAGTGAATGAGCCTTCTCAACCAATTCGATCAGGTCGGCTTCCGTGCCAAACGTGGGGTCGACCTTGAAGTAGTCCGTGGTGGCGTATTTGTGGTTGAAGTCCCCCTCGAAGATCGGGTTCAGGTAGAGGCACTCCACCCCCAATTCCGAGAGGTAAGGGAGCTTTTCGAGGATGCCCCGCAGGTTCCCGCCGAGGAAGTTCTCCCGGGTCGGCTCGGCGTCCCAGGGGTCAAGGCCATCACAGGCCGGGCCGGTCTTATGGAATCGCTCCGGAAAGATCTGGTAGAAGATACAGCCCTTCGCCCAGTCCGGCACGGACAGCACGTCCGTCGCGTTGACCTGCAGCAGCTCGAAGCTGCCGGACGAGCTGAACCCGACCTCTATGCCATATGAATTGAGCCATGTCTGTTTCCCATCGCTGTCCGTCAGGCAAAAGGCATATTTGATGTAGTGGATCTCCTCCGAAAAGGACACCTCCGCCTGCCACTGCTCCACCGCGCCGTCGTTCAGGCCCCTCGACAGGCTGGCGCGGCGCTTTTCCTCCGGCCGGGAGCGCTTCCACCAGACCAGTTCGCAGGCAAGGAGATCGCCCGCGGCCGCCTCCAGCATAAACCGCGCTTCATCACGTGCAAGCGGTTGCACAAAGGGGTAAAAAGAAAGGTGCCTCACGGCAGATGCGTTCATTTATCTCGCCTTCCTCTCCGTAGAAGCTCGCTTCACCAGGGTCGTGGACAGCATGATCTGCTGGTTGCCCGCCTTGTTTTCGATTCGGCGGAACAGCAGCTGGGCGGTCTGCTCGCCCAGCATGGCGGTGTCGATGTCGATGATCGTCAGCTGCGGGTCGGTATACTCCGCCAGCGGGTAATTGTCGAACGCCACGATGCCCACGTCATTGGGCACATCGAGCTTCAATGCCCTGCAGGCCTTCAGCAGCCCGAAGGCGGCCAGGTTGTCGTTGCACACGAAGGCGTCCGGACGCTCCGGCTGTCTGAGGGCCTCCATGGCGACGGCATATGCGTTTTCCGAGGTGCCATCGGTGGCGAGGATCGTCTCCCGCCCGGCGTTCGCCCGCTGGTAGCCCTTCACGCGGCGCTTGGTAAAGCCCCGCTTCTGGTAGCCGCCCAGATAGGCGATATTGCTGTATGCCATCTCCTGCAGGTGCCTGACGGCCATCTCCGCGCCCTGCTCGTTGTTGTTGTCCACCCAGCTGGTGTCCCCGCGCAGGGTGTCCGGCGTGCCCAGCACCACATAGGGAAAGTCCCCGATGGCCTCCATCAGGGCGGGCTTGACCGTAGTGGGGGGCAGAATCAGTCCGTCTACCTTGTGCTCCTTCATCAGGGTTTCGATGTTGCCGCCCTTGCTCTGGGCGCCGTTGGCGATGATGACTTGATAGCCCCTGGCCTGGGCCACCTTCTCGATGGCGAACAGGCTGCGGCTAAAGAACCAGTTGCTGAACGCCTCGGCGTCCCGGGCGTCCACCACCACGCCGATGACCCCGCTCAGGCCGCTGGCCAGGCTGCGTGCCAGGGAATTTGGATGGTAGTCCAATTCCCGCATGGCGGCGTAGACCCGCTCCTTCGTGTCGGGCGTGATGGTCGCCTTGCCGTTGATCACGCGGGAGACCGTGGAGGAATTGACGCCGGCCAGCTTCGCCACGTCATGGATCGTCACCGCCATGCGCCCACCTCCCTGCCAGGAATCATGCAACCGTTTGCATATTCATTATAATGCCAAAGATCCCGTTTGTCAACTCCTTTTTCTGCGATTTATCCGGTCAAATTAATCCACTCACATTGCAATTTCAGCGCGCTTCTGCTATAATTGATATTTGGTGAAAAACGGAAATACGCTCGATTCAGGTGAACGCCATGAAGAAGACTGTCCTCCTATTGATACTGCTCCTGGGCCTTGCCTGCGCCGCGGCGGCAGCGGACGGCAAGGACCTCTATATCGACGGGAACGTGCAAAAGCTGTTCACCTCGGAGGACGGGCTGCTGTCCACCAGCACCCAGGCCGTGGCCCAGACCAGCGAGGGCTTCATCTGGATCGGCGGTTACGGCGGTCTGGTGCGCTATGACGGCAAGAGGTGCGAAACGCCGGCAGGCACCTACAAGCGCATCACCCGCGTGTCGGACCTGCAGGCCGGGCAGGACGGCGAGCTGTGGATTGCCACGTCGGACAAGGGCCTGTTCCACTATCGGGACGGAGAGTTCAGCTCCGTGCCCACGCTCGAGGGCGAGCCGGTGCTGGACGCCGTGTGCCTGGACGCCGCGCCGGACGGAACACTGTACATGGGCACCGGCTCCGGCCTGTGCGCGGTGACGGAGGCGGGCATCCGGCGGCTGGACATCCCGGAGCTGAATGGCCTGTATATACACCGGCTGGTGTGCGCGAAGGCGGGGGCGGTGCTGTGCGTCACCCGCGAGGGCGGGCTGTGCGCCTGGGACGGCAAGGCGCTGCGCCAGGCGGACCTGCGTAACTGGTCGCTGCGCTGCGTGTGCGAAAACCCCGCGGGCGGCTACCTGGCCGGGACCACCGGCGACGAGGTGCTCGCCCTGGATGATAGCCTGAACGTCACCGGCACGACGGTGATGGAGGGTCTCAACAACATCAACGACCTGCACTGCGAGGAAAGCGGCGCGCTGTGGCTGTGCGCCGACAACGGCGTCGCCATCCACTCGGCGGGCGGTCTGCGGATGCAAAACCTGAGGATGGACAATTCCGTGGACGAGATGCTGGTGGACGTGGAGGGAAACTACTGGTTCGTGTCCTCCCGCCAGGGCGTGCTCAAGGTGTCCCGCAGCCAGTTCGTGGATGTCAGCCGCTGCGCCGGGCTGGATTCGATGGTGGTCAACGCCATCCAGCGCCTGGGCGACACGCTGTACATCGGCCACGACACCGGCCTGGCGGCGCTGAGCGCCACCGACTACAAGCAGCTGGAGATCTCGCCGATCACCGCGGCGCTGAAGGGCGTGCGCGTGCGCGCGCTGCTGTCCGGCGACGACGGCAGCCTGTGGGTGGGCACCATGAAGCGGGGCCTGCTGCGCTATGGGCCCGACGGCGAAATCACCCGCTATACCACCGCGGATTATCCCCAGCTGCGCTCCGACAACTTCCGCACCATCACCCCGGTGCCGGGCGGCGTGCTGACGGGCACCGACAACGGGGCCTACTTCGTAAACGAAGACGGGGTCCGAAGCGTGTCGAACGACCCCGGAGCCCTGGCCTTCCGCATACTCAGCGCCGTGCAGTTCGGCGACACCGTGTACCTGGGCTCCGACGGCAACGGGCTGTACCTGTTGAAGGATGGCGAGATCGTCAGCCACATCACCACCGAGGACGGCCTGAGCTCCAACGTGATCATGAAGGAATACCGGAGCGACGCCTTTGACGGCCTGTGGCTGGTCACCGGCAACGACATCGACTTCCTGGCCCAAAGCGGCGACATCACCTCCATCTCCGGCTTCCCCTCCACCAACAATTTGGATCTTTGGGTGCTGGACAACGGCGACGCCTGGGTTTTCACCGGCAGCGGCGTCTACCAGACCACCGAGGCCTCGCTTTTGAAGGACGAAGCCCCCCGCTACCAGCAGTACCGGCGCATGGACGGCCTGCCCTACGAGGTGACGCCCAACTCCTACGCCTGCCTGACGGATGGCGCGCTGATGGTGTGCGGCTCCGGCGGCGTGTTCAGCCTGGAGACCGACTTCGCCGAGGCGAACGCCGGCGCTTACCCGCTGGTGGTGGACAGCCTGCAGGCCGACGGCGTCACCGTCCGCCCGGACGGCGAGGGCCGCTGCGTGATCGACGGCAAGGTCAAGCGCGTGGACATCAACGCCTATGTGCTGACCTACCGCACGGGCAACCCCTATGTGTTCTACTATCTGGAGGGCTTTGACGACGACCGGACCGTCACCCGGCTGAACAGCCTGGGCGGCATCCGCTACACCAACCTGAACGGCGGCAGCTATACCTTCCACTTCGGCGTACAGGACGGCAAGACCGGCGACGTGCTGGAGGAGATCACCCTGCCCATCGTCAAGCAGCACCCCTGGTACGAAAGGCCCGCGGTCCAGCTGGCCGGCCTCTGCCTGGCGCTGGCGCTGCTGGCGCTGATCACGCTGCTGGTGATCCGCGTGCGCTCCGGCCGCATCAAGCGGGCCCTGGAGCAGGAGTATGAGCGCAAGGAAAAGCTGCACCTGACCAACATCGCCTATCGGGACTACCTGACCGGCCTGTACAACCGCAACTATCTGGACGTGTGGAACGCCCGGCAGGCCGAGGAGGGCCCGGCGAGCATCACCTTCGTGTCCGTCGACATCAACAACCTGAAGGTCATCAACGACCGCTTCAGCCACAAGGACGGCGACCAGCTGCTGTGCGAGATGGCCGGGCTGCTGAAAAAGCGCTTTGAGGGCGGGCCGTATACGGTGTTCCGCACAGGCGGCGACGAGTTTTTGATCCTGGCCCGGGGTGTGAACGGCGACGAAATGACCGCGGCCATGGAGCGCCTGGCCGAAGAGGCCGCCGCCGTGTCCGTCTGCGGCATGCCGATCACCTTCGGCTACGGCATGTGCACCCAGGCGCCGGGCGCCTTTGACTTCGAGGAGGGGCTGCACCGGTCCGATCTGCAGCTGCTGGAAAAAAAGGACCTGTTCCACGGGCGGGACAGGGGACATGAGTAATGCGCCATGAAGATCACCTACTTCGGCACCACCACGCTGCTGTTTGACGACGGGCAGGACCAGGTGCTGTTCGACGCCCACTTCACCCGGCCCTCGCTGGGCAGGTACATCTTCGGCCGGGGCGAAACCGACAGGGCGCTGGCGGACGCGCTGCTGGAGCGCCACCGCGTGAACCGGCTGCGGGCGATATTCGCATCCCATGCCCATCACGACCACGTGATGGACGCGCCTTATGTGGCAATCCGCACCGGGGCCGGGATCTTCGGATCGATGTCGGCGCTAAACGTGGCCCGGGGCGGCGGCGTGCCGGAGGAGCGGCTCACCGAATTCCACGGCGGCGAGACCTGCGAAGTGGGCGGCTTCCGGGTGAAGGTGATCCCCTCGCTGCACTCCAAGCCCACGCTGATCAACAACGACCTGGGCGTGACCATCGACCGGCCCCTCAGGCAGCCGGCGCGGCTGCGGGACTACCACGAGGGCGGCTCCTTTGACTTCCTGGTGGAGCACGACGAAAGGCGATACCTGATTCGCCCCAGCTTCAACTACATCGAGGGCCAGCTGGACGGCATCCGGGCCGACGTGCTGTTCCTGGGCACCGCCGGCCTGGCCAAGGCCGACAAAGAGACCGAGGCCCGGTTCTTCGCCGAGACGGTGGACAAGGTAAAGCCAAAGCTGGTGATTCCGCTGCACTGGGACAACTTCTTCTCCCCGCTGGACAAGCCCGCCAAAGGCATGATCCCACTGGTGGAGCGCACCGAGGTCGCCTTCTTCAGGCTGGTACAAAACTGCGAGGCCCGGGGCGTGAACTGCCTGGTGCAGCTGCCCCGGACCTCGATAGAGATTTGATTATGTGATTTGCCTATTGAAACAACTGGCGCTCCAGGCTGAACGTCGGCAGCCCGCCCTCGAAGCCCACCTTCATGATATAGCAGTGACGGTTGGGATCGTACAGCGGGTCGCCGACGATTTCGTCATACTGCCGGGCGTGATAGGAGGTATAGACCTCCCCCGCCGCGTCGGTGAAGAAGGTGTTGTGGCCCGGACCGTACAGGCCGCGACTCGCGTCGGTGGTCAATACGGGGCGGTTCAGCTTGTGCCAGCAGGCGATATCCATCAGATCGGCGTCCGCGTCGGCCCAGAGCAGCCCCATGCAGTAGGCGGGGCTGGTGTCGCTGGCCGAGAAGGCCAGGTACACCTTATCGCCATGGGCGACAAAGGCAGGGCCCTCGTTCACCCAGAATTCGTGGCGTTCCCAGGCGTAGGAGGGTGAGGACAAAAGCATCTGAGGGGTTTTAAGGGTCAGGGGGTCGGACATTTCGGCGATGTACAGGTTGGAGATCTTGCGCCCCACGCTGACCTTCTCGGCCCAGACACAGAAGCGACGGCCGCGGTGCTCAAATACCGTCATGTCCAGCGAAAAATCGGTGAAGCTGAACGCGTCCCCGTCGGCCCGCTTCAGCATGCCGCACTCCGTCCAGGGTCCCGCCAGGGGATCGTCGCCCTCGCAGCGCAGCACCCAGGGGCGCAGCGCCCAGATGTCGTCCCTGCGGCTGGCGGCAAAATAGATGTACCACGCGCCGTCCATAAAGTGCAGCTCCGGGGCCCAGATATGCTGGCTCATATCGCCGGATCCGTGGGCGCGCCACACGACGGTCTCCTCCGCTTTGCGCAGGCCCTCCAGCGAATCCGCGCGGCGCAGCGCGATGCGGTCATACTCCGGCACGGAGGCGGTAAAATACCACCTGTCGCCGTGGCGCAGCACATAGGGGTCGGCCCGCTGAGCGATGAAGGGCGCGTTGAAGGCGGTGCGTCTGAAATTTCCTCTGTTCATATCGTTCGCATCTTCCTATTCTACAATGATAGTCATTTCAACGATATCTCCTTCTGGAGGCAAATCGCGTTCAGGCGTCATCTCCAGATAGGGCAATCCAGTCGAAGCCCAATGGACACGGCGGATTCCGGGCTGTCGATTCAGGCTGCGATCCTGGGCATCGTGGGGAACCGCGTGATAGACCATCAGGTCGTCCCCGGTATCCGGATCCTTGACAAAGCTGTTGTGGCCGGGACCATACTGGCCGGGGACGCTCTCCTTGGTCAGCAGAGGATAGGGCCACCATTCCCAGCTCGTGGGATCCAATAGATCTGTCCCAGTCTTGGCGCGAAGCAGACCCACGTTGTACAGGTCGGTCATGCCTGTGGATGAACCGGAAACGGTCACAAAAAGATCGTCGCCGTGGCGCAGAAGGTAGGGCCCTTCATCTACTTCCGTTTCATAGCGGTCCCAGCCGTACATGGGTCGGATCACGCGCACCGGCGCGCTGGTCAACCGCCAGGGCTCAGAGGGATTTACGGTAGCGATGTAAATATCTGCCGGCTCCGCCAGCTGTGTTCCGCTTTTCCGTTGAATTCTGCGGTTTGACCACATCACATAATCCCTGCTGTCGTCCCTAAACCATGTCATATCCAGGGAAATGCCGTCCTCGGTCAAAGGACTGCCATCCTCCTTTGCGCACATATGAGGCGCTTCCCACGCAGTCGGGTCCAGCGGATCGCCGTGGCATCGCAGCACACAGGCCTGAACCCTCGTCCAGTCGCCGCCAGGACAGAGCGCGGTGAACATATACAGCTTGCCGTCTATCTCGTGCAGCTCCGCAGCCCATGTACCTGTGAAGGGCTCATCTTGCTTCAAAGGAATGCGATACACGACCACCGGTTCAGCGGCAAACGTGTCCTCCGGCCGGTCCGCGCAGCGCAGTACGATGTTCTGATTCCCGGTCGAGGAGAGATAGTATCGGCCCTTATAGGCTGTCACGCACGGATCGGACATTCCAAAGCGCATATTCGGGTCATTGATGTCATCCGGGGCGTATTCGCCAAAATTGAGGCGCATCGGGAAGGGCCATTGCTTGACTTCCAGCCTGCCGCGGACGGTATAAGTGCCCGGCGTTGTCGTGTCCACCTTGGAAAGCGCGTCTGCGTCCCACTTTACCGGCTTGCTGTGCGTTGATCCGTCGTTGTACAGGCACACAGCGCCGGGCAGACTGGAGGCGTCAAGACTCTTTCCTGCGGGGATATGTAGATTCACTGGAACGGTGCCAACGCAACGGATCTCGTCGAGGTAAGCCCGCAGGGTCTCTGCCTCGGTATCGGAAACGGGAATCACATTGCCAGGCACACAGCCCTCGATGCCGTAATCGGCGTGTTGCACGTCGGGCTCCGGGCAGAGCTCCATTGCTTCGAGGTTCACAAAGTCATGGGTCTGACCGCGCCAACACCCGTTTTCGTCCTTCCAAAGCACCTTGTAGACCTGGGCCTCCGGGTCCCATTCACAGCGGGGCGTGTGGATTTCGCTGTTTGATACCTGGAACAGCCCCAAATCCTGGAATTGCACCAGATCCACCAAGGCGTACAGCTGCATCGCGCCGCAGCTGCGCGTATCCGGCGCATTTTGATTGCGTCGGATCGCGCAAAGCATGAAGCTGCCATTGCTGTCACGGAAGAGCCACGGCTCCGCCAACGTTTTGGTCGTTCCCCTTGGATTACCCTCGTCAAAGGCTGCCCGTGCGAACAGCACGCCGGTATTGTTGCGCAATGGCTTGAAATGGATGCCGTCTTCGCTGATGGCGAAGTGTACGGCGTGCTCCCAATCACAATTCATTGCCACGTGTCCGGGATAGTTATGGTCGGGATAGGTTCCCACGCCTGATTTGGTATAGCAGAGAACGTATGCCATATCAAACCTCCACAAAGTGTAATACTCGACAGAATCATCCCTTGATGCCGGAGGTTGCCTGACCCGCGACAAAATATTTCTGGCCAAAGATGTACAGCACCAGCATGGGCAGCATCGATACCGCGGCGGCGGTGAAGGCGAGGCTGTACTCGGAGGTCCTGTTTCCAATGAACATCGCCAGGCCGTTGGACAACGTGCGCATCTTGGTCGAGCTGGCGACGATCAAAGGCCAGAGCAGATCGTTCCAGCAGTTGTTGACGCTCAGCAGAACCACGGTAATCAGTGTGGGCTTGATCAAGGGCATCATGATTTGCAGGAATATCCTGAATTCACCGAGGCCGTCGATTCTCGCCGCGTCCTCCAGCTCCTTGGGGAGGCCCTGGAAGGCTGAACGATACAGGAAGATCCAATAAGCGCTGGCAATCTTGGGCACGATGAGACCCAAAAAGGTGTTCAGCCAGCCCATGTAATAGATCTCCAGATACAGCGGCACCATGATGACCTGGAAGGGAATCATCATCGTTGCCAGGAAAATGAGGAAGATCACGTTCTTGCCACGGAACTTGAAGCGGGCGAACGCGTAGCCCGCCATGGCGTTGACCAAAAGCCCAGGGATCGTCGTTCCAACGGCGTAGATCAGCGTATTCCGCGTGAGGCTGAGCATATCTACCCGCGCCACCACATTTCGCCAGTTTTCCACAAGATGGTTCGCCGTGGGGAAGAACCTGGGCGGATAGCTGAGGATTTCCGCGTCGTTTTTAAACATGCCCAGGCACATCCAAACCAGGGGCGCCAGCAGCAGAAAGGCGAACAGCACCAATACCAGGAATATGGGCAGGTATTTCAAGGCGCGCTTGATCTGATAATTCACGGGCTCCTTCGCCCGCTGAACGGAAGATGTCATGTTCAAACGCCTCCTTTATTCCGAAGTTTTGTTCATGATACTGTACATGATGATCGTAATGATCATGATGAAGCCAAACAACAGCTCGCTCATGGCTGTGGCATAACCCATCTTGTTCAGGCTGTTGAAGGCAGTATCATAGATGTACACCACCATCGTGGTGGTCGCCCTGCTCGGTCCGCCTCCTGTCATGGTGTAGACGATGTCAAACATCTGGAGAGAACCGATGATGCGGGTCATCAGCAAAAACCAAAATGACGGCATGATGCCCGGCAGCGTGACATGGAAGAACTGGGCCGCTTTGCCAGCGCCGTCGATGGCGGAGGCCTCATACAGCGATTCGGGAATGTTCTGGATCGCGGAAACCAGTATGATGGCTGAAATGCCAAACGTCTTCCAGATCGCCACAAATATGACCACATAGATCGCGGTCGATGTGTTGTTCAGCAGGTTTGCGTCCGGGATGCCCAGCAGCTTCAGCCAGTAGGTGAATATGCCGATGTTGGAGTGCATGACCAGTTGGAATGTGACGCCGACCGTCACCGCAGAGGTGACGACGGGAAGGAAGTAGATGCTGCGAAACAGCTTGTTGATGACGGAGTTGCGCGTCAAAAGCGCGGAGAGCAGTACGCCGATGATCATTTGCAGCGGCACCTCTATACCCGTGTATCGCAGCGTGATGCCGATACTCTGCAAAAAACGGCGATCCGAAAAGGACTTGACAAAGTTCTTCAGGCCCACAAACTCCGCTCTTGAAAGATCAACGCCCATATCCTGGGTGCTGACGTAGAACGAGGCGATCAGCGGAATGATGCAAAAGAGGAGAAGCAATATAGCGGCAGGCGCGAGGAAGAGGTAGGCCGTTCGCTCCAGCCGCCGCTCATAGGAAATCTGTCTTGTGCGTCCCGTCGCAACCATGTGAATCCCTCCAGAATGATGCGGTAAAGGGGACGCCGGAACGCGCCGGCATCCCCTTGGAATCATGTGTCGTAACCCTATCAGCCGTAATAATCGGCAATGTAGCCCTCCAGGTCATCCTGGTACGGAGCGAAGAAGGACTGCACGTCGTCATAGGTGGGATCGGTGGGGCCGTTGAACACCCAATCCTCGACGTAATCGGCGTTGCAGGCAGCAACATCGCTCCAGAACAGGGTGCCGGGCGCGGAGAACATTTGAACCTGGGCTGTCTCGGTGGGAGTCAGGCCGACCAGGATCTCCTCGGCCTGGTATTCGGGGCTGTTGACCGTGGGCAGATAGGCGTTCAGGTAGCACATGGAGATGGACCACTCTGCGTTGGGAGTAATGCCGCTGTAGTCGGTGTTCTGAGTGACCTCCTGGGCCTCCAGGCCGGAGCCTGTGAACCACCACTCGATGAACTTGTAGGCCGCGGCGGCGGTCTCGTCGGAAGCGGAGGTGGTCAGCATGAAGCAGTTCAGATCACCCAACGCATACTCATCCAGGCCTTCGCCGGTAGCTGTGGGCAGGCGGGTGATGCCGTAATTGATACCGGAAGCGTCCAGCGTGCCCTTGAGCCAGCCGCCGTTGGTCATCAGGCCAATCTGACCGGCAGCCATCATGCTGTCGATGTCGCGCTCCTTGGGGTTGTCGCCGTTGTCATACAGATTCTTCATCCAAATCATGGCATCCGCAAAAGCCTGATTGTTCAGCAGGTTGGCCTTGAAACCGCTCTCTTCGTCGCCGATGATCATGTAGTCGGTGCCAAAGCGCTGGATGACGGACTGGTTCTGGCCGTTGTAGCAGTAGAACAGACCGGAGCCATAGACCGGATTCTCTTCAGTGGACAGAGCGGTAATCTTCGCGGCAGCCTCGGTCCAGCCGTCGAAGCTGGTGGGAACCTCGTCAATGCCGGCGGCTTCCAGCAGGTCCTTGTTGTAGTACATCATAAAGGTGCTGATCTGGAAGGGGATGCCGTACAGGGCGCCGTCTTTGTGGGCCATGTCCATGTATGCAGTGGAAAAATCAGCTTCCTCGAGAGCGGTAGCATCCCAAATGTCGTCAATGGGGCGCAGATAGCCGTCGTACTTGTTCATGTCGTTGCAGTTCAGCAGCACCAGGTCCGCCGCCTCGCCGGTGGGCAGGGAGGTCTGGAGCATGTCGCCGAAGGAAGTGGTGCGGGTCATGTCCACAAACACCTCATTCTGGCTTTCGTTGAACTTGGTGACGAGGGCCTGCAGCGCGTCGCCGTCGCCGCCGGTCCAGCTGTTCCAGAACACCACGGTGGTCTTTTCCCCCTCCGCCAGGGCAGCCGGGAGACCCAGCGCCAGCAGCAACGCAAGCGCAAGAGACAATGCAATCAGTTTCTTCATGGGATATACCTCCTTATTATTTGAATAGCGTTCTGCGCTAATCAATTCAAGATAAGCACTTTAACGTTGCAGTAAACCCGAAAAAGAAAAGCCCATTACTCGGTTATTGATTCATTCGGTCGTCATGAATACTTTAACGTTGAAGGACAGGGACAAAAATAATAGAGACTGTATTCATTGCACTTTAACGTTGTAGTGCTTTGTATAATTAGAATATCATGTTATAATAGAGTTGTCAAGAGTAAATTTTCCTTTTTGGAAATTATCTGTGGGAGAAAGTGATTGCATGAATGGAAACAGAGGCTCCAAGCGAGTTACCCTGCATGACATCGCGCAACGGACGGGATATTCCATGACAGCAGTTTCCCGCGCATTGCGAGGAAAAAGCGATATCGGGCCGGAAGCAACCGCTCAAATCCGAGAAGCGGCCCAAGAGATGGGGTATGTCGCCAATCAGACCGCCGTTTCGCTGCGCTACGGTCGAAGCAATATCATTACACTGATCCTGGCGCACATGGCCAACCCTTTCTTCAGCGTAATTACCGATCTGCTGCAAATCGCCGCGCAGGAGGCAGGTTACTCCCTGATGGTATTCTGCTCGCGGGGAGATGCTGAATTGGAGCTGCAGCAGGTGAGGGAAGCGATCGGACGCCGTGTCGATGGTGTACTGCTGTTCCCCACAAATCAAAGCGGCCCTTCCATCGAGTTATTGCGGGCGGCGGGAATGCCCCATGTTCTGCTGTCCGCCAATCTGGAACCCGGCAAAACCGATTGTGTGACCTCCGATGATGAAAAAGGCGCTTACCTTGCGGCAATGCACCTCTTGGAAAAGGGCTGTCATCGCCTGGCGTTCCTTTCTGTCAATGACGATCTTCCATCCTATGCGCCCCGACGAGAAGGCTTTATTCGCGCGTGTGATGAAGCCGGCCTCTCTGGAACAGATCGAACTTGTTTATGTCTGCCAGAGCTTGCTGAATGCTCCTCTTCTGAAGCTTCTTTTGATTGGCGTTCGGCAATCGAAAAGAAGATTCTGCCCCTCAAGCAAGCGGGCTATGACGGATTGTTCATCTACTGCGATTATGACGCCTGGCACATTGTCAATGTACTGAAAAGCTCTCGCGTTTTATGCCCGGAGGATTTCAGCATCGTTGGCTTTGACAATATTGACGGCGCTCTCGCCTCCCCCACAACACTCTGCAGCGTGGACACCAGCCTCGGCAAAATAGCGAAGCAAAGCATTTCGTTGCTGCAAACGCGCATCAACGGCAGCGACGAACCGCCACAGACGGTCGTGTGTCCCGTCCGCCTGGTCTGCCGGGACAGCTGCCGGCCGAAGGGCTGATCACAGCCCCATCAGCGCGTCCAGCGAGAAGGGCTTTTTCCGAAGCCGCCTCCAGCTTTCCCGGTCGGCGTGGGCCACCCGCAGCTTGAAGCCCCGGTAGGGCAGGCCGAAGGGGCCCCGGCGATGGATCCTTTGAAGGTAGAAAATGGTCTTCATGTACGTGTCCTCCTGTGCTTGATGGGCCCAGTATAGCGGCCCGCGCGTACCATAAAACGCACTCGACGCCCCGGCGGCCGCCCGGGGCGTCCGTTTTTTCCCGCGCAAAGCGCATTATTTTTGTCACATTTCCCAGAAAGGGCCCGGGCGGCTTATTTTGTCATGTTTAGAACATTTACAAACCTATTTTTCTATGATAGAATAAAAGAGGCATAATATGCGCTCCGGGCTCGGTCCCGGGGCGAAGGCCATATACAAAAAGGGGGTCGAGGATGGTGAAGGACACCTTTCGCGGCGGCGTACATCCGGACGGTCACAAAGAGCTGAGCCGGGACGTGCCGCTGCGCGAATTCCTGCCCGCGGGAGAAATGGTATTCCCGCTTTCCATGCACATCGGCAAGCCGGCCAAACCCATCGTGAAGAAGGGCGACGCGGTGCTGATGGGCCAGCGCATCGCGGAGGCGGACGGTTTTGTCTCCGCCCACGTGATCTCATCCTGCTCCGGCACGGTGAAGGCCATCGAAAAGCGCCGGATCCTGACGGGGACCATGGCGGAGTGCATCGTGATCGACAACGACGGCCAGTTCACCCCGGCGGCGGATTACACCGCCCGGCAGGATCCCTCGAAGCTGTCGAACGACGAGCTGATCCAGCGGGTGCAGGACGCGGGGATCGTGGGCCTGGGCGGCGCGGGCTTCCCCACCCATGTGAAGCTGAAGCCCAAGGACCCGGACGCCATACGCTTCGTGATCGCCAACGGCGCGGAGTGCGAGCCCTACCTGACCTGCAACGACCAGCTGATGCGCACCCAGGCCGAAGCCATCGTCGAGGGCCTGGAGCTGACGCTGCGCCTGTTCAAAAACGCCGAGGGCGTGATCGCCATAGAGCGCAACAAGCCCGAGGCCATCGCGGCCATGGAGAAGGCCGCGGCGGGCAAGGCGAAGATCAGGGTGATGGACATGGTCACCAAGTACCCCCAGGGCGGCGAGCGCAGCCTGATCCAGGCCATCGCCGACGTGGACTTCCCCATCTCCATGCTGCCGGCGGACGTGGGCTGCATCGTGGACAACGTGGGCACGCTCTACGCCATACAACGCGCCGCCGCCTACGGCGAGCCGCTGTTTACCCACACGCTGACGCTGACCGGCGAGGCCGTGGCCAACCCGGGCAACTGGATCGTGCACGACGGCACGCTGTTTTCAGAGCTGCTGGCACACGCCGGCGGCGTGAAGAGCGGCGTGACGCTGAAGAAGGCCATGTGCGGCGGCCCGATGATGGGCATCGCCATGGGCAGCCTGGACGTGCCCATCCAGAAGCAGAACAACGGCCTGACGCTGCTGGCGGAGGATCCGAACGAGATCGCCGAGGCAAAGATGACGGCCTGCCTGCGCTGCGGGCGCTGCGCCACCGTATGTCCCATGGGGCTGCTGCCCCAGCCGATGTCGGAGGCCGCCGCCGACGGCGACTACGAGCGCTTTGAAAAGCGGTTGTACGGCCTGGAGTGCATCCAGTGCGGCAGCTGTACCTACGCCTGCCCGGCCAAGCGGCCCCTGATGCAGCTGTTCAAGCAGGCAAAATCCGAAATACAGGCGCGCAAGCGCGCAGCGGCGGGAGGTCAAAAATGAATACGGCGTTGAATATTTCCTCCAGCCCCCACGCAAGGGACAAGTGGACCACCGCGTTCATCATGCGGGCGGTGCTGGTGGCGCTGCTGCCGGCCACAGTGGTCGGGATCATCAACTATGGGCTGCACGCGCTGCTGGTGGTGCTGCTGAGCGTCGTCAGCGCGGTGCTGTGCGAATTTGTGTTTGACAAGCTGTGCCACAAGCCGGATACCTGGAAGGACGGCAGCGCGGCGGTCACCGGCCTGCTGCTGGCCCTGTGCCTGTCGCCCCGGGTGCCGCTGGCCCTGCCCGTGCTGGGCAGCATGTTCGCCATACTGGTGGTGAAGTGCTGCTTCGGCGGCCTGGGCAAGAACTTCATCAACCCGGCGCTGGCCGCGCGCTGCTTCCTGCTGATCTCCTTCGGCAGCGCCATGTCCTCCTTCGCGGTGGTGGACGGCGTGACCGCCGCCACCCCGGTGGCCAACCTGATGGCGGGCCAGCCGGTGGACGTGACCAGGATGTTCCTGGGCACCACCACGGGCGTCATCGGCTCCTCGGCCCTGGCGCTGCTGGTGGGCGGCCTGTTCCTGTGGGGCACGGGCATCATCCACGGCGAGATCTGCTTCTCGGTGCTGGCCATGTTCACCCTGGTGATCGGCCTGTTCGGCGGCCAGGGCTTCAACCCCGCCTTCCTGCTGGCGCACATCAGCGGCGGCGGCGTGATGATGGCCGCGTTCTTCATGGCCACCGACTACGTCACCTCCCCCGCCACCCCCATGGGCCAGCTGGTGTACGGCATGCTGATCGGCCTGCTGGGCGGCGTGTTCCGCCTGTTCAGCGGCACCGCCGATTCCTTCAGCTACTGCGTGATCACCGGCAACCTGTTCGTGCCGCTGATCGACCACTATATCATCTCCAAGCCCTTCGCCTATCGCAAGCGCGCCAAGCTGGGCCGCGACGCCGGCGCGGGCTCGCCCTGGTACAAGCGCATTCCGCGCCCGGTGTACGTGCTGACGGCCATCGCCGCCATCGCGGGCCTGGCGCTCAGCGGCGTGTACGCCCTGACCAAGGATACCATCGCCGACCAGCAGCGCGCCGCCCAGGCGGCCTCGTACATGGTGGTCTGCCCGCAGGCCGACCACTTTGAGACCGTGGAGGCCATCGACAAGGCCGTCGAGAACATGAACGGCGGCGTGTACGGCAGCGACTTCGGCCGCGCGACCATCAACGAGGGCTACGCCGCCGTGGATGCCGAGGGCAATCCCGCGGGCTACGCCATCAGCGTGACCACCTCCGACGGCTTTGACGGCAACATCACCCTGGCCGTGGGCCTGGACGCCGAAGGCACGGTGAACGGCATCGCCTTTACCGAGCTGCATGAGACGCCCGGCATGGGCATGCGCGTGGACGAGGATGCGTTCAAGGGCCAGTTCGCCGGCAAGGCGGTGTCCCGCTTCACGCTGAACAAGGCCGGCGGCTCCACCGAGGACGATATGATCGATACCGTGTCCGGCGCGTCCACCACCTCCGGCGCGGTGGTCAACGCCGTGAACGCCGCCCTCGACTTCTACAACAACGTCGTGAAGGGGGGAGCCTGAGCATGAACAAGTATGTTGAGCGCCTGTACAACGGCGTGATCAAGGAAAACCCCACGCTGATACTGATGCTGGGCATGTGTCCCACGCTGGCGGTGTCCACCCGGGCCATGAACGGCATCGGCATGGGCCTGTCCACCATGGCGGTGCTGATCCTTTCCAACCTGGTGATCAGCCTGCTGCGCAAGGTGATCCCGGACCAGGTGCGCCTGCCGGCCTACATCGTAATCGTGGCGTCGCTGGTCACGGTGACGGAGCTTTTGATCGAGGCCTATCTGCCCTCGCTGTACGAGGCGCTGGGCATCTATATTCCTCTGATCGTGGTCAACTGCATCATACTGGGCCGCGCCGAGGCCTATGCCAACAAGAACACTCCTCTGCTTTCGGTGATGGACGGCATCGGCATGGGCATCGGCTTCACCATCGCGCTGACGGTGGCCGGCCTAATCCGCGAGCTGCTGGGCAACGGCACCGCCTTCGGCGCGCAGATCCTGCCCAAGGGCATCGACCCCATCGGCATCTTCGTGCAGCCTCCGGGAGCGTTCCTGGTGATCGCGTTCATCATCGCGGTCATGAACGCCATCGGCATCAAGACCCGCCAGCGCAAGCTGGTGGACGGCGGCTGTGACGGCATGTGCGCCGGCTGCACCGCCCCCTGTGACAAGGAGGTGAGCGCCAAGTGAAGAACCTGATCCTCATCATCGTCAGCGGTGCGCTGATCAACAACGTGGTGCTCAACCAGTTCCTGGGCATCTGTTCGTTCCTGGGCGTGTCCAAGCAGATGAAGGCCTCGGCCAGCCTGGGCGGCGCGGTGATCTTCGTGATCACCATCGCCTCGGCGGTGGCCAGCCTGCTGTACGATTACGTGCTGGCGCCCCTGGGCCTGGACTTCATGAAGACCATCGTGTTCATCCTGGTGATCGCCGCGCTGGTGCAGATCGTGGAGATGTTCCTGAAGAAGACCTCTCCCGGTGTGTACAGATCCCTGGGCATCTACCTGCCGCTGATCACCACCAACTGCGCGGTGCTTGGCGTGGCCCTGACCAACGTGCAGGACGGCTACAACTTCATCGAGAGCGTGTTTTCCGGCTTCGGCACCGCGGTGGGCTTTACCCTCGCCATCGTGCTGCTGGCCAGCATCCGCACCCGCATCCGCGAGGAGGACATCCCCGCGCCGCTGCGGGGTGCGCCCATCGTACTGATTTCCGCCGCGCTGATGTCCATCGCGTTCATGGGCTTCGCCGGTCTGTCCTTCTGACGGAAGGAGGGTCGACATGCAAATCATCATCATTACGACGCTGGTCATCGCCGTCATCGGCATCGTGGTCGGCGCGGGTCTGGTCTATACCGGCAGTAAGTTCCACGTGGATGTGGACGAGCGCGAGACCGCCGTGCGCGAATGTCTGCCCGGCAACAACTGCGGCGCATGCGGCTACGCCGGCTGCGACGCGCTGGCCGCCGCCATCGCCAAGGGCGAGGCCCCGGTAAACGCCTGCCCCGTGGGCGGCGCGCCGGTAGCCAAAAAGCTCGGCGAGATCATGGGCACCACCGCCGAGGCCGCCGAGCGCAAAGTGGCCTTCGTGCGCTGCAAGGGCACCTGCCAGGTGACCCGCAACCAGGGCAACTATGTGGGCATCCAGGATTGCCGCAGCGCAGCGCTGGCCGGCATAAACGTGGCCGAGTGCGACTACGGCTGCCTGGGCTTCGGCTCCTGCGTCACGGTATGTCCCCAGGACGCCATCCGCGTGGTGGACGGCGTGGCCATGGTCAACCGCAAGAAGTGCGTGGGTTGCGGCCTGTGCGTCAAGGCTTGCCCCAAGGGGCTGATCGAGCTGGTGCCCGAATCCAAGCGGGTGATCGTGCAGTGCTCCAACCGGGACAAGGGCCCGCAGGTAAAGAAGGTCTGCGCCGCGGGCTGCATCGGCTGCGGCATCTGCCAGCGCCAGTGCGAATCCGACGCCATCCATGTCGAGGGCAACCTGGCCCACGTCACCTACGCCAACTGCACCCAGTGCGGCAAGTGCGTGGAGAAGTGCCCTGTCAAGGTCATCACCCCGCCGGCGGCCCGCTGACCGGGCAGACGGACGGAAGAGAAGGGATGATACGATAATATGGAAAAGAAAACGATTGTCAAGCTGGGCATCGCCGCAGCGCTGGCCGCCGGATCGGTGGTGTTCGGCTGCGGCATCGGCCGGGGCGGGCCTGTGCAGTACCAGCTGCCCCAGCCCTACATGGCCGACAGCCAGAACGCCTATAGCGACGTGCACGTGGAGATGACCGTGCAGAGCGGCAAGATCACCGACGCGAAGATCGCCTCCTCCGGCGACAGCGACCTGTTGAGCGACGCCACCCGCGAGGAATGGGCCAAGTCCATCGTGGATAACCAGAGCGCCGAGAACGACGTGATCTCCTCCGCCTCGCTGACCTACTCCGCCGCCTCCGTCAAGGAGGCCGCCGCGGACATCATGGTGCAGGCGGGCCTGATGGCGCCCACGCCGGAGCCCACCGCCGAGCCGGAGGTCGAGGCCGAGCCCGCGGAGGGCCTGACCGACGGCACCTACGCCGTGCAGAAGACCACCGATTTTAGCACCATCGACGTAGCGCTGACCGTGGAGGGCGGCAAAGTGACCGCCGCGTCCGTCAAGTCCGAGGGCGCGAACGACCTGCTCACCGACGACACCCGCGCCGCCTGGGCCGACCAGATCGTGGAAAAGCAGGCCGTGGACGCCGTCACCGGCGTCACCGTCTCCTCCGTCGCGGTCCAGGAGGCCGTGGACGAGCTGCTGGCCCAGGCCCAA
>JBGUQG010000144.1:0-2213 GCA_045130815.1 Christensenellales bacterium
CCGTCACCAACGACCAGATCGCCGCGGCGCTGAAGGAGCAGCACGGCATCGAGATCGACAAGCGCAAGCTGGAGCAGGAGGAGCCCATCAAGTCGGCCGGCCAGAGCTTTGTGACGCTGAAGCTGTATCCCGGCATCTCCACCCGCATGATCGTGAACGTGAAGATCCAGGGCAAGTAATCATCACCTTTTCACAGGAGACAGTATGGAGCAGTACATACCCCGGCAGGAATCCGTGCGGACACCGCCAAACCATCCCGAATCCGAGCGCAGCGTGCTCGGCGCGATGCTCCGGTCCCGCCAGGCGGCCCAGGTGGCCGTGGAATCCCTGCGTCCGGACGACTTCTATGACCCCGCCAACCGGGAGATCTACGCCGCCATGTGCGACATACTGGACGGCTCACAGCCGGTGGACCTGACCACCCTGGACGCGGAGCTGACCCGCCGGGGCCGGCTGGACGCCGTTGGCGGCGCGGCCTATCTGATCGAGCTGAGCCAGGGCGTGCCCTCGGCGGCGAACATACAGGCCTACATACGCATCGTTGACGAAAAGGCCACGCTGCGCCGCCTGATCGCCGCCGCGGACAGCATTCTGGAGGACAGCTACGCCGGTCAAAAGGAGAACCAGGAAATACTGGAGAGCGCGGAAAAGGCCATTTACGACATCACCATGCGCAAAGGCGGCGAGGAGCTGCAGCCCATACAGCCGGTTTTGATCAGCACCTTTGAAAAGATCGAACAGCTGGTGAAGAACCACGGCAGGGTCGAGGGCGTGCCCACCGGCTATACCGAGCTGGACGACATGTTGACGGGCCTGCACCCAGGCGAGCTGGTGCTGGTGGCCGGGCGTCCCGCCATGGGCAAGACAAGCATCGGCATGAACTTCGTGGAAAACGCGGCCATCCGCGCGGGCAAGAAGGCCGCGGTGTTCTCGCTGGAGATGCCCGCGGAGCAGCTGGCCATGCGCATGATGTGCACCGAGGCACGCGTGGACATGCAGAAGGTGCGCCGTGGCGCCATCGATGACGATGAGTGGGAACGCCTCGCCGACGCGCTGGTGAGCATCGGCCCCTCCAGCATCTACATCGACTGCACCCCGGGCATCACCGTGCCCGAGGTGCGCTCCAAGGCCCGCAGACTGAAACTGGAGCACGGGCTGGATCTGATCATGATCGACTACCTTTCCCTGATGACCGCCACCGGCAAGAACGGCAGCCGCCAGGAGGAGGTCTCACAGATCTCCCGCACGCTGAAGGGCCTGGCGATGGAGCTGGGCGTGCCGGTGATCGCCCTGCAGCAGCTGTCCCGCGCCCCCACGGGCCGCGCCAACCACAGGCCGCTGCTTTCCGATATCCGGGAGTCCGGCGCCATCGAGCAGGACGCCGACGTGGTCATCTTCCTGCACAGGGAGGATTATTACGACCCGGAGACCCCGGACAAGAACATCGCGGAGCTGATCATCGCCAAGCAGAGAAACGGCTCGCTGGGCACGATCAAGCTGGGGTGGAAGGGCGAATACACCTGGTTCATGGACCTGTCCTCCAGGCCCAAGGAAGCGATCACGGAGTAGGAAACAGCGCGCGAAAGAAGATCCTTCGCCGCGCGCAGCATGACAACGATTGGCATGTCATTCTGCGCGCAGCGAAGGATCCTTCTATATGCCCTTCAGCTTGTCGTTCAGCTTTTTGTAGATCACCGCCATGAACGGCTCCTCCCGATTCTCGGCGGCTGTGTCCGGCGGCAGCCAGTCCACGGCGCTGTTCTCGTCCGGCTTGGGCCGCAGGGGCTGGGCGTCGTCCGCCTCCAACAGGTAGGTGACGTTCAGGTGCAGGTGCGCCGCGACGAACTGCCCGCGCTTGATGTGACTTGATACCGGCAGCACCTCGATGGAGTAGATCGAGGGGAGGACGGGGGAGATACGCGCTATGCCCGTCTCCTCCCGCGCCTCCCGCAGCGCCACGGCCAGCAGGTCGCTGTCGCCGTCGGCGTGGCCGCCGGTCCAGGCCCAGCTTTTATAGATATTGTGCCAGGCCATCAGCACCCTGTCACGGCTCGGATTGACGATCCAGGAGGACGCGGTGAAGTGGGCGATGGGGTTGTCCCGGGTCAGCGTATCCTCCAGCTTGTCGATGGCGTACAGCATGACCTGCCGGTCCCGGACCTCCTGTTCGTTGCAGGGATCGTAGGCCTCGAGGGCTCTTCTCAGCGCCAGCA
>JBGUQG010000145.1:0-21085 GCA_045130815.1 Christensenellales bacterium
GGCGTTCTTGCCGATGGTCTTCACGTACTTGCCGACGGTGACGGCGGTCAGCTTCCCGTCCTTGTAGAAGGCCTTGTCCGCGATGGCTGTGACCCTGGCGCTCTTGCCGTTCACGGATACGGTGGCGGGGATGGCGACGGTCTTTGCCGACTTTGCGGGCTTCACGAAGGTGGCCGTGCCGTCCTTGCCCAGCTTGTAGGTGCCGGTGGAGGTCTCGAACTTCCCGCCCGCCGGGACCGGGGTGGCCGTAGGCGCGGGTGTCGCCGTGGGCTCGGGCGCGGCGGTGGGCTCGGTATTGACGATCTTCACGTTGTCGCCGACGCACAGCTCATAGGAGGTCGTGGCGTATTTGGTGTAATCCCCGTTCCATATTGCCTCGGAGTAGGACTTCGATTGCGGCGTCGTCGTCGTGTAGAGGTTGATCAGCGTGGGGTAGCCGTAGATGTTCAGCTCCTCCAGGGTCGTATCATAGCAGTAGAGGTTCTTGATGCTCCGCGTGAGCACCAAGCGCTTCAGCGGGTTGGAAATGCAGCTGAGGGTGCGGAGACTGTCCGTGGCGCTGACGTCGAGCTCGGCGATCTGGTTGGTTCCACAGTAGACCGCCTTCAGCGACCTGCAGCCGCTCAGGTCCAATTCGGTCAGCTGGTTTTTAAAGCACTCCAGCTGCTCCAGGCCGGCATACCGGCTGACGTCCAGACGCTTCAGCTGGTTTTCGCTGCAATACAGCTCCTTCAACGGCGCGCTGTCGTTCAGCTTCAGCTCGGTGAGCACGTTTTTGTCACATCTGAGATACTCCAGTTCGGGGCACTGGCTCAGGTCGATGGTCTTGACGTTGTTGTACCTGAAGGCCAGCCGCTTCAGCGCCATGTTCGCGGACACATCCAGGCTGGAAAGGCCGGGCTTGCTGCCGCGCTGGCTAAGGTACAGCTCGGTCAACGCTGTATTCTTGCTGACGTCGATGGCCTTCAGCGAGTACTCAAACAGACTCAGCTTTTCCAGCGCGGTATTATTTGAAAGGTCGATGCTCTCAAAGCCGCTTTCCGCCACGCTCAGCTCCCGCAGCTTCGGATTCCCGCTGACATCCAGCCTTTTATATACATTGTTGCAGGTCAGCTTCTCCAGGTTCGGGAAATACTGAAGTCCGTCGAGGGCGCTGCCGAAATCGAAATTGATCTCTGTCACCGCCAGGCGCTCGGCCTCGGTCAGTACGCCGTCGCCGTCGTCAATATTGTCACGGACATAGCTCAGGAAATCGAATCCATATTCCGAATAGGTAAAGTGGTCCGCGTCCACGGGGATCGCCTCTCCGGCCTCCACTGCGGTATCCCCGATGAAGTCGGCATAGCCGGCGTCCTCCCCAGATTTCCCGCCCAGCGCGACCTCCTCCTCCGGCACGGCCAGCTCCACGGCCTCGTTGGTGATCTCCTCCTCCGTCACCGCCGCCGGGCACAGTCCGACCAGCAGGCACAGCGCGACGAGTGCCGCCAGGTATTTGCGAATGCGCATGGAAACTCCTCCTTGTTTGTCGAGAGGTAATATTTTCTTGACTTTCATTATAACATAAAGAACCGCCAAAGGGCAGGCAGCGAGCCTTCCTTTGGCGGATTAACAATAATTTAACTATAAATTATCCCTTGTGATACTCCCTCTCATCCGCCTTCCTGATCTCGGCGCGCTTGATCTTGCCGCCCACGGTCTTGGGCAGCTCGTCCACGTACTCGATCACCCGGGGATACTTGTAGGGGGCGGTGAGCTTCTTGACGTGGTTCTGCAGCGTCCTGGTCAGCTCTTCCGAGGGGGTCCAGCCCTTGGCCAGCACGACGGTGGCCTTGACCACCTGGCCGCGGATGGGGTCCGGCACGCCGGTGATGGCGCATTCCACCACGGCATCGTGGGCGATCAGGGCGGATTCCACCTCAAACGGCCCGATGCGATAGCCGGAGCACTTGATCACGTCGTCGTTGCGGCCCACGAAGCGGTAATAGCCCTCGCTGTCGCGCCACAGCACGTCGCCGGTGTTGTAGCCGATGCCGCCCAGCTTCTCCTCGGTCATCTCCGGGTTCTTGTAGTAGCCTGTGAACAGGCCCACGGGCGGGCGGCGCTTCACATCCATGATGGTCAGCGATCCTTCCTCGCCGTCCTCGCAGATGTTGTCGTTGGCGTCCAGCAGCTGGATGTCGAACAGCGGGTTGGGCTTGCCGGTGCTGCCCTCGATGGGCTCGAACCACTCGCTGCCGAAATTGGCGATCAGCACCGGGCCCTCGCTCTGGCCAAAGCCCTCGTAGATCTGGTGGCCCACCTTCTCCCTCCACTGCCTGACCACCTCGGGGTTCAGCGGTTCGCCGGCGGTGGCGCAGTGGTGAAGGCTCGACAGATCGAACTGTGACAGATCCTCCTGCAGCATGAAGCGGTACATCGTGGGCGGCACGCAGAAGGTGGTCACCTTATACTTTTCCACCTTGCTCAGCAGATTCTTCGGATTGAAGCGGCCCACCATGTCATAGCAGAATATGGTCGCGCCGCAGATCCACTGGCCGTAGATCTTGCCCCAGCCAAACTTGGCCCAGCCGGAGTCGGATACGGACATGTGCAGCTTGTTCTCCTCCACGTGCTGCCAGTACTTGGCGGTCACGATGTGGCCCAGGGGATAGGCGAAGTTGTGCTGCACCAGCTTGGGCATGCCCGTGGTGCCGCTGGTGAAGTACACCAGCATGATGTCGTTCCACTTGGTGGCCGCCGCGCCGACGGGGCGGGGGAAGATGTCCGGGTACTTGTCCATCTGCTCGTGAAGGTCCAGCCAGCCCTCGCGCCTCGCGCCAACAAGAATCTTGTTTTCAAGGGATTCGATCTCCGGCGCGGCCAGCTCCATCTGCTGTACCACGAAGGGGTCGTCCACGCAGATCACGGCCTTGACGCCGGCGGCGTTGCCGCGGTACACGATGTCCTTCTTGGTCAGCTGCAGCGTGGCGGGGATCAGTATCACGCCCAGCTTGTGCAGCGCTGTGGCGCACACCCAGTATTCCCAGCGGCGGCGCAGTATCATCATGGCCACGTCGCCCTTCTTCAGGCCCAGGTCCGAAAGGAAGTTGGCCACCCGGTTGGAAAGGCGTTTGATGTCGGTGAAGGTGAAGGTATGCTCCTCGTCCTCCTCGTTCACCCAAAGCAGCGCGCGCTTGTCGGGCTCGGCCTCGGCCCAGGCGTCCACCACGTCGAAACCGAAGTTGAAGTCCTCCGGCACGTTGATGGTAAACTTGTCCCGGAACTCCTCGTAGCTGTCAAACTCGATCTGGGGCAGGAATTTATTCAGCAGGTAATTCAAGGCAGGTGCTCCTTCCTATTCGGCGATGACGGTGAGGAAGCGGGCCTTCACGTCGCCGCCGCAGCGCTGGCCGTGGGGGATGGTGGGGTTGAAGTAGATCGAATCGCCCGGGTTCATCACGAACTCCTTGTCGCCCAGGGTGACGATCACCGTGCCCTCCAGCACCAGGTTGAACTCCTGGCCGGAGTGGGTGATCAGCTTGGCCACGGCGTCGCTGGGCTCCAGCGTCACCAGCAGCGGCTGCATCACCTTGTTGGCATAGCGGTAGGCCAGGTCCTCGAAGTGATACTCCGGATTGCGGTTGATCACCTTGCCGCCGCCCCGGCGGATCAGGTGGTAGGTTTCCAGCTTCGCGCTTTGGCCGGTGACGATCTCGGTGAAATCCACCTTGAATTTGTTGGCAATTTCGTAGATCACGCTGATGGGCACGTCCTTGCCGTTTTCCTCGTAGGAGGCATAGACCTCCGGACTGAGGTTCAGCTCCTTCGCCAGCGCCTCCACGGTGTAGTCGCTGACCTCCCGCAGCTCCCGGAGCCGCGCGCCGATCTCGTTGTAGTCGTTCATCGATATCTCTCCTTTGGCATGGCGGTGCGCCAATCGTACAGGCTGATTATAGCACACATCCCGTCGCCGCGTCCATAGGGAAGGTTTTTTATCGACATAAATTCGCAGGAGATTTACGAAAGCGCGCAAAAAACCGCTCCCCATGAAGCGTGGGGAGCGGAAGGGCTTCCGGCGAATCTTCGGCGCTTACTTGCTGTACTTTTCGCGCTTCTGATAGGTGGTGTGCAGCAGCTCGTGGGCCAGGTGGCTGCCGGGCTTGTCCAGGAAATCCTTGTAGATCTGCTTGATCTCTTCGTTCTCGTGGCTCTTGCGCAGGGCCTTGGCGCGGTCTTCGCCGTACAGGGCCTTGGCGCGCTCCACGCGCACGTCCACGTCCATCTTGGTCTGTGCGGACACGATGGGCTGGCCGCCGCCATTCACGCAGCCGCCGGGGCAGGCCATGACCTCGAGGAAGGTGTAGTTCTTCTCGCCGCTCTTGGCCATCTCCAGCATCTTCGTGGCGTTGCCGGTGCCGTTGGCCACGGCCACGTTCACGTCGGTGCCGCCGATGTTGACGGTGGCTTCCTTGATGCCCTCGATGCCGCGGACCGCGTGGAACTCCACGTCCTCCAGCTTCTCGCCGGTGATGGTCTCATAGGCGGTGCGCAGCGCGGCCTCCATGACGCCGCCGGTCGCGCCGAAGATGACGGCAGCGCCGGTGCTCTCGCCCATCAGGCTGTCGAAATCGCCGTCGGGCAGGCGCTCGAACTCGATGTTGGCTTCCTTGATCATGCGGGCCAGCTCACGGGTGGTGATGACCACGTCCACGTCGGCCATGCCGTTGTGGCCCAGCTCGGGACGGGCGGCCTCGAACTTCTTGGCCGTGCAGGGCATGACGGAGACGACCGCGATGTCCTTGGGATCGATGCCGGCCTTCTCGGCGTAGTAGGTCTTCACCATCGCGCCCAGCATCTCATGGGGAGACTTGCAGCTGGACAGGTTGGGCAGGAAGTCGGGGTGATAGGTCTCGCAGTACTTGATCCAGCCGGGGGAGCAGGAGGTGATCATCGGCAGCACGCCGCCGTTCTTGATGCGCTCCACCAGCTCGTTGGCCTCTTCCATGATGGTCAGGTCGGCGCCGAAATCGGTGTCGAACACCTTGTCGAAGCCCAGGCGCTTCAGGGCGGTGGCCATCTTGCCGGTCACGGAGGTACCCATCGGCAGGCCGAACTCCTCGCCCAGCGCGGCGCGCACGGCGGGGGCGGGCTGGACCACCACATGCTTGGCGGGATCGCGCAGCAGGTCCCACACCTTCTTGGTGTCGTCCTTCTCATGCAGCGCGCCCACGGGGCAGTTCACGATGCACTGGCCGCAGTTGATGCAGCTCATTTCGCTCAGATGCATCTCCCAGGGGGACTCGATGGCCGTCTTCATGCCGCGGTTGACCGGGCCGATGACGCCCACGTTCTGGATCTTGGAACAGACCGCGACGCAACGGCGGCACAGCACGCACTTGTTGTTGTCGCGCACGATGGAGGGGGACAGGTCATCGATGGTGTAGTTGACCTTGAAGCCCTCGAACTTGTCGCCGTTCTCGACGCCCATTTCCTTGCACAGGGCCTGCAGCTCGCAGTTCTGGCTGCGCACGCAGCTCAGGCACTTCTTTTCATGGGTGGAGAGCAGCAGCTCGAGGATGTTCTTGCGATACTCGCGGATCTCGGGCGTGTTGGTCTTGACCTTCATGCCCTGGGCGGCGGGCAGCACGCAGGCAGCCTGCAGCGAACGGGCGCCGGAGTCCACCACGCACATGCGGCACGCGCCGATCTCGTTGATGCCCTTCAGGAAGCAAAGTGTGGGAATGCGAATGCCGGCCAGCCGGGCGGCCTCCAGAACGGTTGAACCCTGGGGAGCCTGAACTTCGATGCCGTCAATCGTCAGGGTGATCATATTTTCCATTGCTCAATCCTCCGCACGATTATTCTTTGATGATGGCGCCGAAGCGGCACTTCTCCATGCACGCGCCGCACTTCAGGCACTTCTTGGGATCAATGCTGTGCTGCTTCTTGATCTCGCCGGAGATCGCGCCGGCGGGACATGCGCGCGCACAGGCCGTGCAGCCCTTGCACTTGTCGGTGATCTTGTACTGCAGCAGGTTCTTGCAGTGATGCGCGGGGCAGCGCTTTTCCTTGATGTGCGCTTCGTATTCGTCGCGGAAGAAGCGCAGCGTGGAAAGCACGGGATTGGCCGCGGTCTGGCCCAGGCCGCACAGGGCGGTGTTCTTGATGGTCTTGGCCAGATCCTCCAGCTTCTCGATGTCGCCCTCCTCGCCCTTGCCGTCGACGATGCGCTGCAGGATCTCCAGCATGCGCTTGGTGCCGACGCGGCAGGGGGTGCACTTGCCGCAGGACTCGTCCACGATGAAGTCCATGTAGAAGCGGGCGATGTCCACCATGCAGTTGTCCTCGTCCATGACGATCATGCCGCCGGAGCCCATCATGGAGCCCGCCGCGATCAGGTTTTCGTAATCAACGGGGGTATCCAGCAGGGATTCGGGCAGGCAGCCGCCGGAGGGACCGCCGGTCTGCACGGCCTTGAACTTCTTGCCGTTGGGACAGCCGCCGCCGACGTCGTAGATGACGGTGCGCAGGGTGGTGCCCATGGGAACCTCGACCAGGCCGGTGTTGTTGATCTTGCCGCCCAGCGCGAACACCTTCGTGCCCTTGGACTTCTCGGTGCCGATGGCGTTGTACCAATCCGCGCCGTGCAGTATGATCTGGGCCACATTGGCATAGGTTTCCACGTTGTTCAGCATGGTGGGCTTTTCAAACAGGCCCTTGACCGCCGGGAAGGGCGGGCGGGTGGTGGGCTCGCCGCGCTTGCCCTCGATGGAGTGCATCAGGGCGGTTTCCTCGCCGCAGACGAAGGCGCCGGCGCCCAGGCGGATGAACAGATGGAAGTTGAAGCCGGTCTCAAAGATGTTGTCGCCCAGCAGGCCGTATTCCTCGGCCTGCTTGATGGCCACCTGCAGGCGCTTGACCGCGATGGGATACTCTGCGCGGACGTAGATGTAGCCCTCGCTGGCGCCGATGGCATAGCCGGCGATGGCCATGGCCTCGATGACGGCGTGGGGGTCGCCCTCGAGGATGGAGCGGTCCATGAACGCGCCCGGGTCGCCCTCGTCGGCGTTGCAGGCCACGTACTTCTGGTCATTGACGCTGTTGTAGGCGAACTTCCACTTCATGCCGGTGGGGAAGCCCGCGCCGCCGCGGCCGCGCAGGCCGGACTTCAGGATCTCGTCGATGACCTGCTCGCGGGTCATGGTGATCAGCGCCTTCTCCAGCGCGCGATAGCCGTCCATGGCCAGGTACTCGTCGATGTTTTCAGGATCGATCACGCCGCAGTTGCGCAGCGCGATGCGGTGCTGATGCTTGTAGAAGTTGATATCCTCCAGCGCCTTTTCGGAGTTCTGCTCGTGGGTGGCGTGGTCGGTGTACACCAGGTGCTCGACCTTGCGGCCCTTCAGCAGATGCTCGCTGACGATCTCTTCCACGTTTTCGGCCTTTACACGGCTGTAGAAGGTGCCGTCGGGATACACGATGACGACGGGGCCGGCCTCGCAAAGGCCGAAGCAGCCGGTGCGGATGACCTTGACTTCCTTGGCCAGGCCATACTCTTCGATTTTCTGCTCAAACAGCTCGATCAGCTTGGCGGAACCGGAAGAAGAACATCCCGTACCACCGCAGACGAGCACGTGTGCGCGATAAATATCCATGCCTCTCTATTCCTCCGATCAAGCGTTTTCAGCAGCGCCAATGGTATATTCCTGCACGGGACGGCCGTTGACAACGTGCTCGGCGACGATGCGCGGCACCATGTCGGGCTTCACGTGCACATAGGTGACCTTTTCCTGGCCGGGCACGATGACATCCACCATCGGCTCCAGGCGGCACATGCCGACGCAGCCGGTCTGGGATACGGTGACGTGGGCCAGCTGACGCTTTTGGATCTCATCCATGAAGGCCAGCATTACCGGGCGGGCGCCCGCCGCGATGCCGCAGGTGGCCATGCCGATGACCACGCGGGTGGTTTCGCCCTTTTCCTCGGTGCGTACGTTGATTCTGGAGAGCGTCGCCTTGCGAATGGCCTCCAGCTCCGCCAATGATTTCATGACATGATTCCTCCTAATATAGGTTCTATTTCTTCCTGCAGGGATTCCTGTATCCACTGAACCACCGCCGGCTCTGAAAGGGACACGCCGTCCAGCGCGGGCCGGATCTGTTCGGTGGTGAAGTCCATCTCCCCCTGGGGGGATGCGCAGTGCAGTGAAAACTCCGGCGCGTCCGGGCTTCCCATGATGATCGTCGCCATCGTGGAGGCCAGGTCGCCCAGCGGCAGACAGTCGATGGAGCGGGTCAGGAACGTGGCCGTGATGGTCGTGCCCTTGCCCAATTCGCTTTCGATCTGCACGCCGCCGCCGGATTGCATGGCGTTCTGCATCAAAAGCGGGATCCCCAGCCCCACCTTGCGCGTCGTGCGCGTGGTGACAAAGGGGCTGCGAACGCGCTCGACGAACTCCGGCGACATGCCGCAGCCATCGTCGCGCACGCTCATGCGCAGCGTTCCGTCCGCGTCCAGCGCAAAGTCGATGCCGACGTGCGCCGCCCCGGCCTTAACGCTGTTTTGGACGATATCCAGCAGATGCAGGGCTATTTCCTTCACGCAACCTCACCGTCGTCGTTCCTGTACTTGTCGATGATGCCGGGAATCGCGTCTGGCGTCAGGCGTCCGTACACCTGGCCGTTGATCATCATGACCGGGGCAAGACCGCAGGCGCCCAGGCAGCGGGTCGCCTCAAGGGTGAACTTTCCGTCGGGCGTGGTGCCGCCCACCGGCACATCCAATACCTCGCTCAGCTTGTCCAGGACGCTCTGGCTGCCCTTGACATAGCAGGCCGTGCCAAGACAGACGCTGATCAGGTATTTTCCCTTCGGATGGAGGGAGAACTGGGCGTAGAAGGTCGCTACGCCGTACACCTCGGCCAGGGTAACGCCCAGGCCCTCCGCGATGGCCTTCTGCACGTCCTCGGACACGCAGCCGAAAATGGCCTGCGCACCCTGCAGGACGGGCATTAACGCACCCTTCTGGTCCTTGTGTTCTGCAATGAGCTTTTCGAGCTCTGCAAACTTCGTCCTTTCGTCATCCATACTGGTGTCAATACCTCCTTTTATCTTCATGAGCGAGGCTCACAGGTTCTCAGGACATTATAACATGCGCAGAATTACTTGTAAATGAGTTTACATATTTTTTGTTCGCTCGACAGGTTGCACAGGTCTGCCCTGTCGAAGATAATCGAGAAACGCCTCCACCGAGCGCTCCGGCAGCTCCACGCTGACCTCCGCCTCCATGATGTCGCCCAGGTAGTGGGCGTCTGACGAGTGCAGCACCACGCGGCCCTCCTGGGGCGTGTGGGGGCAGGGCAGGCCGCGCCAGACCTCCACCGCCGTCAGGTTCAGATCCTCCGGCACAAAGCCCAGGTTGATCAACAGACCGTTGGAGCCCCGGTTGATGTGGGCCGGCACGGGCACGCCCTGCGCCTCGCGGATCAGCCTGACCAGCGCCTCCAGCGACAGATCGGAAGCGCCGATGAGCAGCTCGTCCTCCTCGGCGATGACATTGTCGTCCTCGTCCATGACCAGCTGGTTGCCGAAGAACGAGGGCTTGTTCTTCTTGCTCGGCATATGCCCGCGCAAAAACTCGCTGAACTCCAGGGCGATCTGCACCGTGGGGAAGTAGCCCAGCAGGTGGACCTCCTCGCGGGTGGTGATCTCCATGCCGGGGATCAGCAAAAGCCCATAGGCGTCGCAGCAGGCCTGGGCCGCGGGCAGGTTGCGGGCGGTGTTGTGGTCTGTCAGCGCGATCATCTGCAGGCCCTTGAGCATGGCCATGCCGCACAGGTTGGCCGGCGTCATATCGTCGCTGCCGCAGGGCGACAGGCAGGAATGCATGTGCAGGTCGCTAAACAGCTTTACCATGGCTTATCCGTGGGCCGGAATGCCCTGTGCCGACAGGCGGCCGCAGATCTCATAGGCGGTCAGCTTCGAGGTCAGCACGCACATGCCCTCGGCGTTCGCCTTGTCCAGCACATCCTGCTCCATGGTGATGCCCTCCGGCAGGATCACGCAGGCCATGTCCGCCAGCGCGGCGACCGCGATCACGTTCAGGTGGGTCTGCACGGTGACCCACGCCATGCCCTCCTCGCCGTGGGCCATGACCCAGCTGAGCAGGTCGCACACATAGCCGCACAGCACCTCCCGGTCCATGGAAACGGACCCGGTCTGATTGGTGGCCTCGATGAGGGTGCAGAGTTCGGAAACATTCATAGCGCAATACCTTCCTTCCTGGGGTTTGTCGTCCGTGCCCCGGGGCGCTATTCGCGCCGGGACTGGGCCAGCTCCACCATGTCCTCCGCCATCACCTTCAGGCGCTCGCGCAGCAGGTGGACGCAGTCCATCTCCGTGGCGAAGCCGCGCACGATGTCCTCGGCGAAGGTGGCGCAGGTGGGCGAGCCGCAGGAGCCGCAGTCATAGCCGGGCAGGCGCTTGATGATCTCGTTCATGCGGTTCATCTTGCGCAGCGCCTCGACCATGTTGTCATCCAGCTTGTCGGCGTCGTTGGGCTCGAAGGGCAGGTCGTTCTTCGTGGGATACTTGTTCAGCGTCGAGCTCTTGACCGCCTTGTCGGGGTGGGTCGGCGGCATGCGCTGCACCATCTTGCGGATGGTGTTCTTGGCCACGTAGCTGTTTTCAAAGGTCAGCGGGCCGCCCACGCAGCCGCCCACGCAGGCGTTGCCCTCGAGGTAGATCAGGTCGGAGAGCT
This sequence comes from Christensenellales bacterium, assembly GCA_045130815.1. GTDB lineage: Bacteria > Bacillota > Clostridia > Christensenellales > Aristaeellaceae > UBA2862. The sequence continues at coordinate 10,739 of JBGUQG010000145.1, forward strand.
TGTTGTTCTCCACCTCCTCCAGCACGCGGATGACGTTGTTGATGCCGTCCACCGACAGGCTGTTGTCCGGACAGATGGCGTTGGCCTCGCCGTTGGAGGTGGACCAGGCCACCCCGTAGCCCGTGGCCAGGTGGTATTCGGTGTCCGAGAGCATCTCGTTGATGTGGGGCACCAGCAGCCCGTAGATCTCCATCATGGAAATGGCGCCGTCCAGCTCGGATTTCTTCTGGCCGATGGGCGTGCGGATGGCGGTCATTTTCGCCGGACAGGGCGTGATAAAGAAGCAGCCCACGTCCTCCGGGTCGCAGCCCCGCTTTTTGCAGAATTCGGCCCGGGCCACGGAGGCGGCCACCTCCATCGGCTGGCGGATGTCCACGATGTTCTTGATCAGCTCCGGAAAGCGCACCTGGATCAGGCGCACCACCGTCGGACAGGCGGAGGAGATCAGGGGCTTGGGCTGGTTCGGATCCCGCAGCTTTTCGCGGATGGCCCGGGTGACGATGTCCGCGCCGACGGCCACCTCAAACACATCGTCAAAGCCGACCTTTTTCAGCGCTTCCAGCACGTACTCGGGTCGGGGTAGGTCTCTGAACTGGCCGTACAGCGATGGCGCCGGCAGCGCGATCGAATACTTGTAGGCCTTGATGTTGTCCATGACGTCGGTGAAGGCGACCTTGGCGTGGTAATCGCAGATGCGGATGCACTCGCCGCAGTCGATGCACAGGTTGTCCAGTATGTGGGCCCTTCCGCCGCGCACGCGAATGGCCGCGGTGGGACAGTGGGTCAGACAGTTGGTACAGCCCTTGCACAGATCCTTGTCCAGGCGCACGGAATGATAGCGTGTGTTTTCGTACATGATATTATCTCTTGTCACCTTTCTTGAATGGAACAGGCCGGCTATTGCTGAAGCCTGAACAGCATGGTGATGGTCGTGCCCTTGCCCGGCGCGCTGGTGATGTCGAACTCATCGGCGTTGCGTTTCATGTTGGGCAGGCCCATGCCCGCCCCGAAGCCGAGGGAGCGCGCCTCGTCGTTGGCGGTGGAGTATCCCTCGCGCATGGCCATTTCCAGGTCCGGTATGCCCGGGCCGACGTCCGCGGAGATCAGCTGCGCGGCATCCGGGAAGATCTTCAGGGTCAGCTCGCCGCCCTGGGAGTGGATGACCAGGTTCAGCTCCACCTCATAGGACGCCACAGCCACGCGCCGCAACACGTCGCCGCCCACGCCCAGCTGCTTCAGTCGGCGCTTGATATCGGTGCTCGCCTTGCCCGCGCTGGCGTAGTCTGCCGCCGCGACGGGATAACTGATGCTGAATAGTTCTTCCATGGCTATTCCTCTGCGTCCCAGGCCGTGGGCACGGGCACGCCGCGCAGACCCGCGTCATACAGCAGGCCGCAGGCGCTGAAGGCCGTCAGCTTGGAGGTGATGACCACGAGCCCCTGCTCGTCCGCGTTGTCGAGAATGTCCTCGGTGGGGATCTTGCCGCGCACGAACACCAGGCACTTCAGATCCAGCATCTCGCTCGTGCGCACGACATGGGGATTGGTCAATCCGGTGATCAGTACGGTCTTTTCATCCACGAAGGCCAACACGTCGCTCATCAGGTCGGAACAGCAGGCCGTATAGACCGGCGTGTCCAGCTTGTCTGCCCCGCGAAGCACCTTGGCGTTCAGAATGGTTACCATATCGGCTATGGTCAAATGCGCTCCCTCCAATCCAATTGGTGACATTATAATAAGTACATATATAATACCATGGATTTAACTTTGCGTCAACAATGAAATGCATGGAAACCGCGCCTTCCGGGTGTTTTGACAATTCCGCCGCCATGAATTATAATGATAGGAGACCACTTGAGAAAAGGGGGCGGGGCCGTGTACTGCTATTGCATATTCTGCGTTACGGTGAAGTGCGAGACGATCGCCTCCGCCATCCGACAAAAGTTCGGCTACACCGCCTATTCGCCCAGGATCGTGCAGCGCAAGTGGGTCAAGGGCGTCTGTCTGGAGGAGGTCAAGCCCTACCTGCCCGGCTATGTGTTCGTGTACGCCGAGCAGCCCATCACCCAGTTCCGGGAGATCCGCATGATGGAGGGCGTGGGCCGCTACCTGGGCCAGCGGGAGGACGACTACCGGCTGACCGGCAATGACAGGAGCTTTGCGGAGATGCTGTACGCCCAGAACGGCACCATCGGCATCATGAAGACCTATAAGGAGGGCGACCGCGTCCGCCTGGCCAAGAGCATGCTGGGCGGCTTCGAGGGCGAGATCATCAAGCTGGACAAGCGCAAGGGCCGCGCCCTGCTGCAATACAGCTTCGACGGCAACAGCTACAAGGTGTGGGTCGGGTACGAATTGATCGAGGACGACGAAAAGCCCCTGTAAATCAGCATCGCCCCCGGCGACCGTTGGGTCGCCGGGGGCGATGTGATGCATAGAGTATTATTCCCCGTCCACGGGCCGGGCGATGGGGGCGTTGTCCGGGGTCAGCGCCACGGGCCGCACCCTCTCGCCGCAGTGGGGGCACAGGTATTCTGCGCCATCCTCGTCCTTTAATGATGTGAAGAACATCCGGCTGCACTTGGGGCACAGGTTGCCCGCCAGCGACTCCTCCTCCGGCGCGCCGGACTGGGCGGGCCGCAGCAGGTGCAGCTTGTCCTCGCCGTCGTCGAACAGCATGTCGTCGAAGTCCTCGTCCTCGTCGTCCTCGTCGTCGTCGCCGAAGATGTCGTCCAGCTCGTCCTCCCGGGCGCCCTCCAGCTCCGTCAGGTCCTCGTCGATGCTCTCCACATAGTCGTTCAGGTCCTCCAGCGATTCGTCGATGGCCTCCACGCGATCGGAAAGATCGCCCAGCAGCTCCACGATCGCCGCCATCAGCTTGCCGTTGGCGCTGTCGGTGTCGATCGCCGCGCCCTCCATCAGGCCCTTCAGATAGCCGACCTTCTTGCCGAGATTCTCCATTGCCACACCTCCCATACCGGTATCATTATAGCTTGGCGCGCCGGCGCTTATTCGCCGGCGGGGAAACAACAAGGCCGATGGGTGATCATATCCATCGGCCTGCTGAACCGGACGGCCCGAATCAGGCGCGGCCCAGGTATTCGCCGCCGTCGCGGGTGTCGATCTTCAGCACCTCGCCGGTCTCGATGAACAGCGGCACCTGCAGCACCAGGCCGGTCTCGAAGGTGGCGGGCTTGGTGGTGTTCGCGGCGGTATCGCCCTTGAAGCCGGGCTCGGTGTTGGTCACCTGCAGCTCCACGAAGTTCGGCGGCTGCACGCTGAAGGGCGCGCCCTTGAAGAAGCGCACGGTCACGTTGGTGTTTTCCTTCACGAAGGGCATGGCGTCCTCCACCTGCTCATGGGACAGCGGCAGGTCGTCGTAGGTCTCCAGGTCCATGAAGTGATAGAAATCACCGTCGTTGTAGGTGTACTGCATCTCCTTGGTCTCGATATAGGCCTTGGGGAACTTTTCAGTGGGGTTGAAGGTGCGCTCGATGACCGCGCCGGTGACGACGTTCTTCAGCTTCGTGCGCACGAAGGCCGCGCCCTTGCCCGGCTTCACGTGCAGGAAGGAAACGATGGTCCAAACGCCGTTGTCCATCTCAAAGGTGACGCCGTTTCTGAAATCGCTTGCGTTGATCATGGGGATGTTGCCTCCTCAAATAGTAGTTTAGGTTGGTATTACAGCTCGATCAGATGCTTCGGCGCGGCGATGGTGTTGATCACGCCGTCCGCAGTCATAATCACCGTATCCTCAATCCGGCATCCGCCCAAACCGGGAATATATACGCCGGGCTCCACCGTCACCACGTGGCCGGGCTGCAGCACGGCCGTGCTTCCGGAGCTGACCCGGGGCTGTTCGTGAATGTACAGGCCGACGCCGTGGCCCAGGCTGTGGCCGAAGCTGCCGGGGAAGCGGGCGTCGATGTAGTCGCGGGCCACCTTGTCCACGTCGCCGCAGGCCTTGCCCACGGCCAGCGCGTCCAGGCCCAGCTGCTGGGCCATGCGCACCGTCTCGTAGATCTGGCGCAGCTGGCCGGTGATCCTGCCGAAGCCCACCGTGCGGGTCATGTCCGAGCGATAGCCGTTCACCGTCGCGCCGAAATCCAGCGTCAGCAGCTCGCCGTTTTCGATCACCCGGTCCGAGGGCTGGGCGTGGGGCAGCGCGCCGTTGGGGCCGGAGGCGGCGATGGTGTCAAAGGCCACGCCCTCGCTGCCCAGCTCCAGCATCTCGAATTCCAGCACCCGCTGGACCTGCCGCTCCGTCATGCCCGCGTGGATGCTGGGCAGTATGTTCATGAAGGCGTCGCTGGCGATGGCCGCCGCCCGCCGGATGGATTCCAGCTCCGCCGCGTCCTTGATCTGACGCAGCTTCTCGGGCAGGCCCGCCATCGGGGCAAGCTCCACGCCCTCAAGCGCCGAGGCGATGCCCTGGTAATCGTCGTAGGTCAGATAGTCGGTCTCCACCAGCACCTTCCCGGCGCGGTGCTCCCGGACCAGCTCGGCGATCAGCGCCGGGTATTGCGCGCCGCGCTCGACCTGCCGCAGCTCCCAGTCCGGCGATTGCCGCCGGACCTGCTCCAGGTACCGGAAATCGGTGAGGATCACGTGGGCCTTGTCGCAGATGAACAGGCACCCCTCGCCGCTGTACCCGGCCAGCCAGCGCAGGTTTTCGGGCCGGTGGATCAGCGCCGCGTCCGCCTGCATGGCGCTCAAAAACGCCTCCAGATGCTTCAAGCGCGTCACACTCCTGTGCGATAATAATGGTAATACAGATATATTATAGCACATCCGCCGGACAATTACCATAGCAAAACCATATTTTAATGGGAGCCGGGGCGGGACGGGCTACCAGAGGGGCTTGCGCCAGGCCTCCTCCAGCGAAAGCCACTTATCCAGGAAGGCGTCGCCCCCATCTTCGGCGGCGACCAGGCGCAGCGCGTCCCGCACGGCCCGGGGGAAGCGGGGGTCCAGCGCCTTCAGGCCCCGACCGGCCAGCGGGCACATCGCCCGGGCGCGCGCGTCCATGCGCACGGTCCACAGGCCGTCCCTTCCGCGAACGGGGGTCAGCGGGAAGATCCGACAGGCCAGCGGTCGGCGCGCCCTGTCGCAGGGGCCGTCGCACACCAGCATCGGCGCGAAGCCGTCGGGCGCCACGCGCCCCCAGCCGCAGTCCGCCAGCAATTCCTCCTCGCCGGGGAACAGGTACACGCCGCCCTGGCCGTCCTCGTCCGGCCTGCAGCAGGCCGCGCCGCACAGCGCGCCGCAGTCGGTGATCATCGGCGTCAACGGGCCGATCAGGGCCCGCGCCCGCAGTATCGCGTCACAATTCATACAATCCCTCCGTTTCCACTATAGCACGCCCCTTCGCACGTTGTCAATGTGTCAAACCTCTGTGATATCCATTGACTTTCCCCGCCCGAAGGGATAAAATGGAACCGTATTGGAAGGAGGGGTATACCTGTGAAACATTGGAATCGTATCGTTGCCGTATTGTGCCTGGTGCTGATGGCCTGCGTGGCGCTGCCCGTGGCGGCCCCCTCGGCGCTGGCCGCGCCCGCATTGACCGCGGACAGGACGGACGTCCGGCTGGTCGTGGGCGAAGAGACGGAGGTCACGCTGACCTTCCCGCATTCCGGTGGATTTAAGTTTGCGTTGGACAATTCCTTGGTCGCCGATTGTAAGCTAACCAAGAAGTGGGATGGCTACGACACCGGCCTGGTCATCAAGGGCCTGGCCAAGGGTAAGGCCACCGTCACGCTGACCAACAGCGTCGACTCCAGCGTGGTGAAGATCAAGGTCACGGTTGCCGAAAAGAACGCCAAGCAGGAGATCCGCACCCTGATGGGCAAGACCGTGAAGCAGGCCAACAAGGACCTGGCGAACGAGCTGAAATATGTCAAAAAGCGCTATGACAACGGCTGCTTCCGCGTGGTGCGCAACTCGCTGAAGCGCATCAAGAACATCACGCTGTACGCGGGCAAGGGCAAGTACCGCCTGTTCGGCGTGTATCCGGGCATGAAGCTTTCCACCGCCGCCACAAAGCTGAAGAAGCAGGGTTGGAAGCAGGCCAAAAAGAGCACGAAAAAGGGCGTCACCTCCTGCGTTTACCTCAATAGCGGCGACAGCGCCCATGCGATGAAGCTGACGGCGAAGTCCTCCAGGCTGACCCAGGTGATCTACTACGTGCCCTGACGGACGGAAGAGACCATGATCATACTGGGCATCGACCCCGGCCTGGCCACGCTGGGCTACGGGGTGATCGAGGTCAACAATGACAAGCGCCGGCTGATCCAGTTCGGCACGCTGACCACCCCGGCGGGCCAGCCCATGCCCCAGCGACTGCGGGCCATCTACCAGGGCATGAACCAGCTGCTGGACATCTATCAGCCGGACGAGGTGGCCTTTGAGGAGCTGTTCTTCTCCAAGAACATCACCACCGGCATCGCGGTGGCCCACGCCCGCGGCGTGGCGCTGCTGGCCGTGGTGCAGCGCACCGGCGATCTGTATGAGTACACCCCAATGCAGATCAAGCAGGCCGTCACCGGCTGGGGCGGCGCGGACAAGCACCAGGTGCAGATGATGGTGAAGACGCTGCTGAACATGCGGGAGATCGCCCGGCCCGACGACGCCGCCGACGCGCTGGCCGTGGCGCTGACCCACGCCAATTCCATGAACATGAAGAAGATGTTCAAGATTCAATAGCCCCACAGGAGGACTGCCATGTTTGCCCATTTTGACGGCATCGTCGCGGAGAAGACCGCGGACAGCATCGTGCTGGACGTGAACGGCGTGGGCTACCTGCTGTACGTCAGCGGGGCGACGCTGTCCATGGCCCCCGCCGTGGGCGGGCGGATGAAGCTGTACAGCGTGCTGAACGTGCGCGAGGACGCCATGGAGCTGTTCGGCTTTTACAGCCGCGAGGAAAAGGGCATGTACGAGCGACTGAAGGGCGTCAGCGGCGTCGGCAGCCGCACCGCGCTGCAGATCCTGTCTGCGATGAGCGTGCGGGACCTGTCCCTGGCGCTGGTGTCCGGCGACGCCAACGCGCTGACCCGGGTACCGGGCATCGGCAAGAAGACCGCCCAGCGCCTGGTGCTGGAGCTGAAGGACAAGGTGGAGGACAGCCAGCTGACCGGCAGCGCCGCGGGCATCTCCCCGAAGGCCGCCTCCGCGGGGCCGGAGGGCGAGGCCGTGGCCGCGCTGGTGGCCCTGGGCTACAGCGCCTCCGAGGCCGCGAAGGCCGTTTCCCGCTTCGCCGGGCAGACCGAGAAGGCCGACGAGCTGATCTTCCTGGCCCTCAAGAGCCTGGGTTGAGGCGCGAATGTCCGCCCTGTCGTCCCGGGCGAAGCTGTCATCCTGAGCGCAGCGAAGGATATTCTTTCCCGGTCGACGATCTGCCTGACATAAAAACCACCTTTCCGCATATATAGTGGTACACACATGCGGGAAGGTGATTTTTATGTTGATCAACGGCGTCGAGCTGGCCCACGACCTGCGCATGCCGCTGCAGCTGATCTGCTCCAGCGCCCAGATGCTGCGGCTGTCCCTGGACGACCCGACCCTGGACCCCGGAGCCTACATCGACATGCTGCTGGAATCCGCCGAGCACATGAAGCGGCTGCTGGAAGGCGCGCTGGAGGGCTGCGGCAGGGCGATGGCCGCCCAGACGCCCCGCCCGGTGAACGCGGACCTGGTGGCCTGCGTGCGCAGGCTGTGCGTCAACTGCCGACCCTATGCCCGCCAGCTGGGCGTGTCCCTGCGCTGCGGCGGCAACGTGGCGGCGCTGAGCATGGCCCTGGACGAGGACATGCTGTGCCGCGTGCTGCTGAACCTGATCTCCAACGCCCTGCGCTTTACCCCCGCCGGCGGCAGGATCCGCGTGGGCTGGCGGGCGATGGGGGATTCCGTGGAAGTCACCGTGGCGGACGGCGGCCCCGGCATCGCGCCGGAGCGGCTGCCCTATGTGTTCCTGCGGGGCGAAACCGACGGCGGCCACGGCTATGGCCTGTCCATCGCCCGGGAGTTGGCCGCGAAGATGGGCGGCGCGCTGACCGCCCGCTCCACCCCCGGCAAGGGCAGCGTGTTCACGCTGCGGCTGCCGGTGCGCTCCGCCCAGGCGGGTTGACCAAAATCAAGGGGACGGTTCTCTGTGTGATTCCACACAGAGAACCGTCCCCTTGATTTTGGGATCTTTCACATAATAGCTCCTCATGATATCCGCCACAGTGTCCTCGCCGCCGGACAGGATCACCCGGGTCACGCCCCGGTGCCGGTTGATCCGCAGCTCCACGTCGTGAGCGGCGTTCACCCGGTCGCAGTAGAATTGGGTGATCCGGGCTGCCTCCCCGATGTCCACGGCGTAGTCCAGGATCACGCAGGCGCGGCTCCGCCGCTTCGCCGTGTCTGAAAGGAAGTCGAACACCACCGCGCTGTGGTTGGCCTGGATGCTCTGGCGCACCGCGGGATTGGCCATGAAGGCGTCCACGTCCTCCGGGGTGAAGCGCCACGCGCCGTCCGCCTTCTGGCCGGTCAGCGTGCCCAGGCGCAGGTGGTTGCGCAGAGTGCGCGTGGTCAGGCTGGTGATCATCGCCAGCTCGTTGATGCTGTAGTATTCCTTCATTGTGATTCCTCCTTGGTAGCTGCTGACATCATTATACCCGCGTCCCGGCGGCGTTTCAATTTGAAATGTCGCCCTGTTTTCATATCCGCACCCTTTTGCCGCCTTCGCCGTAGTATGGGGCGAAACGGAAAGGAGAGGGTCGGTATGGATTACGTCATCATCGGCGGCGACGACCGGTTTTCACATCTGGCGCGGCTGTTGTCGGAGCGGGGCCACAGCGTCGGCACGCTGGGGAAGGGACCTCACAGGGAGACGGCGGCTGACTGGCAGGCGATGCTGCAGGGGGCGAAGAACGTGGTGGTGAACGATCCGCCCAGATTCAGGGGCGCGGGTATGACCACCGAGGAGATCATGGCCTTCGCGCCCCGGGACGCCAGGGTATTTGCCTGCGGGCCGCTGCATCCCCACGTGAAGGACGGACGGCTGGCGGACCTGTGGGCGGACGAGGCGCTGCTTGTGGAAAACGCGCGGCTGACCGCCGAGGGCGCGGTGTCCTCGGCAATGCGCGCGAGCAGCCGGTGCCTGCGGGGCATGGGCTGCATGGTGATCGGCTGGGGCCGCGTCGGCCAGGCGCTCACCGAGCTGCTGGTGGCCCTGAACGCCCGGGTGACCGTGGCCTCCCACACCCCGGCGAACCGCCTGCGGGCCGCCGAGCGCGGGGCCGAGGCGGTGGATACGGCCCGGGTCGGCGCGGCGCTGCCCGGCCATGGGCTGATCTTCAACACAGCGCCGCAGCTGGTGCTGGACGCCGCCGCGCTGTCCGGCGCGGACCGGGATGCCATGCTGATCGACCTGGCCAGCCCGCCCTACGGCATCGACCTGCACGCCGCCTGGGCGCTGGGGCTCCGGGCTTGGCGGGAGCCGGGGCTGCCGGGGCGCTACTGTCCCCAGAGCGCGGCGCAGGCGCTGCTTTCTGCCATGGCCCGGCATGGGAAGGAGGCGCTTTGACATGAGTGAGCTGTACGGAAAGCGGATCGGCTGCGCGATGACCGGCTCCTTCTGCACCTTCAGGGCCGTGTTCGAGGCCTGGCGCGCGCTGAAGCGGGAAGGCGCGACGCTCACGGCCATACTGTCCTTCAACGCAGCCCGGACCGACACCCGCTTTTACGCGGCATCGGAGGTCGCGCAGACGCTGAAGGAGATCACCGGCGCCAGCCCGCTGACGGCGCTTGAGCAGGTGGAGCCCATAGGGCCTAAGAAGCTGTTGGACGCGCTGGTGATCGCGCCCTGCACCGGCAACACGCTGGCCAAGCTGGCAAACGGCATCGCGGACACGCCGGTCACGCTGGCGGCGAAGTCCCATCTGCGCAACGGCAGGCCCCTGGTGCTCGCCCCCTCCAGCAACGACGCCCTGGCCCAAAACGCCAGGAGCCTGGGGCAGCTGCTGGCCATGCGCAACATCTGGTTCGTGCCCTTCGGCCAGGACGACCCCGTGGGCAAGCCCAATTCCCTGGTGGCCCGCTTCGAGCTGCTGCCGGAAGCGGTGGAAAGCGCGCTGCAGGGCCGCCAGCTGCAGCCGATACTGCGCTGAATTCGACGGAAATCGAGCAATATCGGTTATGTTGAGGTAATTAACAGAATCTGTCATTGACATTATAAACCCGGTTTGATATACTATGCAAGCTGTCACGAACGAGGGCAGCGCGCGAACCTTGAAAACGATACAGACAAAGACGAGAGATAAGTCAGAATTCTAAGAGTTAAACGCTTGGACGAAGCGAGAAT
>JBGUQG010000146.1:0-16364 GCA_045130815.1 Christensenellales bacterium
TCCCGCCCGGAGGAGTGCGTATACGTGGGCGACACCCTGTCCCGGGACGTGGTGGGCTCCAAGCGCGCGGGCTTCGCCTGTGCGATACAGATCGGCTCCAAGCTGACCCGGGACAAGGATTCCCTGGTGGAAACCGACCTGACCCCGGACTATGTGATCTCCGACATCTGCGACGTGGCCACGGTCGTCCGGGGCCTTTTGGCCAGATAAGCCCGTTTTCCCCTCTCCCATGCCCTTCCGGCATGGGATTTTTTGTGCGGTTCTTTTGTCGGTCCATGTTGCTATTGCTCCATTTATATGATAAAATATAGCTAAATTGGTAAAATATGCACGGGAAGGAGGCCGCGGAAATGCATTGGGTGATTTATGCCATGGTGTACCTGGGAAGCGCCCTGATGGTCTACAACATTCTCGGCTTTATCCGCTTCGCCCGCTATATCCGCGGCATGAAGACCTGGAGCCACGGCGACCGCATCCTCTACCTTCCCATCGTGCTGCTGGTATGCTTCCTGCTGGGCTACCTGATGGTAGGCCTGTTCGGGAAGCCGGATATCGTCATCGCCGGCATACTGCTTGGCGGCAGCGTATTCGTATTCGTGATGTACAAGCTGCTGAGCAGCATCATCCAGCGCGTCGTGGAAAGCGAACACCTGGAGGCCGAGCTGATCGCCGCCGAGGACGCCAGCCGCGCCAAGTCCAGCTTCCTGGCCAGCGTCAGCCATGAGATGCGCACGCCCATGAACGTGATCCTGGGCATGAACACGCTGGCCATGAAGAACCCCGGCCTGCCCGCGGAAGCCAGGGGACAGCTGGAAAAGCTGGACCACAGCGCCCACTATCTCTCCAGGCTCATCAACGGCATACTGGAAATGCAGCAGATCGAGCAGGGCGAAATGCCGCTGCATACCGAGGTTTTCAGCCTGCGGGATTCGCTGGAGCAAATCAATGCCACCGTTTCAGAGCAGTGTGAAAAAAAGGGCCTTGACTACCAGACCTCCTTCGCCCAGTGCGCCACGCGGGAATATACCGGCGACGCCGCCCGCCTGAAGCAGGCGGTGATGTGCCTGCTTGAAAACGCCGTGAAGTTCACCGACGCCCCGGGCACCGTGCGGTTTTCCGTCGCCTGCTCGAAGGCGCAGGGCGTCTGCTCTGAGATCCGCTTCATCGTGTCGGATACCGGCATCGGCATCGACGCGGATTTCCTGCCCCGGATACTGGAGCCCTTCGCCCAGGAGGACGGCAGCTACACCAACCGCTTCGGCGGCAGCGGCATGGGCCTGGCGATCGCCAACAGCATCGTCACCCAGATGGGCGGCCGGATAGAGGTCGAAAGCCGCGAGGGCGAGGGCTCCACCTTCACCATCGCCCTGCCAATGACCCCCACGGGGCCCGGAAAGAAGCCCTGTACCGGAAACTGCGAGTGCTGCAGCGGCTGCGGCGGCTGCGGCGGCGACAGCGACGCGGCCCGCTCGGCCAACCTGGCAGGCCGCCGCGTGCTGGTTGTGGACGACATGCCCGAAAACGCCGAAATCGTCTGCGACCTTCTGGAGCTGGAGCAGGCGCAGACCGAAACCGCCGGGAACGGCCAGGTCGCCGTGGATATGGTCCGGCAGTCCGAAGAGCGCTATTACGACGCGATCCTGATGGACCTGCGCATGCCCGTGATGGACGGCATCGAGGCCGCGCGCCGGATACGGGCCCTGGACAGGGCGGAGGCGAAGGACATCCCCATCATCGCGCTGACGGCCAACGGCGCCGAGACCGATATGCAGCAGACGAAGGCCGCGGGCATGAACGCGCATCTGGTCAAGCCCGTGGACGCGGACGCGCTTTATGCCGCCCTGGGCCACTGGATCCATGAAACGCAGCAGAAAAGAGGCGCTCAGCAATGATCAAATCCAGGCAGATACAACGGCATAAGCTGGTTCTGATCGTGGATGATCAGGAGATCAACCGGGACGCGCTGGGCATCATCCTCGAGGATGAATACGAGATCATCTACGCCGAAAACGGCGCGCAGGCGCTGGAGCAGATCACGGCCCACGCGGACAGGCTGTCCATCGTGCTGCTGGACCTGATGATGCCGGTGATGGACGGCTTTGAGGTGCTTCAACGCGTGGTGGCGGACGAGCAGCTGCGGCACATCCCCGTGATCGTGCTGACCGCGGAAAAGAACGCGGAGCTGCGGGCCCTGCAGATGGGCGCTTCGGACTTCATCACCAAGCCCTTCGACGTGCCCGAGGTCATCATCGCCCGCGTGGCCAGGATCATCGAGCTCAGCGAGGGCCGACAGCTGATCTCCGCCGCCGAGCACGACCGGCTGACCCTGCTGTACAACCGCAACTTCTTCTTTGAGTACGCCAACCGGCTGTTCAGATACTCCCCGGAGCTGCGCATGGACGCCATCGTGATGAACATCGAACAGTTCCACACGATCAACGCCGTCAACGGGCGGGAGTTCGGCGACGATGTGCTGCGGCTGCTCGGCAACGAAATCCACGCCTTCCTGGCCGAGACCCAGGGCATCGCCAGCCGCACCGAGGCGGACCGCTTCGACATCTACTGCGTGCAGCAGGAGGACTACAGCGCCCTGATGGCCCGCTTCCAGCGGAAGGTAAACGGCATCTCCCCCAACGTTTCGATCCACCTGCGAATGGGCGTGAAGCCCTGGCAGGAGGGCGTGGAGCCGGTGCTGCAGTTCGACGGGGCCCGGGCGGCCTGCAACATGGCCCGGGGCGACTATCAGAACCCGGTGATGATCTACGACGAGGATATGCGCCGGCGCGAGCTGTTGAACCAGCGCCTGCTGAACGACCTGCGCGGCGCGGTGGCGCAAAAGCAGCTGACGGTATACTACCAGCCCAAGTTCGACATCCGGTCCGATCCGCCCCGGCTGTCCAGCGCAGAGGCGCTGATACGCTGGCGACACCCGGAGCTGGGCATGATCGCCCCCGGGGAGTTCGTGCCGCTGTTCGAGGGCAACGGCCTGATCAGCATCGTGGACGACTTCGTCTGGCAGGAGGCGGCGCGCCAGGTCGCCCGGTGGCGGGAAAAGTACGGCGTGACGCTGCCCGTGTCGGTGAACCTGTCCCGGGCCGACGTGTTCGACCCCACGCTGGTGGACCGGCTTGCCCGGCTGATCCGGGAAAACGGTCTGACGTTCAGCGACCTGAAGCTGGAGGTCACGGAATCGGCCTACACGGAAAAGGCCAACGACCTGCTGGAGGTCGTGCGCGACCTGCGCCGGCTGGGCTTTGAGATCGAGATGGACGACTTCGGCTCCGGCTATTCCTCGCTGAACATGCTGTCCGACATGCCCATCGACGTGCTGAAGATGGACATGAAGTTCGTGCGCAACATCGAATCCAGCGAAACGGACCTCCGGCTGGTGAAGCTGATCCTGGATATCGCCAAATACCTGAAGCTGCGCGTGGTGGCCGAGGGCGTGGAGAGCGAGGGCCAGCTGAAGCTGTTGAAGGACGCCGGCTGCGACCTGGTGCAGGGCTTCTACTTCTCCAGGCCACTGCCTGCGGAGGAATTTGAGAGGCTGATCGAAGCGGAGCGGAGCTCTGAAAGGAGACCGGAAGAATGACACTGCAGGAATTGTATCAAAGCATCGGCGGGGATTACGACCAGGCGCTGCGCGTGCTGCGCATGGACAAGCTGATCGACAAGCACATCCGCAAGCTGGCGCAGGGCGGCGTCGTGGATCGGCTGCTGGACGCCGGAAAAACCATGGACGCCATCGAGCTGTTCGAGGCCGCCCACGCCGCCAAGGGCGTTTGCGGCAACCTGGGGCTCGCCAGGCTGTCGGAGATGGCCTCTGAGATCGCGGAGGAATACCGCCCCGGCCATCCCCGCGCGATGAGCGACGCCGAGGTCCGCGAAAAGCTGGAGCGCATCGCCGACCAGTACCGCCTGACGGCGGAGGGCATCGCCCAGTACGCACAGAACTGAACGTTCGCCGCGTGATGGAGAAAGGAGCCTGTTATCCAAAATGAATCTGTCGTCCGGCAACATGGAGGGCCGCAAGGCTCCCGCCTACCTGACTACCCTCGGCGCTTGGGCGCTGGCATTCGGGTGCAGCGTGGGCTGGGGCGCCTTTGTCATGCCCGGCACCACCTTCCTGCCCATCGCGGGCCCGGGGGGCACGGCCCTGGGCATCGCCATCGGCGCGCTGGTGATGCTGGTCCTGGGCGCGAATTATCACTATCTGATGAACCGCTTTCCGGACGGCGGCGGCACCTACACCTACACCAAGCGCTGCTTCGGCTATGACCACGGCTTTCTGAGCGCGTGGTTCCTGATCCTGACCTACATCGCCATCATCTGGGCCAACGCCACGGCGCTGCCGCTGATCGCGCGCACGCTGCTGGGCAATGTGTTCCAGTTCGGCTTTGAGTACGAGATCGCGGGCTTCCACATCTATCTGGGCGAGATCCTGCTGGCCGAGGCCTCGCTGGCGGTGGCGGCGCTGGTGTGCCTGCGCCGCAGCCTTTCCCAGCGGGTGCAGATCATCTCTGCGCTGGCGCTGCTGGGCGGCGTGCTGGCATGCTTCCTGGCCGCACTGCGCCCGGGCTCCGGGGCCAGCCTGTCCCCCGCCTTCGCGCCGGAGCACAGCGCCGCGGGCGGCACGTTCACGATCTTCGCCCTGGCTCCCTGGGCCTTTGTGGGCTTTGAATCCATCTCCCACTCCGCCGCGGAGGCGAAGTTCCCGATGAAGCGCGCCTTCGGCGTGATGGCCGCGGCGCTTGTGGCCGCAGCGCTGGCCTACATCGCCCTGGGCCTGATGGCCGCTTCGGCACAGCCCGAGGGCGTCGCCGACTGGACCGAATACGTGGCCCGCCTGGACCGCTATTCCGGCGTCGCCTCCCAGCCCGCCTTCTTCGCAGCCCAGAACGCGCTGGGCGTCGCGGGTTCGGCGCTGATGGGCATCGCCGCGCTTGGCGCGATACTCACGGGCCTGGTGGGCAACACCATCGCCCTCAGCCGGCTGCTGCGCACGCTGTCCGAGGACGGCATGCTGGGCAGCTGGATCGGCGCGCTGGACGGGCATCACGTGCCCCGCCGCGCCATACTGGGCATACTGGCCGTGTCGGCGGTGCTGCCCTTCTTCGGCCGGACCGCCATCAGCTGGATCGTGGACGTGACCACGGTGGGCGCGACCATCGCCTATGCCTTCACCTCGGCCAGCGCCTGGAAGACGGCGCGGCAGGCGGGCGACAGGCGCATGGCGGCCATCGGGCTTATGGGCCTGGTGGTCTCGGTGCTGTTCGCCCTGGAATTCCTGATCCCGAACCTGACCTCGGTCAAGACCCTGTCCACCGAATCCTATCTGATCCTGGCCGCCTGGGGCATACTGGGCTTCGTGGTGTTCCGCGTGTTACTGTGCCGGGACAGCCGGCGACGCATGGGCCGCTCCATCGTGGCGTGGGTTGTGCTGCTGGGGCTGATCATATTCACCTCCAGCGTCTGGATGCGGCAGACGGCGGCCGGTTCGGTAGAGGATTCGGTGCGGCCCATCTACATCCACTATTCCCTGCGGGGCGCAAACGCGAACATGGACGAGCTGCGCAGCCTGCTGGGCATCGTCGATCGCTCCCTCGGCATAAGCAACATCATACAGATCGCGCTGATCGTCGTGGCGCTGCTGATCCTGCTGGATATCTATTCCCAAATGCAAAAGCGCGAGCGCCAGATCGAGGTGGAAAAGATATTGGCCGAGGAGAGCAGCCGGGCCAAGACCAGCTTTCTGTCCAACATGAGCCACGAGATCCGCACGCCGATGAACGCCATCATCGGCCTGGACAACATCGCCCTGAGGGACCCGGAGCTCACCCCCCGCACCCGGGAGCATCTGGAGAAGATCGGGGCCAGCGCCAGGCACCTGCTGGGGCTGATCAACGACATACTGGACATGAGCCGCATCGAATCCGGCCGCATGGTGCTGAAGAACGAGGAATTCTCGTTCAGGGAGTTCCTTGACCAGATCAACATCATCATCAACGGCCAGTGCCAGGACAAGGGCCTGCACTATGAATGCCAGATCGTGGGCAACGTGTGCGACTACTACTTCGGCGACGACATGAAGCTGAAGCAGGTGCTGATCAACATACTGGGCAACGCCGTCAAGTTCACCGACACCCCCGGCGAGGTCAGCCTCACCGTGGAAGAGACCGCCCGCTTCGAGGGCCTGTGCACGCTTCGCTTTATCATGAAGGACACCGGCGTGGGCATGGACGAGGCGTTCATCCCCAAGCTGTTCGAGGCCTTCTCCCAGGAGGACGCCACCAACACCAACCGCTACGGCGGCAGCGGCCTGGGCATGTCCATCACCAAGAACTTCGTGGAAATGATGAACGGCGACATCGACGTGCAGAGCAAGAAGGGCGTGGGCTCCACCTTCACCGTGACGGTCACGCTGAAGGCCTCCAGCCGCAGCGCCCAGGCGGAGCACAACCTGGCGCTGCCGGAGGGCCTGAGGGCCTTCGTGGTGGACGACGATGAGATCGCCTGCGAGCACACCCAGGTGGTGCTGCGCAGCCTGGGCATCGACGCCGAGATCTGCACCGACCCGCTCGAGGCCATCCGCATACTGCGCGCGGCCCACGACCAGGGGCACGGCTGGCCGCTGGTGCTCACCGACTACAAGATGCCGGGCCTCAACGGCGTGGAGCTGGTGCGCGGCCTGCGCGCCTTTGACGGCGGCAGCACCGCGGTCGTCATGCTGACGGGCTACAACTGGGACATCATCGAGGAGCAGGCCCACACCGAGGGCGTGGACGCCATCATGGCCAAGCCCCTGTTCTCCGACAGCCTGCTGCGGCAGATCCACGCGGTGCTGCTGAAGAAGTCCGGCGGCCTGCCCGCGCAGGCGGAGGAAGCGCCCCAGCCGGCGGCGGAGAACGCGCTGGCGGGCCGCAGGGTGCTGATGGCCGAGGACGTGGAGCAGAACGCCGAGATCCTGCAGGACCTGCTGGACCTGGAGGACATCGAGAGCGAGCACGCCGTCAACGGCGAGGTCGCGCTGAAGATGTTCTCGGACAGCCCCGTCGGCTACTACGACGCCGTGCTGATGGACGTGCGCATGCCGGTGATGGACGGTCTGTCCGCCACCCGCGCCATACGCGCCCTGGATCGGGCCGACGCGAAGACGGTGCCCATCATCGCCATGACGGCCAACGTGTTCGACGAGGACGTGGAGCGCTCGCTGCAGGCGGGCATGAACGCCCACCTGTCCAAGCCCATCGAGCCGGAGCACATGTACGAGACGATGGCCCGCCTGATCGCCCAGCGACAGGCGCGGTAAGTCCCGTCAGAAAAGCGCCCCCCTCGAGCAGCATGCCGCCCGGGGGGGCGCTTTATATTGTTCATTCCTCTATTGCCCGGCAGGTGCTGCGCTCCACCACGCTGGGGGTCAGTATCCGGTGGGCGTAGCCGGACTGCTCGTTCTCGATCTTGTCCAGCAGCGAATCCACCGCCATCGAGGCCAGCAGCTTCTTGGGCTGCTCCACCGTGGTCAGGCCGATGCGGGGCAGCGCGCCGTCGCGGATGTTGTCAAAGCCCAGCAGCGACAGGTCCTCGGGGATGCGGATGCCCCGCTCCTCCGCCGCCTGGATGATGCCCAGGGCGTTGGTGTCGGTGGCGGCGAATATGGCGGTGTAGTCCATCGGCTGGGCGAACAGCTGCTGGGCCAGCTGGTAGCCGTACTTGATGGAGGTGGACATGAACGTGTTGTTCAGGCAGCGCGGCTTCAGGCCGTAGGCCTCGCAGGCGGCGTGATAGCCGTCGCTGCGCAGCTGGTGGGTGCTGCTGCCCCGGCGCTTGCCGAAGTACAGTATCCGCCGGTGCCCCAGCCTGTAAAGGTACTCCACGCCCATGTAGGCCCCGCGATAGTTGTCCACGGCCACGTAGCTCTCCGGCGCGTCCTTCAGGTTTTCCCCAAGGAACACGGTGGGGATGCGCGGCAGCAGCGCGCCCAGCGTGCTGTAGCTCTCCGATTCCGCGGGCAGCAGGATCACGCCGTCCACCTTGCGGCTGATCATCAGCTCGAACAGGCTGCGCTCCTGCTCCAGGCTGCGCAGGGAATTGCACAGCACGATGTTGTAGCCCCGGGCGCGGGCCTGTCCGTCGATGTAGTAGGCCAGCTCCGACATGAAGGGGTTGGAGATATCCGTGACGATCAGGCCGATCAGCTTCGTGCTCTTCATCACCATGGAGCGCGCCACGGCGTTGGCCGTGTAGTTCATCTCCTCGCACAGCCGCACGATGCGCTCGCGGGTCGCCTCACTGATGCCCGGGCTGCCGGACATGGCGCGGCTCACCGTGGAATAGGAGACGCCCGCCGCCCGGGCCACGTCCTTGATGGTCACTTGCTTCATGCTTTCAACACTCCGGAGCGCAAATATTTGCGCAAAATTTTCGTGATTATTGTACCACACTTTTTGTTTTGGCGCAAGGCAGGCCCGTTAATTCGGCATTTCCCGCGCTTTGCGCCCGCGTTTCGCAAATATCGCGCAAACATTGCGCAAGGGGCTCCCGCCCTGCGCGCAAACCGCTCAAACCGTTGCGGGCGCGGGGTTTTGGGCGTTTGACAAACGCCGCCTTGTCCGCTACAATGGTATTGGAAACGTTTGAACGAACGGAGGGATGGCTGTGATACGAGCGGTGGTATTCGACCTGGGCGGCACGCTGCACCTTTGCAGCAGCGACGAGGCCCGGAAGTTGTGGTTCGCCCAAAGGGTGATCTCAAGGCTGGGCGAGTACGGCATATCGCTTTCCATCGACCCACAAGCCCTCGCCAGGCAGCTGGACGCGAACGCCGCGGTCTACAAGCGCGCCGTGGAGGAATCGCTGCGGGAAATGGACCCGGTGGTCATCTGGAACGACTACTATCTGCGCGAGCAGCACCTGGGCTACGAGGCCCTCTCCCCCGTGGCGGAGGAGCTGAGCTTCCTGTACGACTATGAGCGGGTCTGCAACCTGCGCCGCCCCCACCTGATCGATTGCATGGAGACGCTGCGCGGGAACGGCATCCGCATGGGGCTGATCAGCAACATCATCTCCCGCAGCATCGTGCCCCACTTCGTGATGGAATACGGCCTGTCCGACTACATGGAATGCGTGCTGACCTCGGCGGGCACGGGCATCCGCAAGCCGGACCCGGAGATCTTCCACATGGCGGAGCGGGCATTGGGCCTGAAGCCCGAGGAGCTGGCCTATGTGGGCGACACCCTGTCCCGGGACGTTCGGGGCACCCGCGCCGCGCATTGGCGGCTGGCGATACAGATCTACAGCCCCGGCGCCGCCCGGCGGGACGCCGGCATGGCCGAGCTGGGCTACAAAGCCGACTACAACATCACGGACCTGATGGAGATACCGGAGATCATCCAACGGGAGAACGGGAGGGAATGACATGGCCTTTGAAAACATCGATACCATCTTCTTCGACGTGGGCGCGACGCTGCGCTACGTGGTGGAGGACGCCGGATTCGCCGCCGCTGCCGAGCGCGAGCTGATGGCCCTGGCCGGGGCCGCCGAGGACCACGACGCCTTCTTCGAAAAGCTGGAGGCCAACTGGAAGGCCTATCGCAAGCTGGCCAAGACCCGCCTGCTGGACGTCAGCGAGATGGAGCTTTGGCTGCGCTATCTGCTGCCGGACTACCCGGCGGACGCGATCGCCCCCAACGCCGCGCGGCTGACCCGCCTGTGGCGCGACCACGACGGCCGCCGCGTGGTGCACGAGGGCACGCTCCAGACCCTGCGCGAGCTGAAAAAGCGGGGCTACAGGCTGGGCATCATCGCCAACACCATCACCGAAACCGAGATCCCCGACTGGATGTGCCGGGACCACGTGGCCGACTGCTTCCACACGGTGATCCTCTCCTCCAAGGTTCGGCTGCGCAAGCCGGATCCGGAGATCTACCGGCTGGCGGCCCGCTGCGCCGAAACCGTGCCGGAAAACTGCGCCTACGTGGGCGACAACCCGGTGCGCGACGTGGAAGGCGCGCTGGACGCGGGCTTCGGCTGCATGGTGCTGTTCGAGGACGCCGGCACCGCCGACCGGGAGGGCAAGGCCCCCACAAAGCAGCCCCACCGCCGCATCCGATCCATCCCGGAGCTGCTGGACATATTCTGTCCCAGGGAGGCGGTACAGGCATGATCAGGGGCGTATTCTTCGACCTGGGCGGCACGCTGCGCATCTGCGATGCGCAGCCCTGGCACCAGGCCGCCGCCCGCACCCGCATGGCCTGGCTGGCCGGTGCGAAGGACCCGGAGGTCTTCTTGCAGGAGATCGACCGGCGCTACGAGGCGCAGTACCGCCCCTGGGCGCTGGGCGAGAACCGGGAATCAAGCGACTACGAGCTGTGGGCCAAGTGGCTGCTGCCGGAGCTGGGCGAGGAAAAGCTTCGGGAGATCTGCCACGAGATGACCTACCAGTACCGACAGGTCAAGGGCCTGCGCCGGGTGGTGGAGGGCGGCTACGAGGTCATCCGCGAGCTCAAAAACCGGGGCTTCAGGCTGGGCATCATCTCCAACCTGATCGGCGAATGCGAGATCCAGGACTGGCTGCGCCGGGACGGGTTGGAGAGGTACTTCGACACCGTGGTGCTGTCCTCGGTGTGCGGCATCCGCAAGCCGGACCCGGAGCCCTACCGCATGGGCTGCCGGGGCCTGGGGCTGGAACCGGGCGAGTGCGCGTCCATCGCCGACAACCTGAGCCGGGACATCGCCGGGGCCAAGCGCGTGGGCATCGGCGCGAACATACTGTTCATCAGCCCTGAGAAGCTGGCCGCCAAGACGATCACCGACGGGAACCGGCCGGATTACATCATCCACCGCTTCACCGACGCGCTGGCGCTGCCCATACTGCAAAAGGGAGGCCTGGGAGCATGATCGACACCATCTTCGTCGACCTGGGCGACACGCTGCGCGTCATCCGCAAGGACGCGGCCTACAGCCGCGCCGCCAAGGCGGACATCTGCCGCCTGCTGGGCGTGGACGCCGACCCTGAGGACTATTACCGCGAGGTGATCGAGCCCCGCTACAACCGATACCGGGAGTGGGCGCTCACCTTCTACTGCGAGGCGCCGGTAAAGCAGCTGTGGACCCGCTGGCTGGCCTACGACCTGCCGCGGGATCGGGTGGAGGCCGCCGCGGACGCGCTGACCTGGGCCTACCGCAAGACCAAGGGCGAGCGCGTGGTCACCGACGGCGGCATCGACACGATCAAGGCGCTGCACGCCCGGGGCTACACGCTGGGCGTCGTCAGCGACCTGGTGGGCGTCGAGGAGGTGGACGACTGGCTGGACCGGGACGGACTGAGGCCCTACTTTAAAACCGTGCAGCAGTCCTCGGTGTGCCTGATCCGAAAGCCCCATCCCGCCATCTACTACTACGCGCTGGACGCGTGCGGCAGCCGCCCGGAGAACACCTGCTACGTGGGCGACAATCTGAACCGGGACATCGTCGGCGCGAAGGCCGCGGGCCTGGGCATGACGGTGGCCGTACAGTACCCGGACAAGAAGCCCCAGGAAATCACCGACGAGAACCGCCCGGACCACATCATCACCCACTTTTCCCAGCTGCTGGACCTGTTTCCGGCGCTGAACTGACAGGAGGCGACAAGCATGACCCAACCCGATCGCGGCGCGCTGGCGCTGGCCAGGGCCGTGGAGGCGGCCTACGCCCAGGGGCAGACCGACTATTCCCTGGAGCCCATGGCCCGCGTGGATGCCGAAGGCAAGCCCGTGGGCAAGATCGCAAACGGCGACAGCGTGATCTTCTGCTGCCGCCGTGGCGAGCGTGAGATCGAACTGACGGAGGCCTTCACGGAGCCGCAGTTCGACAAGTTCCCCCGGGATTACCTGGATAACCTCGAATTCGTGATCATGACCATGTATCACGAGAAATTCAAGCATCTGCCCATCGCCTTTGCTCCGGAAAAGGTGCAAAGGCCCCTGGCCCAGGCCATCAGCGAGGCAGGGCTCAGGCAATTCCATTGCGCTGAGAGCGAAAAATACGCCCACGTCACCTTCTTCTTCAACGGCGGCGAGAACCAGCCCTTCCCCGGCGAGGACGACCTGCGCGTGCCCTCCCCCAAGGGCATCCCCTTCGACCTGAAGCCGGAGCTGAGCCTGCCGGAGGTCTCCGAAAAGGTGATGGCCGCGGCGGACCTGGGTTATGACTTCATACTGACCAACTTCGCCAACGGCGATGTGATCGGCCACACCGCCAACGCCGAGGCCAAGCTGACTGCCTGCCACGTGGTCAGCGAGACGGTGGCCCGGGTGGCGGAGTACGCCCGGCAGAAGGGCTACGTGGTGCTGGTGACCGCCGACCACGGCAACATCGAAACGCTGTACACCGAAGCGGGCAAGCCCCACGTGGCCCACACCACCAACAAGGTGCCCTTCCTGCTGATCGACCCGCAGGAGCGCTCCGCGACCCTGCGAGACGGCAGGCTGGCCGACGTGTCGCCCACGGTGCTGTCGCTGCTGGGGCTGGACAAGCCCGCCGAGATGACCGGCGAGAGCCTGATCGCCTCCGGCGACATCCGCTCCGACAAGGTGATGCTGATCATACTGGACGGCTGGGGCTACGGCAGCGGCGACGACAACGACGCCATCCACCTGGCCGACACTCCCGGCTGGGACGCGCTGCTGGCCCGCTGGCCCAAGAGCCGGCTGGACGCCTCCGGCGCAGACGCGGGCCTGCAGGACGGCAAGCCCGGCAACTCCGAGGCCGGCCACAACAACCTTGGCGCGGGCCGGATCGTGCCCCAGGACGACGTGCGCATGGACCAGGCCATCAAAAGCGGCGACTTCAAGCGCAACCCGGTGTTCCTGAAGGCCATCGACGACGCCCGTCGCACCGGCCACCCGCTGCATCTGATCGCTTATCTGACCTACAAGTCCAGCCACGGGTGCATCGACTATCCGCTGATGCTCACCGAGATGGCCGAGGGCGTGGAGGTATACCTGCACATCATATTCGACGGCCGCAGCACGCCCCCGGGTAGCGCGCCCCAGCTGCTTGCCGAGCTGGAGGACAAGCTGAACGCCATCGGCCGCGGCCAGGTGGTGGACGGCATCGGCCGCGGCCTGGCCCTGGACCGGGACGGGAACTATGAAAAGGTACGCAAAGCCTACGAATGCATGGTGTTGGGAAAGGGCATGAATTACAGATGAAGCATTACGACCTGATGATCCTCGGGCCCGCGACCCGGGACGTGAACATCGACTACACCGGCGAGGAGAGCCGCATCGTGGGCGGCGCGGTCACCTTCTGCACCCCCGCCGCGGCGGCCACCGGCGCGAAGGTCTTCGCCGCAGTGAAGGCCAATCCCGAGGACGCTGAGGTGCCCGCGGCCTTCCATGTTCCCGCGGAGGACCTGGCGATCCTCCCCTCCCGCCGCACCACCGAAATGCGCAACCGCTATTTCACCGCGGACCGGGAGCGCCGACAGGCCTCCTGCGCCGCCCAGTCCGACCCGATCACCCCGGACCAGCTGCCGGACATCGCCTGCAGGATGACCCACCTGGCGGGCCTGCTGTACGGCGATTTCCCCGGCGAGCTGATCGAAGCGCTGAAAGAGCGCGGACAGGTGACCTGCGACATCCAGGGCTACCTGCGCCACAACGACGGCGGCAGGCTGGTGTTCCACGACTGGCCGGAGAAGCGCAGATACCTGCCCATGTTCGACATCCTGAAAGCCGACGCCGCCGAGGCGGAGATCCTCACCGGGCTTTCCGACCGTCGCGAGGCCGCGAAGCTGTTGATCGAATGGGGTGCCGGCGAGGTGCTGATCTCCCACAACAGCGAGATGCTGGCCTTCGACGGCAGTCGCATGTGCAGCTATCCGGTGACCTCCCGCAACCTCAGCGGGCGCACGGGCCGGGGCGACACCGTGTTCGGCAGCTACATCGCCATGCGCGTGCTGGGCGCGGACATCGACCAGGCCCTGCGCTTCGCAACCGCCTGCGTCTCCCTGAAAATGGAAACCCCCGGCCCCTTTGCGGGCACGAGGGCGGACGTGGAGACGTATATGGAGGAAATGGGGAACCGGTGAACGGGGAGCGCTCCACTCTCATCAAAACTTTTCCCCGCTCACCAGCGGGTTCCACTTCTGGCCGCGGTAGTGGAGCACAAACAGCACGAACAGCAGCAGGTTGTGGGCGATCATCGCGCCCCAGGCGGCGGTGAGGCCCATGTGGAACACCCGGGTCAGCAGCGCGGTGCCCAGCACGCGCAGGCCCCACATGCCCACGATGTTGCAGGCGAAGGCATACATCGTGTCCCCCACGCCCATGAAAATGCCCTCCAGCACCACGGCCACGCCGTACAGCGGCTCGGTGACGGCCACCATGCGCAGCACCTTGGTGCCCAGCCGGATGACGCCCTCGTCCGGGGTGAACATGGCCATCATCCGCGGGGCCAGCAGAAACAGCGTCGCCCCGGACACCGCCATCAGCGTGGGCTCCAGGATCAGCAGCGTGCGGGTGATCGCCTTCATGTAGTCCCGGTCCTTCATGCCGCTGGCGTTGCCGGACAGCGTGGCCGCGGCGGTCTGTATGCCGTAGGCGGGAATATAGAAGGCCGATTCGGCGGTGTTGGCGATGCTGTGGGCCGCGGTGGACACCGTGCCCAGCGCGTTGATCAGCGAGGCGAAGGCCACGTAGCCGAAGGAGGTGCCGAAGCGCTGCAGCGCCGCGGGGATCGCCACCTTCAGGCAGGGCTTCAGTATGGCCGGGTCCGGTCTCAGGCTGCGCCCCCTGGGCGAGAGCTTCGGATTGCGCCACAGCGCCACGGTCATGGCCACGCCGCCCACGGCGAAGCCCACCGCCGTGCCGACGGCCGCGCCGGTGACGCCCATGCCCGCGCCGGGCATGCGCACCGACAGGCCGAAAACCGTCACGTCCCGGGCCTCGTAGATCAGCAGGTAGTTCAGGATCACGTTGACCACGTTCACCAGCAGGTTCACCTTCATCGGCGTGCGTGTGTCGCCGGAGGCCCGCAGCACCGTGCCGAAGATCACCGTGGCCGCCCGCAGCAGCATCGGCGTGTAGATGATGAAGAAATAGCGGGAGGCGGCCTGACGGATCTGGGGGCTGGCGTTCATCCAGCGGGGCACCCAGGGACTCAAGAGCAGCGTCAGCGCCGTGAAAAACAGGCCGGACACGATCACCGCCAGCACCGACTGGGCCACTGCGCGGGAGGCGTTTTCATAGCGCTTTGCGCCGTATTCCCGGGCGATGAAGGCCAAAAAGCCGATGCCCAGGGCCGACAGCGTGCTGCCCACCATCCAGTTGATGGTCACCGTCGCGCCCACCGTGGCCGTGGCCGCAGCGCCCAGGCGGCCCACCATGGCCGAATCCACATATTGTGCGGCCACCGCCAGCATCTGCTCCAGCATCGTGGGCCAGGCCAGGGCCAGCACGACAAGCAGCGTGCGCCGTCCGTCCGTCGTCTTTTGCAAGAAAAACACAACCTTCCCGTAGTGTATCGATTATAGCATTTCCCCTCTCCCCGCGCCAGCAAGGCCCTGTTGATTCGGCGTAAACAGAGGACAATGCGAACCGGTGACAAAATTATCCTTCCATGCTTGACAAGCGGCGCTTCCGGCGATACTATAGGTAAGGTGAGCTGAATTTTATAAGGAGCGTGTTTCCCATGGCAAATCGCATCGTACTGAACACCATTTCCTATCACGGCAGCGGCGCGATCGAGAACATCGTGCCGGAGCTGACCGCCCGCGGCTACAAAAAGGCCTTCGTGTGCACCGATCCGGGCCTTTTGCAGTTCGGCGTGACCCAGAAGGTGACGGGCCTGCTGGACAAGGCGGGCTTTGCCTATGAGGTATACAGCGACATCAAGGCCAACCCCACCATCGAAAACGTGCAGAACGGCGTGGCCGCCTTCAAGGCCAGCGGCGCGGACAGCATCATCGCCATCGGCGGCGGCAGCAGCATGGACACTGCCAAGGCCATCGGCATCATCATCAACAATCCGGAGTTCGCCGACGTGCGCAGCCTGGAGGGCGTGGCCCCCACCAAAAAGCACGCGGTGTTCACCATCGCCGTGCCCACCACTGCCGGCACCGCGGCGGAAGTCACCATCAACTATGTGATCACCGACGTGGAAAAGAAGCGCAAGTTCGTGTGCGTGGACACCAACGACATCCCGGAGATCGCCGTGGTCGATCCCGACATGATGTCCAGCATGCCCAAGGGCCTGACCGCCGCCACCGGCATGGATGCGCTGACCCACGCCATCGAAGGCTATATCACCAAGGGCGCCTGCGCCATCAGCGACATGTTCCACCTGGAGGCCATCCGCCTGATCGCCGCCAACCTGCGCGGCGC
>JBGUQG010000147.1:0-6145 GCA_045130815.1 Christensenellales bacterium
AAAGCCGGGAGCGCACCCGCTTCTGCGGCGCGTCGCTGTACCGCCCCCAGCCGCCCCGCAACCCCAAGCTGGCTCCGAAGCACTACGTGGACGGCGCGCAGGGCCTGTTTGAGCCCCACACCGAGGACGCGCAGCGCGAACTCATGCGCGAATACTGCGCACGGCTGAAGACCGACGCCGTGATCTGCTATTGCCACTACTGCCTGGAGGGCCTGAAGCTGGGCGGCGCGAACGCCACGCACATCGCCCAGCTGCTGTTCTGAAAATGGGGAGCTGCCTCAAAATGATTTGAGACGGCTCCCCCATTTTGGGCTATTCCCCCAGCATTTCGTCCACGATGCGCGCCGCCCGCCAGGCGAGGTCCGGGCAGGGGCGCTTCTTGTAGTATTCGGGGGTGCGGGCCTCGGGATCGCCGCCGGGCGCAGCGTCCACGTTGGCCCGGGCCAGCAGCGCACTGCAGGTGATGGAGCCCTCGGCCTCGGCAAAGCGCCGGGCGAACTCGCGCACCAGGGCGTAATGCTCCGCCTTGGCGCGGGGATCCTTCGGGTCGGCGTAGCCCTTCGCGCAGCCCAGCACCATCGCGGCGGCGCTGACGGTGCCGCAGGTCTGCCGCAGCCGACCCAGCCCGCCGCCGAAGGAGGAGGCCAGCCTCGCAGAGGTCTCCTGGTCCAGGCCCGTCAGGTCCGTGAATGCGCAAAACACCGCCTGGGCGCAGTTGTACCCTTCCAGGAACAGCGCCTTCGCCCGACGGGCGTGGTCCACCGCCACGGCGGTCACTCCGGGATGCGCTCGAACACGAACGCATTCTCGCCGGGGGTCTGCTTGAAGTCGGTCCAGGTCAGCGTCCCGTCCCCGTTCAGGGCGAAGGACGCCGCGCCGTCCTCATAGACGGGCTCGCCGGGGATCCACTCTCCCTCGT
Source organism: Christensenellales bacterium (assembly GCA_045130815.1). GTDB lineage: Bacteria > Bacillota > Clostridia > Christensenellales > Aristaeellaceae > UBA2862. Next base: position 920 of record JBGUQG010000147.1, read on the forward strand.
CGTCCAGGGTGATGGGAGCATACACGCCCACCTCAAAGCTGAACAGCGCCTTGCCGATGTCGTCATAGGCGCAGCCGCCGTACACCCACTGCTCGCCCGTGCCGTCCTCGCCGTAGCGGGAGACGGTGCACCTGAACAGGGCCTTGTCCCCTTCCTCGTGATCGATCTCCAGGATGTAATCCTCCGTGGTCCAGATGTCCGCGTATTCCTCGCTCTCCGGGTAATAGGTGAAGTCGCCCTCCGCCGTCGCCCCGAACCCGCACAATACCATTGCCAGCACAACCAACGCACAAACCGCTTTTCTCACCATTCTAACCTCCCGTAATATGTTCCGTGTTCCCTGCTTTGGGCCTACCGGCCCCACTTCGCTGAAAAATGTCCACCGGACATTTTTCCGGGCGCTCAGTGTCCCTGTTCCCTGTTATAAATCTGCGCCAGCCCGCCGTGGCTGGTCTCCCGGTACTTCTCGTCCATGTCCCTGCCGGTGCGGTACATGGTGGCCACCACCTCGTCGAAGGAGATCTTGCGGGTGGCGTACAGAAACCGCGACAGGTTCACGGAGCTGATGGCCCGCATGGCGGCCACGGCGTTGCGCTCGATGCAGGGGATCTGCACCAGGCCCTTCACCGGGTCGCAGGTGAGGCCCAGGTTGTGCTCCATGGCGATCTCGGCGGCATACTCGATCTGATCGATGTTCAGGCCGTACAGCGAGGCCAGCGCCGCCGCCGTCATCGAGCAGGCGCTGCCGATCTCCGCCTGGCAGCCGCACTCCGCGCCGGATATGCTGGCGTTGGTGCGTATCACATTGCCGATCAGCGCCGCCACGGCCAGAGCGTCCAGGATCTCCTCCTCCGGAAAGCCCCGGTCGGCGTGCATGTAGTACATCACCGCGGGCAGCACGCCGCAGCTGCCGCAGGTGGGCGCTGTGACCACGATGTGCTCGTCGGCGTTCTCTTCGCTGACGGCGTAGGCATAGGCGGCGATCACCCGGTTCATGGTCACGTCGGCGCTCTCGTTGTAGCAGCGCTTTTCGTACAACGTCTTTGCTTTGCGGGCCACGCCCAGGCCGCCGGGCAGCGTGCCTTCGGCCCGAAGGCCCCGCTGGACGGCGTCCTTCATGGCCTCCCACACCGCCTTCAGCCCGCCCCGGAGCCGGTCGTCCTCCATGCGGTAGATAAACTGGGCCAGGTTCAGGCCGCGCCGACGGCAGATCTGCAATATCTCGCTGAAGCTCCGCTGGGGATAGACCTCCGCCTCGTCCTCGGAGGGCTCGCCCTCGATTCGGATGGAACCGCCGCCGATGCTGAACACGCGGTTCTCGCCGATCAGCTCGCCGCCCCGGAACGCCTGGAAGCGCATGGTGTTCGGGTGGGGCAGGTCCGTTTCCTCCCGGTCGAACACCACCTCGGCCCCCGGCAGGCCGGACCGTATGGCCTTGCCGGTGCCGTGACCCTCGCCGGTGAAGGCCAGCGAGCCGTACAGCGTCACCCGATAGCGGTCCGCGTCCGGATGGCGCGCGCCGAAGACCCGGGCGGCGTGGTACGGGCCCACGGTGTGGGAGCTGGAGGGACCGTTGCCGATCTTGTACACGCTCTTGATGGTCTTCATGACAAAGCCTCCCCCGGAATCGTTCCGCTGTCTGTATTCGTCGCGGAGCCGCCGTTTCCTGCCCCGCGCCAAAAAACCACAAAGGCCATTTATGTCCTTGAACCCGCCGTCCGCAAGTGGTATACTGATGGCCGATAACGCCAACTTGCGAAGGGAAGTCTTACCGTGGAAGACAAGCAGCGAATGAAGAAAAACCTGGGCTTTATGACCGCCACGTCGCTGGTGGTGGGCTGCGTGATCGGCGCGGGGGTGTTCTTCAAGCCCTACGCGATCTACCAGGCCACCGGCGGCGCGCCGGGCATGGGCATACTGGTCTGGATCATCGGCGGGCTGATCAGCCTGTTCGCCGCGCTGACCTTTTCCGAGGTGGCCATACTGATCCCCAAGACCGGCGGCATGGTGGCCTACCTGACCGACGCCTACGACGAGCGGCTGGGCTTTCTGGCCGGATGGATGCAGGTGATCATATTCTACCCCGCCTTCCTGGCCGGATACGGCGTGAAGGTGGGCGCGGAGCTTTCCGAGTGGATCGGGCCGCAGCTCGCGCTGCCGGTGGCCATGGCGGTGATCCTGCTGCTGGTGGCGCTGAACTGCCGGGGCTCCGGCGCGGCGGGCGGCATGCAGATAGTATCCACCGCGTGCAAGCTGATCCCGCTGGCGCTCTTGATGGTGTTCGGCTTTATCCGGGGCGGCGCGGCAAGGCCCCTGCTTTCCCCCATGGTGGGCGAGGGCAAAAGCCTGGGCGGCGTGCTGGGATCGACGCTGCTGGCGGTGTTGTTCGCCTTTGAGGGCTGGACCAACGTGGGAGCCATCGCCGGGGAGATGAAGCGCCCGGACCGCGACCTGCCCCGGGCCATCGTGGCCGGGGTGTCCATCATCATGGCCGTATACCTGGTGATCAACATCGCCTATCTGCAGGTCATCCCCGCGGACGAGCTGATGAACCTGGAATCCCCCGCGGCGGCGGTGGCCACCCGGCTGTTCGGGCAGTCCGGCGGGCTGCTGATCAAGGTGGGCATCATCATCTCCGTGATCGGCGCGGCCAACGGCTTTCTGATGTCCGGCAGCCGCGTGGCCTACCAGCTGGCCGTCCAGAACACCCTGCCGGCAAGCCGCGCCCTCGCCCGCCTGAACGGCAGCCGGGTGCCCGCCAATTCGGTGATCCTGATCGGCGCGCTGGCCTGCCTGTACTCGCTGTCCGGCGAGTTCGACCTGCTGACCGATCTGGGCGTGTTCTCCTGCTGGATCTTCTACACGCTGACCTTCGCATGCGTGATCCGGCTGCGCCGCACCCACCCGGAGTGGCAGCGGGCCTACAGGGTGCCCCTGTACCCGGCGATCCCGATACTGGCCATCGCCGGCGGGCTGTTCGTGATCGTCAGCCAGCTGTGCCTGTCCGGCACGCGGGCCACGGTCATGGCGCTTTGCAGCGTGGGCATCACGCTGGTGGGCCTGCCGGTGTACCTGGCCGTGAAGAAGCGGGGATAGCCGCGCACGCGGTTCACCTGCCGCCCGGCCTCCGCTTCCTGCCCACCGCCTCCGGCAGGAAGCGGTTCAGCAGCATCGCCTCGGCCCAGCAGCCCACGCAGGCGATCAGCAGGCGGACGACGGCCCCGACCGGGGACTTTGTGACGCTGATCCCCACCGCCGACAGCGCGGCCACGGCCGCGGCGATGGTGGCGCGGTGCAGCAGGTAGTATACCAGGGTGTTCTGGCCGATGAAGCGCAGGGGCCGCGGGGCGCGCTCCAGCTTCCGGGCGCAAAGCATCGCCGCAAAGCACCCCAGCAGCATCATCGCCAGGCAGAAGGGAAAGTTGTAATAGCGGTTCATGTGCACGTCCAGGCTCCTGCCCGGCCACACGGCCAGGCTGACGCAGCCCAGGGCGACGTACGCGGCGCACAGCCCGGCGGCCAGCGGCCATCGGAGCCCCGCGATCCTGTCCTCATGCGCGCGGAACAGGTAGCCGACAAGCATGAACAGCTGCATCAGCATCGCCCGGTTGACCATCCCGTAGTCCAGTATGCCCATGACCGAGGCCGCCACGCCCAGCGCGAACACCGCCAGCGCGGCAAGGCAGGTGTGCAGCTCGCACCGGAAGCACCTGCGGGTGAAGAACCAGATCACCTCCGCCACCACGCAGCAGGGCATGTACCACTCCTCTTCGCCGGAGATCAGGTCCAACAGCGTCCGGGGAATGACGGAGAGGCCCCGGGAGGGGACGCGCACCAGGGCGAAGGGCACCGTCAGGCACAGCCACGGCACGATCAGCCGCACAAGCAGGTTGCGGAAGAATCCCGGGACCGACCTGCGGGCGTCGTTGAACACGTAGCCCGAGATCACGAAGAACAGCGGGATCTTGATCGGGCTGGTGAACACGAAGTAGGGCGTCAGGCCGGGCACCTGGTGCCCGAAGATCACGAACAGCAGCGCGATCGCCCGCAGCCCGTCCACCCATGCCTTGCGGTCGGCGACGGGCAGCAGTCTCTCCCCCATCCCCTTCTTTTCCCGCGCCTGCGCCATATCCTTCACGACCCTTCCGTAAATATCCGAATTCATTGTATATCACACAGTCCGTTTTGTCCAGCCCGCGGGGTGTCCCCGGGGGCAAATTGCCCGTTGCCTGTTGACAATTTGGCAATGTTATCCTATAGTGTTTTACAGATGCTGCCACGGCGGCGATACGAACAACGAGGGGCGATCATCATGAAATACGGCATCAACCTGTACGGCGCACTGAAGGACAGGAAGGACACTCTGGGGGCGCTGGGCGAGCTGAAGGCGCTGGGCTACAGGGCGGTCGAGCCCTGTGTGTCGCCCGAAGCCATCGAGGGCTGGGCGCACGTGATCTGGCCGGCCGCCTGGCTGAAGGCAAACCTGGCCCGGATCCGCGAAATGGGCCTGGAGGTGAGCTCGGTCCACCTGGTGGGCTGGAGCGCCGCGACCCAGCGGAATCAGCTTGCGGAGCTGGCCGCGGCCTGCGGGCTTCGCCAGCTCGTGGTCAAGAGCCCCGAGGCGCTGACGGAAGCCTCCGTCCATCAGGCGGCCATGGAATACATGCTGCTGGCGGACGCGCTGCATGAGGTCGGGGCCGAGCTGCTGGTCCACAACGAGCGCGCGGACATCGAAACCCGGTTCAACGGCCGCACGGCCTACGAGCGCCTGATCGCCCAGTGTTTGGGCAGGGTATACGCCCAGGTGGACGCGGGCTGGGCGATGGCCGGCGGCGAGGACCCGGAGGCGCTGCTGTGGCGGCTGGGCCCGACGGTGCGCAGCCTGCACTACAAGGACTTCCGCGTCGCGGACGGCAGGCTCGTGCCCACGCCCATCGGCGGCGGCGACCTGGACGTGACCGCCTGCTTCCAGTTTGCCCGGGCCATGGGCATCCCCCAACTGGTGGACCTGGACGAATTCGGCCCCGACCCCGCCGCGGACCTGCAGGCCAGCCTGAAGGCGCTCTCGGGCCGCATCCAGGCGCGGGAGCCCTCCGCCAGCTACCTGAACGTGCTGGACGTGGACACCGGCGAGGTCACCACCCTGCGCCGCTTCGACCGCGTGATCGAAGCGGCGAACTGGCTGAAGCAGACGGGCCGCATGGTGTACAATTCCGGCGGGCACAT
>JBGUQG010000148.1:0-10498 GCA_045130815.1 Christensenellales bacterium
GGACGTGTTGATAGCAGTTGCTCGAAAGAGGATGTCTGCCAGAGGATAGGTGAGTGACCGAAGGTATGGCAGAATCGCTGAGCGTCCTGGTATCCGACCAAACGTGCTGCCTCGTGCCAGTAGCTGAACCGCCGCTTGCGGGACCGCATGAGCGGTGGTGTGGGAGGACGGGGGTTAGCCACCCCCTCCTACCCGATTGTTATGGCCTAACGCATTTGAACACTTTTTTGTTGGAATATTGCGCCGATTCATCACAGGGGCGACGTTGACAGTGATGCACTGTAATGTTATCATTAAATTTGAAAAATACGCATCAATTTGCGACTTTGACGTGTCTAATATATGGTTGACGGCGTGACGGGCCGCCCCTGTGCGGGCCCCATCATTGGAAAGGAAGCAACGAAAACGATGAAAAAGCTGGTTTATCTGCTGGCACTGTGCCTGTGCCTGAACAGCGCGGCGGCGCTCGCGGACGAGAGCGATCCGGCCACGGAGGCGGACCAACAGACCACTCAGGAGCAGCAGCTGACCGAGGAAGAGCAGGCCGCGAAGGAGAAGGCTGAAAAGGAGAAGGCGCAACCCGCGGAAACGGAAGCGCCCGTGGTGACGGAAGCGCCCGTCGTAACGGAAGCGCCCGTGGTGACGGAAGCGCCCGTGGTGACGGAAGCCCCTGTCGCAACGGAAGCGCCAGCGGAGACCGAGGCTCCTGTAGAGACGGAAGCGCCCGTGGTGACGGAAGCCCCTGTCGAAACGGAAGCCCCTGTCGAAACGGAAGCACCTGTCGTAACGGAAACGCCCGCGCAGACCGAGGCCCCTGCAGAGACGGAAGCCCCTGTGGAAACGGAAGCCCCTGCCGAGACGCAAGCCCCTGCGCCGACGGAAGCTCCGGCGCAGACCGAGGCCCCCGAGGACGTCAAGGCCCCGGAGGACACCCAGGCCCCCGAGACCACCGAAGCGCCGGAGGTCACCGAGGCCCCGGCGGCCACCGAGGTCCCCGAGCTGCCGGAGGATGCTCAGGCCTGGTTCGAGCGGGACGGCGTCAAGCTGGGCGGTACGCTGCAGGACACCCTGGCGATGTTGACCGGCGAGGAAAAGCTGTACCTGCGCATCGAAAAGCCGGTGCTGGTGAAGAATGTGCTGCTCAAGTCCCTGGCGCAGATCAAGCTGCTGCCGGATGAAAAGGTATTCAAGGGCGATTACGAGGCGCTGGTGTCCCGGGACGATCCCGAGGGAGAAAAGGCCCCGGAGCCCATCATATTGAAGGATCTCAAGGACTGCAAGGACGACGAGAAGAGCGACCTGTACTTCTGGGTCGCGCCCGTTGCCCAGCCCACCGAGGCCCCCACAGAGGCCCCGACCGCTGCGCCGACGCCGCAGCCGGTGCTGCAGGTGAAGGCGGAGAACTTCAAGCCTGCCAAGTGGGTGAATGAGTCGCCCACGTTCAAGCTGTCCGGTATCCCGGAGGACGAGGATTGGATCTACGCCGCGATCATCTATGACGAGCGCATCATCCCCCTGTCCGGCAACAGCTACACGCCGGAGCAGGAGGGCGTGTACACGCTGCGCTTTGCGATGCTGGACGGCATCGGCGATATCATCAGCGCCTCCGAGCAGTACACGCTGTGGCTGGACATGACCCCGCCGGAGACGGTGGACATCATGGTGGACGGCGAGGCCGACTATACGATGCACATCACCGCCGCGGACGCCAGCAGCGGCGTGAAGGCCGTATCGCTGAACGGCGGCGAAAAGTGGCACAAGCTGCGGGACGGCGAGACGTATACCTTTGCCGGCAAGGAGGAAAGGACCTTCGGGCCGGAAATGATCCAGGTGATGGACAACGCGGGCAACATCTACCTCTGCCCGGACGAATACACCGTGTACAAGAACGAGCCGTATGTGCCCGATTATCCCGGCGGGGGCGGCGGTGGCGGCGACAAGGGCACGCCCGTCAAGACCCACGCCAGCGGCGACGGCGAGGAGCAGGCCGAGTACGACGCCCTGAAGCTGGAGCTGCCGGAGGAACCGATGAAGCAGCTGATCGTGGGCGGCGAGCCCATGGCGCTGACGCTGAGCCTGGAATCCGCCCAGGAGCCCGGCGCGCCGGTGGGCCAGGACCAGGCCTTCACCGCCACGCTGTGCCATTGGGACGTGCCCGTGCCCCCGGCCAAGGAGGGGGAGACGCCCCATCCCGAGCAGGCGGGGGATCCGGACGAGGAAAACACGCTGCTTTTGACGGCGGAGCTGGACGCCAACCTGGGCGACCGTTTCACCTATGAATGGCGCTTCAACGGCGAGGTCTACCGGCTGCTGTCCAACAGCGGCATCAGGTATGTGGCCCTGAAGGTGGGCGACAACGTGGCCGCCTTCCCCACCGAGGGCTTCACCGGCGGCACCAAGTACACCGAGCTGAAGATGCTGGGCGTGTCCACCCGGAAGTTCGATTACACCCTGGCCATGAAGGTGAACCTGGACCCCAGCTACATTTCGGCCATGTCGGACAGCGACTTCTCTCAGGCGTGCGACCTGTCCATCCGCACCGAGGTGGAGAATATGGCCTACGAGCTGAGCAGCTCGACCAACAGCATCATGTACTTCTACGACGTCTACCTGGGGCCGGAGGCCATGCTGAAGCAGCCCTTCGGCACATACCAGGCCCAGCGATAACGGATTGATACGGGGAGGCTGTATACAATGAGGAAAGACAAGCTTCGGATCGGCGCGCTGGTCGTGGCGCTGGCGCTGCTCGCGGGGGTGCCCGCGCTGGCACAGGTCACCTTCCAGGGCACCGTGATCTCCGACAAGACCCTGACGGTCAGCGCCCCCTTCGGCGGGCTGGTGGATGAGATCGACCTGCGCAAGGGCGACCCCATCAAGGTGGGCGACGTGGTGGCCACGTTGAAGACCACCCTGGTCTACGCCGAGATGGACGGCACCGTCAGCGGCATTTTCGCCCGGGAGGGCGACCAGACCGAGGGCATCACCGAGCGCTACGGCGGCGTGATGTACATAGAGCCCGTACACAAGTACACCGTTTCCGCCACCACGGAAAAGGCCTACAACAGCAGCGACACCAAGTACATCCACATCGGCGAGAAGGTGTACCTGTCCTGCACCAAGGACGGCACCCACGTGGGCACCGCCGTGGTCACCAACATTTCCGAGGTGGATGAATCCGGCAACACCCCCTACAAGCTGGAGGTCACGGGCGGCGAATTCTACATGGGCGAAACCGTGGGAATCTACCGCGACAACGCCTATTCCACCAACAGCCGCATCGGCAGGGGCACGATCCTGCAAAACACCGCCGTGGCCGTGAAGGGCAGCGGCAGCGTGCTGAAGATGCACGTACAGGTGGGCGACACCGTGGAGCGCGGCGAGGTGCTGTTTGAAACCGTGGAGGGCGTGCTGGACGGACTGTACGCCACCGACAACGTGATCTATTCCCCGATGGACGGCATCGTGGCCAGCGTGGAGGCCGCCCAGGGCGGCAGCGTGGAGAAGAACGGCAAGCTGATCACCGTATATCCCCGGGACGGCATGCAGATCCAGATCCTCGTGTCCGAGCTGGACCTGAACGAGATCCACGAGGGCGACAAGGTGCTGATCGAGTTTGAATGGGACATGGACGGCACCCACCAGACCGAGGGCACCGTCGCCAGCATTTCCCGCGTGGGCGAGGAGCGCAGCGAAAAGGGCGGCGACGCCCAGTATGCCGCCTTCGTGAACTTTACCCCGGATGATTCCGTGCGCCTGGACATGTCGGTGAACGTGTACACGATGGATGACGACGCCCCGGCGGAGGAAGCCGCCGAGGACGCCGGGGAATCCGGCGAGGCGCCCCAGGGCGACTGATGACATAAAACAGGAGAATGCGATCGATGAAAAAGCTTTGCTTGCTGCTGGCGCTGGTACTTGCGCTGGCCTGCGTGCCCGCACTGGCCGCCGAGGGCGACGCCACGCTGGGCCGCAGCGAGGATTCCAACCTCTATTTCAACTATTGCTTTACCGCGAACGGCACGCTGTACGCGGTAAACTACGACAATGTGGAAAACGGCCTGTACAGCTATCGCCTGGGCGACGCGGACCTGACCGGGTACAGCTATCCCGAGCCCGGGGCCGATGACATCAGCGAATCCTACCTGCCCTTTTCCGACGGCGACAAGCTGTACGCGCTGAAGCTGACTACCCGCTACGGCGAGACCACCGAGTTCCAGGGCGCGCAGCTGATGGCGATGACGCTGAACGACGACAACAGCGTCAGCTTCGAGGCGCTGTGCGACGTGGACTGGTCGGACCTGGTGGAGTATTACGACAACAACACCTACGTCACCTACCCGGAGGGCCTGATCGGCATGAACGGCAAGCTGATCACGCGCTGCAACGACGCCAACGGCAACGGCTATCTGATGTTCAGCATCGACCTGAACACCGGCAAGCGCGAGGACCTGACCGACCTTACGGACGTGTACTCCTTCACGCCCTACAAGGACGGCACGCTGCTGCTGGAGCAGTACAGCTATGAAAAGCCGGATACCGCCCGGCTGCTGGTTTACGATCCCACCGACGGCAGCACCCGTATGATCGCCGAGATCGCCGTCACCGACTACAGCCCGCTGAACGGCCTGGCCTATGACCCGGCCGCCGACACGTACTACTGCGTGCGCGGCGGCGAGATCTGCCCCGTTGATATCGCCACCGGCGAGGTCCTGAAGGGCGTGACCGACATGCCCATGGAAAGCTACGGCGGCGCCGCGGTGTGCTGCGTGCTGGAGGGCGGCTACTATGCCTTCTGCAACGAGGGCGTGATCATCCGCAACCTGGACCCGGCCCAGCAGCCCGAAGTCTGGCTGAGGATCAGCGACAACTCCTATATCGACGCGGTGAACACCGCCTATAGCCGCTTCAAGAACGCCCACGGCGACATCGGCGTTGTGCTGTCCAGGGATTATATCGACGAGACCCGGCTGATCGAGAACATGATGAACCGTGACGACAGCGTGGACATCTATACGATGAGCGCCGTCACCAACGCATATGACGCGCTGTTCAACCGCGGCTACCTGATGGAGCTGGACGGCAGCGAGAAGCTGGCGACCCTGGCCGAGAGCATGTATCCCAGCCTGCGCGAGGCGCTGTCCTACAACGGGCACCTGGTGGCGCTGCCCGTCTCCGCCTACGCCCACACGATCGGCGTGAACGAAAAGGCGCTGGCCGCGCTGGGCAAGTCCATGGACGATGTGCCCGACAACTGGCCGGAGTTTCTGGATTTCCTGGTCAGCCTGGAGGACGCCATCGCCGAAAACGGCAAGATCAGTCTGCTCTATCCCGGCTACACCGACGTGGACAGCCGCAACGAGCTGTTCATCAGCATCTTTGACGATTACCAGCGCTATGTGAACCGCGTCGACCCCGCCATGGGCTACAACACCGACATGCTGCGCTCCCTGCTTGAGAAGCTGGAGCAGATCGACTTTGTCGCCCTGGGCTGCATCCGCGAGGATGAGCGGGAGGAGCACGAGGACGTCGAGCTTGAGTATGAATCCAACAATATGCTGCTGCAGATGGGCACCGGCTGCACCATCGGCAATTTCTACAGCGACTTCACGCCGGTGCTGCTGGGTATGGCCCCGGGTCAGAAGAACCCCATCGCGCTGGAAGCCACGGTGGCCGTCGTGAACCCCTTCACAAAGCACCCCGACGTGGCCCTGGCCTTCATGGAGGAGCTGGCCGACAACCTCTCCGATTCCACCCGCTACTGCATCGATCCCAGCCTGAACGAGCCGGTGCGCGGCAAGTGGAACGAGGAGGCCATCGCCGAGTTCCAGCGGATGCTGGACGAGCTGAACAGGGACCTGGGGACCGCCGACGCCATGGACAAACAGATGATCGAGGATTCCATCCGCGATACCGAGGAATCGCTGAAGTACTACGACGAATTCGGCTGGGACGTGGGCCCGAGGGATCTGGAGTGGTACCGCTCTCACGACGAGGACATCACCATCGCCAAGGTCAACTGGCTGTACAGCAACGACAGTGGCGAAGCCTGGGATCTGATCAGCCAGTATCGCGACGGCCAGATCAGCGTCACCGACCTGTTGACCAGCATCGACCGCAAGGTGCAGATGATGCTGCTGGAGGGGAACTGACAAACTCCATCAGGCGGGAACGGCTCGATCCGTTCCCGCCGACTGTGGGAGGGAAACGTGTTTACACATAAAAAATCCGTATGGCTGTTCCTGCTGCCCGGCGGGCTGGGGCTGTTGTTTTTTTACATCGTGCCCTTCTTTGGCGGGGTGTACTACAGCCTGACCGACGGCAGCTATCGCAACGCCTTCGTGGGCCTGGACAACTACGTGGCCATCTGGAAGAACCAGATGTTCGTACTGGGCCTGAAGAACACGATGCAGCTGTCCCTGATCTGCGCGCCGCTGGTGTGGGTGCTGTCCTTCGCCATCGCGTCGCTGCTGAACCGGCTGCGGCCCAGGGGGGCGTTCTTCCGCAACAGCGTGCTGCTGCCCTACCTGATGCCCTCGTCGGCGATGCTTCTGATCTGGCTGGTGATATTCGACTACGGCGGCGTGATCAACCGGCTGATGGTGGCCCTGGGCCTTCAAAGGACCATCTGGCTGCAGGGGGCCAACCTGCGGGTGCCGGTGATTCTGCTGTTCGTGTGGAAGAACCTGGGCTTCGCGGTGATCATATTCATGGCGGCGCTGCAGGCCATCCCGGAGCCGCTGTACGAATACGCCCGGCTGGAGGGCGCGGGCTTCTGGCGGCAGACCTTCGGCATTACCCTGCCGATGATCGTGCCCACCGCGTTTCTGATCATCATACTGGAGTGGATCAACGCCTTCAAGATCTTCAAGGAGGTCTACTTCATCGGCGGCGCGTATCCGGAGGAACCGGTGTATACCCTGCAAAACTACATGAACAACATGTACGGCAAGCTGAACTACCAGAACGTGACCACGGCGGCCTACAGCTTTGCGCTGATCGTGTTCGCGCTGTTCGGCGCGCTGTTTTTGACCCAGAGACAGCTGCTCAAGCGACTGACGTGACGGAGGCTGACGATGCAAAATCTGAAATACCGGCAGCCCGGCGGCAGTAAGATCGTCACCCGGGCGCTGTTGATGCTGCTGGCGCTTTTGATGCTGGTGCCGGTGGCGGTGACCTTCCTGTATTCTTTCTTTTCGCCGTCGGAGATCAAGGCCTTCATGCAGACCCGCGGCAGCTACGACGACAGCGCCTGGATGGCCATTAAGCTGTCCCCGCAGATCTTTTCGCTGAGCCAGTACTATGAAATACTGATCCGCGATACGTCGATACTGCGCATGTTTGTGAATTCCGCGTTCTACACGGTGTTGATCCTGCTGGGCCAGGCGGCGGTGATCCCGATGATGGCCTATGGCCTCAGCCGCTTCCGGTTCCGGGGGCGGGACGTCATATTCTTCGGCATCATCATGCTGATGCTGCTGCCCTTCCAGGTGACGATGGTGCCCAACGTGCTGACGCTGCGCAGCATCGGCCTGCTGAACACGATCTGGGCGGTGGTCATGCCCATGTGGTTCGCGCCGTTCTACATCTTCCTGATCCGCCAGTTCATGCTGGGCCTGCCCAACGAGCTGCTGGAGGCGGGCCAGGTGGACGGCGCGGGCACGTTCCGCTGCTACATCCACATCGTGCTGCCGGTGTGCCGGCCCATCATCGGCGCGGCGGTGGCGCTGTCCTTCGCGGATTGCTGGAACCTGGTGGAGCAGCCGATGACCTACCTCAGCCAGCGGGTGGACCTGCAGCCGCTGTCGGTGATGTTCAACCAGCTGGCCAGCGAAAGCAGCGGCATCGAGTTCGCCGGCGCGGCGATCTACATACTGCCGGCGCTGTTCATCTACCTGTATTTCCTGAAGGACATACTGGCCGGCGTGCAGCTGACGGAGCTGAAATAGAAGCTAAGAGGGGTTTGCGATGAATCTGAAGCGGTTTGCCGTTCGCGGCATCATCATACTGGCGATTTGCGTGGCGCTGTGCATGTTCTTCTCCGGCACGGTGCGCACGATCACCACGCCCAAGGTGCGCCTGACCACCGCGCGGCGCGGCAAGCTGGAGGAGCGGATCGAGCTCGCCTGCAAGGTGTCCTATCCGGACATGGAGAAGGTCAACCTGGAGCTGCCGGACGAAACCAGCCTGGTCATCACCCACGTAAACAGCCGGGAGGGCTATACCGTGGAGGCCGGCGAGGTGGTGGTCGAGGCCAAGGTCTCCGGCTACGAGCAGCAGTACAAGACCCTTCAGGAGGCCTATGACAGCGCCTCCGAGCAGCTGTTGACGCTGGAGAACAAGAACCGTGGCATCCGCGTCAACCAGAGGGACCAGGCCTACGCCGACGCCTACTTCGCCCTGCGCGACGCCCGACGCGCCGCCGTCGCCGCCCAGCTGGACGTGGACGCCCAGCTGTCCCGGGAGGGCCTGACCGCCGTGGAGGAGGGCTATCCCGAGGGGGCCAGCGACGATCTGAAGAAGCTGATCGACGCCGCGCGCGCCGCCGCCCAGACTCAGCAGGCGGCCCGGGAGGCCATGGACAAGGCCTCCCGCTACACCGTGGACGACGCCGTGTGGACCTATATCACCGAACAGCGGGAGCAGCAGGAGAAGCGGGACGAGGCCGAGGAGAGCCTGCACAAGCTGATGACGCTGAACGACAAGGCCAAGGCCATCGCGGCGCCCCACGACGGCTATATCGCCGAGCTGGCCGTCAAGGAGGGCGACACCTACGACGGCACCCAGGCGCTGTTCTGCATCACCCCCGAGGACGGTATGCCCGCGCTGCGGGCGGACATCTCGGAGGTCACCCGCACCGTGTCCGAGGGCATGACCGTCACCATGAACCCCGACAGCTATGACGCCATCGACACCAAGGTGATCGCCGTGGGCACCGACAGCGAGGGCAAGAAGTACGCGGATATCGAGCTGAACCGCGACCTGATCCGCGCCCGGGGCAGCGTGTATGCCATGACCCAGGAGGACACGCCCATGACCCTGATCTATCGGGCCCGCGAGGCCACCAGCCTGCTGCCCACCAGCGCGGTGCGCGGCAGCGGCGACGACCGGTATATCTACATCGCCGAGCAGAACACCGCCGCCTTCGGGGGCAGCACGCTGAAGCTGCACAAGATGAGCGTGAAGGTGCTGGGCGAGTACGGCGGCACCACCTCCGTGCAGGACGACATCACCTACTACTCCATCGCCTATGGCGAGGATCGCGCCGTCAACGACGGCGACGCCGTGATGGAGTACCTGAACTGATCGGAGGCCGGGCATGAAGGAAATTCAAAGGCGCAGGCTGCCCTGGGTGCTGATGACCCTGGGCACGCTGATGGCGCTGTTTGCGCTGGTGATGCTGCTGACGACGCCGAAGCTGCTGCAGTATACCGCCATGGCCCCGGAGGCGGGGGAGAAGGGTGAAAACCTGGTCGCGCTGCTCGAGCCGGCAGCCAAGATCGGCCAGGAGCTGAAGGATTCCCTCAGCTGGACGGCCCTGGAGGGCATCTGCAACGCCGCCACGCTGACCAGCGACGCCGCCTCCCAGGAGGTCAACCTGATCGCCATGGGCGAGGGCTGGCTGGAGGTCTATCCCCGGTTCCTGATCCGGGGACGCCGCATCGGCGAGAGCGAGCTGCAATCCGGCGCGAAGGTGATCATGCTGGACGACGAGCTGGCCTTCAAGCTGTTCGGCACCCAACTGCCCGAGGACGCGGCGGTGACGCTGAACGGCGTGAAGTACGGCGTGGTGGGCACCGTGCGCCACGGCGGCAGCCTGCTGGGCGGCCGGGGCGTGGGGGACGTGCTGCCCTACGACGCCTACATCCCACTGCGGACCGCCATTTCGAATGGCGCTGGCATCAGAGCGCTGACGCTGTCAGCCGTGCCCCGGGGCGGGTCGGGCGCTTCCCGGCTGTTCATGGACAGCGCGGGCCAGTGGCTGCCGGAGGGCCAGCTGATCGACCTGTCCAAGGAGGCCATGCGCGGCATGATGCTGCCCCGTTTCCTGCTGTTGGTGGTGGGACTGTACGCGCTGGTCGGCCTGTTCAAGCGGATGACGCTGCGGGCGGAGGCCTGGTTCGACGGCTATCGCCAGGCGTTGCAGCAGAGCTATTTCAAGACGCTGATCCCAAAGCTGCTGGGCATCGTGGGCCTCACGCTGCTGGGCTACGGCGCGCTGATCGGGCTGACCTATCTGCTGATGCTTTTCTCCTCCCAGCCGCTGTATGTGTTCACCGAGTGGGTGCCGGAAAACATCGTGGAATGGTCCAGCATCTCCCGGGTGTTCTGGAATCTGACCTCCGAGGCCGGCCGCCTGGTGCGCATCGGCACCCGCGAGCTGCGGATCGTCCAGTTCTGGAGCGGCATCGAGCGCTGGGGCGTGATCCTGCTGCTCCTTGGGGCGGCGCTGCTGCCGAAGGCGTGGAAAAAGGGCGGGCGCGAAAAAGCCAGGCTGTAA
>JBGUQG010000149.1:0-8583 GCA_045130815.1 Christensenellales bacterium
CCTGTATTCGCGCCTTATCGCGGGAAAGGGTCACTTCCTGGCGAACAGGCCGAAGCTGCTGCCCGCGGGGTACACCTGCACGTGCTGCTGGAACGTCTCGCCGTCATACTCGAACACCTTCTCCGCGGCCCGATTCTTCATGTAGCCGTACAGCTCGTTCAGCGTGGTCACGCCGTCCGAGTCCGCGTCGGCGGGCATCGCGCCGGAGGCACCGATGCCGTCCGTCAGCCACTTGGTGAAATAGCTGAAGTTGTTGCTGTTGGACCAGCCGGTCTCCAGATAGGCGGTGGAGGTGAGCACGTAGAATTTGTTGCGCACTACGAACGCGCCCTTGCCGGTGCCCGCGGCCATCACGGCCTTGTCCTGGGCGGCGAAGGCGTCCACCACGGCCGCGTTGAAGTCCACCGGGTCCGTCGCGGGCGCGGCCATGACCCCCTTGGCGTTGTAGATCGCCGCGCCGGAGCCGCAGCTGTCGATCAGCACGATCACCTGGCCGGGGACCTCCTTCAACCACGCCGCCAGCTGGGAAAGGGTAAGAACGTTGCGCTCGTACCAATCGTTGGTGTCGGGGTTGGGATAGGTGTACAGGCACCCGGCGTAGTCGCCGTTGAAGCCGTCAAAGGTCTCGATCTCGTCGCCGTGGGTGGATATGTAGAACAGCGAGACGTCGCCCTCCTGCGCCCCGGCGAAGGCGGTGATGATGTCGCTGTGCAGCTTCGAGGACATGCGGTTGTAGCGGATCGTCACATCCCAGCTGCCCCCGGCGGGGCCCTGCACAGTGGCCAGCATGCTCTTCATCCGGGCGGCGTCCTTCTTGCCGGGCAGGCTGCTCATGCCCGTGCCCGGAAAATCCGATTCACCGACCAGCAGCGCGCGGTACACCGGCCTTCTGGACACGGTGACCTTCACGACGGCCTTTTTGCCGTTGTAGGCGGTCACGGTGACGACGGCGCTGCCGGCGGCGATCGCCTTCAGCCTGCGCCCGCTGACCGAGACCACCGCTTCATTGTCGGTGGAAACTTCACAGGAACCGGCGCTGTTCGCGCTGAGCACCGGCTCCAGCTTATAGGTGTCGCCCTCCCACAGCTCCAGCGACTTCAGGCCCACGGACACCCACCTCGGCGCCCGCTTCACCGTGACCGCGCAGGCGGCCTTCCTGCCGTTGAAGGTGGTGGCGGTGATCTTCGCGCTGCCCTTCTTCAGGGCGGTGACCACGCCCGACGCGTCCACCGTGGCGATCTCGTCGTCGCTGCTTGTGTAGGTGACGGCAGACCAGGCGCCCCCGGGCAGCTTCGCGGTCAGCTTCATCGTCTCGCCCACACCCAGCGTCGCCTTTTTGGGCGACAGCGTCACCTTTTTCGGCGCGGCCTTCACCGTCACCCTGCAGGTGCGCTTCACGCCGCCGGGCAGCTTCGCCGTGACGGTGGCCGTACCCACGCCCCGTCCCTTCAGCTTTCCGGTGATCCATCCCACCGTGACCACGCTCTTGTCAGACGAGGAGAAGCGCGCGCCGACGTCTCTGCCCGTCAGGCCGCCTTCAAAGGCGAGGACGCAGGTCTCCCGGACCCCCAGCCTGACCTTTCTCTGAGCCAGCTTCGGCGGCTCGGGCGTGGGCTCGGGCGTGGGCTCGGGCGTTGCCGTGATCTCCGGCGCGAGGGTCACCTCCGGCTGCTCCGTTGTCACGGGAACCGCGGTCTGCTCCGGCGAAGCCGTGGACGCCTCCTCCGGCGCGTCCACCTCCAGGGGGAAAAGCTGCGTCGACGGGTCCGGAAGGGACGCCTCCCCCGCCTCGGCCACATCGGCCTCCACAGGCGGGGCCAGCACGGTCTCCGGCGCTTCGGCGCGCGAAGCCGGGCTGCCGCCGCCCGCGAAGGGCAGCGCCAGCAGCAGCGCCACGACCAGCGCCGTCAAACGACGCCCTACGGCATTCATCCGCATAAAGGTTTCCTCCGGTTTCCCATTTCGATCACAGAGCGCCTTCACATGTCTGAAAACAAACCGCCGCGGCTGCGACGGTTTGCTTTTCACGCTGACGTAGCGATCAGATCTGCGGCTCGGTGTCGTTCTCCAGCGCCACGTTCTCCACGCTGCGGATGGCCCAGCGGGCGATGACGATGGTATTCTGCAGGGAGCCCATGGTCAAGGTCACAGTGTCGTCCTTCAGCGCGGCGATGGTGCCGTACAGGCCGCCGATGGTGCAGATGCGGTCGCCCACCTTCAGGGCCGCCAGCATGTTCTTCACCTGCTTGTCCTTCTTGCGCTGGGGCCGGATCAGCAGGAAATAGAAGATGGCCACCATGGCCACCATCATCACGACGGTGGTGATCAGCTCGCCGCCCATGGGGGCAGCCGTCGCGGTCGCGGCGGTCGCGGTGGCGTCCGCGGCAACGGCCTCTCCGGCGGAGGCGACGGATACGGCCTCTTCGGCCAGAGCGCTTGCGAAATTCAGAATCATCTTGATAATCTCCTTTGCATACTTATGAAACAATACTATTATAACCGAGCGCGCGGTGAATTACAACTTTTGGAAGGGTAATTTCCGCGGGGCTTTGGTAAAATTTATGTTGCTACCAATTGCCGCGGCCATGGCGGGCATAGAAATCGTTGGCCCAGTCCAGCAGGGCGTCCTGCTCGATGGCGTCACGCATCTGCTCCATCATCTTCGTCAGGAAAAAGATGTTGTGGATGCTGTTCAGGCGCAGGGCCAGTATCTCCCCCGCCTTGAACAGGTGGCGGATATAGGCCCGGGTGTAGTTCCTGCAGGCATAGCACTCGCAGTCCGCGTCCAGGGGCGAAAAATCCTCGGCGTATTTGGCGTTGCGCACCACCAGCCGCCCGTCGTGGGTGAACACGGTGCCGTTGCGGGCCACGCGGGTGGCCAGCACGCAGTCGAACATGTCCACGCCCCGAAGCACGCCCTCGATCAGGCAGTCCGGCGAGCCCACGCCCATCAGGTACCGGGGCTTGGCCTCGGGCATATAGGGCATCATGCGCTCCAGCATGTCATACATGACTTCCTTCGGCTCGCCCACGGACAGGCCGCCGATACCGTAGCCCGGCAGGTCCAGCTGTGCCATCTCCCTGGCGCACTCCACCCGCAGGTCGGCGTAGAACGCGCCCTGCACGATGCCGAACAGCGCCTGGCTTTCGCTGGTCCAGCTCTTCATGCAGCGCTCCAGCCAGCGCAGCGTGCGATGCATCGCGCCCTTGGCTCGGTCGTAGTCGCAGGGATAGGGCGAGCACTCGTCAAACTGCATCATGATGTCAGAGCCCAGGGCCTGTTGTATGGCGATGGATTCCTCCGGCCCGATGAATTGGAGCGAGCCGTCCAGGTGGCTGCGGAACTTCACGCCCCGCTCCTCCACCTTTCTCAGATCCGCCAGCGAGAACACCTGGAACCCGCCGCTGTCGGTGAGGATCGGCCGATCCCAGTGCATAAAGGTATGCAGACCTCCGGCCCGGCGCACCAGCTCCTCGCCCGGGCGCAGATGCAGATGATAGGTGTTGGAGAGTATGATCTGCGCGCCGCAGTCCTTCAACTCCTCCGGCGTCATGGTCTTTACGCTGGCCTGGGTGCCCACCGGCATGAACACCGGCGTCTCGATCACGCCATGGGGCGTGTGCAGGCGGCCCCGGCGCGCGCCGGTCTGCTTGCAAACGTGCAACAGCTCGAACTCAAAGGGCTTGTCCATAAGTCCTCCTTCTGATGGCAGACATTATTGCAGGGGCGCCGTTGCGGTGCCCCTGCATATGATATGATGATGTCGGTTTGGATATCACGCCGCCGCCCTGCGCCGCAGCAGGACCGCCAGCAGCGCGCCGCAGGCCGCCAGGCCCGCGATGGCGATGCCCACCGGCATCGAGCCGTCGCCCGCCTTGGGGACCTCGTCCTCCAGCACGCGGGCGGAGACATCCATGCTGACCACCATCGCGCCGTTCTCATCGAAGGCATCAAGGCGGTACACGCCGGTGTGCCGGGGCTGGGCATTGACGATGTTGTAGACCTTCTGGGTCGCGCCGTCGATGGGCGCGTCGTTGAAATACCACTGATACTCCGCGGGCTGCACGCCGTCGATACCGACCTCGATGGACAGATCCTCTCCGGCATTCACCACCGCGTTCTGGGTCATATGGGAAACCCGCATCAGCACCGTGGTGGAAATTGTGCCCTCGGCGCTGGCGAAGGTGGAAAGCATGAATATAACAAGAATTGCGGCCAACAGGACTGACCATCGTTTCATGCCGCATCCCTCCATACATAAACGCATTTGTAACTGTGGACATTCTACCGCATGAAACGTCAAATTTCAATAGAATTCAGCATATATGCACACATTCATCTAATTTTAGTCACAGACATATTCGCATTTTCAATATATTATAAATTTATTGTAATATTAACGCGTAGGAATGAAATAATTGTATTCAGTCTGAAGCATATTCATCGACAGGCCTTTGCTTTACAGTGTCCGGTCTGTGGTGCTATAATGGTTGCAATGCGGCGCGGGGCGCGTGCCCCGCCGCCGATCGGAGGTAATGCTATGCTTGGATATGTGGTGCTGGCCGGATACCTGCTGTGCGGCGCGGTGGCGATGGACGCCCTGCTGCCGAAAGCACAGCGGCTGACCCGGCTTTGGATCGGGCTGTGCGCGGGGCTGATCATGATGATGTGGCTGCCGGCGCTGTTTGCCTTCTTTATTAAATTCACCCGCGCGGCCCAACTGCTGGGCCTTGGCACCGGCGCGGCGATCGCCGGCATTTGCGCCTGGGTGAACCGGGGAGAATCCCGGGAGCGCGCCTGGACGGACATGCCTTCGTGGCTGCCGCTGGCGCTGATCGTTCCGCTGGCGATACTGGGCGGCTGCCTGCAGTACACCCACACGCTGCGGGCGGTGGACGGCGCGCTGCACGTGGGCCAGTCCACCTACGGCGACCTGTGCCTGCACCTGGGCATCGCCACCAGTCTGCGCAACGCCCCCTTCCCTCCCACCTATTCGCTGCTGCCGGGCACGCTGCTGGGCTATCCCTTCCTGGGCGACAGCATGGTGACCACGATGCTGCTGTTCGGCAGCCGGCTGGCCCCGTCCTACGCCGTCACCGGCACGCTGATGATGGCGCTGGTATACACCGGCTTCGTGATCTTCTGCTATGACCTGACCCACAGCCGCGCCGCCACGGTGCTGGCCACGGCGTTGATGTTCGTCAACGGCGGCCTGGGCTTCCTGTACGCACTGGACGGCGTAGCGAAGGACCCCACCGCCTTCCGGGAGATCTTCACCGGCTTCTATTTGACGCCCACCAACCAGCCCGCGCTGAACCTTCGGTGGGTGAACGTAATCTGCGACATGATGGTGCCCCAGCGCACGCTGCTGACCGGCTGGATGGCGCTGATCCCCGCGCTGTGGCTGCTGACCGAAGCCGCTCGGCGGAAGAGCGCGGCGCGCTTCGCGCTGCTGGGCGTGTGGGCGGGCTGCCTGCCGATGATCCACACCCACACCTTCCTGGCCCTGGGCCTGATCAGCGTGGGCGCGGTGACCTACTGCACGGTCCACGCCTCCTCCGGGGATCGCCGGGCCGTGTTTATGCGCTTTGCGCTGTACGGCGTGATCGCCGCGGCGCTGTCCCTGCCCCAGCTGCTGAAGTGGTCCGTGCCCCAGACGGTGAAGGGCGGCTCCATGCGGCTGCGCTTCAACTGGGTGAACAACCAGGGCGACGGCCGGCTGATCGACGGCTACTGCTGGTTCTGGATCAAGAACGTGGGGCTGATCTGGCTGATGATGGTCCCCGCGGCGCTGCAGTTCAAACGGAAAAAGGACGGCGAGCCGGACCTGCTGCGCATGCTGGGCCTGGGCGCGCTGGTCATCTACGTGGTGGCGGAGCTGATACAGTTCCAGCCCAACGAATATGACAACAACAAGCTGTTCTACGTGGCCTACATGGCGATGATGCCTGCCATCGGGCTGTACCTGGTGGCGCTGTGGAACCGGCTGAAGGGGCTTCGGGGTCGGGCGCTGTTGGCCGCGGCGTTCGTGCTGACCGCCACGCTGTCCGGCGCGCTGACCATCGCCCGCGAGGTGGTGTCGGACTACCAGCTGTTCAGCGCCGCCGAGGTCGAGGCCGCCGACTACATCGAACAGAACACCCCTGAGCACGCCGTGGTGCTGACCGCCAACCAGCACAACAACGCCGTGGCGGCGCTGACGGGTCGGAACATCATCTGCGGCACGGGCAGCTACCTGTTCTTCCACGGCATCAACTACGCCGCGGAGCTGGCCGACGAGCGCACGATGTTCGAGGACCCCGAGGGCAGCGCGGCACTGTTTGAGCAATACGGCGTGGAATACGTGTACGTGTCCAACTATGAGCGGGGCAAGTATGCCGTGGACGAAACCTGGTTCGAGGACAACTGCGACCTGGTGTTCGCCGCAGGCGACGTGTGCCTGTACGCGATGGCGGAGCGGGGTTCATTTTAAACTCACGCAATCTTATTGTGGATGTCATTGTCATTTTGAAGATATTGATATATAATAGAATTGTAATAGTGTGTAATGAATTCGGGGACATCCCGAGGCGGAGGCTGTGACATGCGAAGCTGGAGGACCGTAACGCTGGCCATCATGGCGGCAGGCTCGTGCCTGCTGCTGTCCGGCTGCGTCACGATCGACGAGGAGATCCTGAACACGCAGGCCGACACCTCCGTGCAGATCAACATGCCCTACGCCACGGCGACGCCGCTGCCCGGCGACCAGAGCGCCCCGCAGGCCATCGTGATCGACGCCGACGGCAACGTCACGCTGAACGATTCCTCCGTGATCGAGGGCGACTTCCAGTCCGCACGCGACCAGGAGCAGCAGACCGAGTACCGCAGCCTCAGCCTGGGCAACACCGGCATCGCCGTGCAGGCGCTGCAGCTGCGCTTGAAGGACCTGGGCTATTTCACCGGCGACGTGTCCGGCCTGTTCGACAGCGACACCGAGGCCGCCGTGAAGCGCTTTGAGCAGACCTACGGCACGATGCAGACCGGCGTCGCCACGGCCAAGCTGCAGCTGAAGCTGTTTGCCTCCAGCGCCCCGGCCTACGGCACCGACGCCTACAACACCGCCGTCGTTTCCCAGTACACGGTGCTGCGCCCCGGCACGGTGGGCAGCTCTGTGTACGCGCTGCAGCAGCGCCTGAAGAACCTGGAGTATCCCATCGGCGAGCTGACCGGCGTGTTCGACGATCAGACCGCAGAGTGCGTGCGCCTGTTCTACGCGGCCTACGGGCTGGCCTCCAGCGAGGTGGCCAACGTGGCCATGCAGCGCGAGCTGGACGCCGACACCGCCAAGGTCTACGATCCCTCGATCCAGGTGCTGGTCACCCTGTCCCCCGACGAGGAGGCGCAGCAGGCCTACATCGCCATCCCCGAGGACGGCGGCGAGATCGACGAATCCACTGCCATCGCGCTGGGCAATTCCGGCACCCGCGTGTCAATGATCCAGCGGCGGCTGATCGACCTGGGCTATATGGAGGAGGGGTCCGACTCCGGCGTGTTCGACCAGGCCACCCAGGAGGGCGTGAACCGCTTCCTGAGCGCCATCGGCCGCACGCCCAACGGCATGCTGACGCTGGACATGCAGGAATTTCTGCTGTCCGAAGGCGCGCCCGCCTTCGCCGGCGAGGTGACCGTGGCCGACTTTACGAACCTGAACGTGGGCGACAGCGGCGAGGCCGTGATGAACCTGCAGCGCCGCCTGGTGGAGCTGGGCTATGCCAACGGCACGCCCAACGGCGAATATGGCCAGGCCACCATCAACGCCGTGGCCTTCTACCAGCAGTGCAACGGCCTGGAGCCGGACGGCCTGGCCACCGCGTGGCTGCAATCGATGCTGTTCAGCCGCACCGCGCTGACCTACGAGCAGAGCCAGCGGAACCTGAACGGCTTTGACAGCAGCACCGCCGAGCCGGAACAGACCGCCCCGGATGGCGGCGAAGGCGAGGCGTCCCCCGAGGCCACCCCGTCGCCGGGCGACACCGACACGCTGTTCTTCAACCTGGTGGTCGGCTCCACGGGCAACGCCGTGACCGCGCTGCAGAACCGGCTGGTGGAGCTGGGCTACCTGGAAATGCCCAGCACCGTGTATGACGAGGCCACCCGAGACGCCGTCACCGCCTTCCAGCGGGCCATCGGCGTGCCCCCCACCGGCGAGGCCTCCGCGTCGCTGCAGCGCTACATCTACAGCAAGGCCGCGCCCAGCGCCTCCGTGCGCTTCGAGTCCACCGGCGACAGCTACGAATCCCTGCGCTCCGGCGACGCCGGCGACGCCGTCACCGCCCTGCAAAAGCGGCTGTGGGAGCTGGGCTTCCTGGCCAAGGACGACGTGAAGGACAGCGTGGGCACCTTCAACGAGGCCACCCGCCAGGCGGTGATCAGCGCCCAGCTGAAGATGGGCTACGGCAGCGCCGACGGCACCGCCAGCATCGAATTCCAGAACTTCCTTTTCTCCAAGTACGGGGAAATGATCAAGGAGAAGAAGCGGTAGAGCACAGAATACAACGGCGCCTTCGCGGCTTGCGAAGGTGCCGTTGTATTCTCTAGTACAC
>JBGUQG010000150.1:0-6304 GCA_045130815.1 Christensenellales bacterium
CGGGCCCGTGCTATGCTATAATAATGTAAAAAAACGGTTATATCAAGGAGGGTGAAATGTCATGCAGAGCTCGAGGCCGCTGGACCAGGCCTATATCAAACGCCATAACATAGAAAGCCTGCTCTCCATGCTGGAGCGGTGCCAGCCCGTCTCCAGGTCAGAGCTGGCAAAGCTGACGGAGATGTCCTCCGCCAGCGTCACCCGCTTCATCAGCGCGCTGACCTCCGTTGGGCTGGTCTACGAAACCAGCGCCAGCGATTCCTCGGGCCGCGGCCGCAGGGCCGTAAACCTGCGCACCGCGCCGGACGGCATGTTTACGCTGGGCTGTCACTTCGACACCCACAGCCTTCGGGTGTGCCTGATGGATTTCAGCAACCAGATCCGCGCGGTCGGCGAAACCGTGCTCTCCCCCAACGACCTGTCGCCCGAGCGACTGGCCGAGATCGCGGGCCATCAGGCCGAGCGCCTGCTGCCCGCGGCGAAGGGCCGACTGCGCGGCGCGGGGGTCAGCGTGTCCGGCCGCATCGACAACCGCACCAACCGCGTCAGCGAGTCCCGAGCCTTCGAGTGGATGAACATGGACCTGGCCACCCCCTTCTCCAGGGCCCTGGGCCAGCGCGTGCTGGTGGAAAACGACGTGCGCGCCTGCCTGACCTGGGAGAGCATGCGCCTGGGCATGCTGGACGGCGACCAGGACTGCGCCTATTTGTATCTGGGGCGGGCGGGCATCGGCTTTGCCAACAGCGTGGGCGGCAGGATCGTGCGGGGGCTGAACAACGCCGCCGGCGAGATCGAGGAGAGCCCGCTGGGCCTCAACGAGCCCATGGACGCCCACCTGATGGAGGTCAGCATGGTCACCCGCGCCCGCAGCTTCTCCCCCTCGGTCAACAGCATCGGCGACATACTGAAGGCCCACCGCATGGGGCTGACCTGGGCAAAGCTGCTGATGGACGACTTCACCGGCTATCTGAACGTGCTGCTCCAGCTGATCCGGGCGGTGCTGGACCCCCACTGTCTGATCCTGGGCGGCGACATCCCCGACGCGCTGCGGCAGACGCCGGGCCTGCTGCCGGAGGGCCAGTTCTCCTTTGGCGAGCAATTTGAGGATGCCTGCGCCCGGGGCGCGGCGGTGATCGCCATGCGCGACGCGCTGCACCGCTGTATCAACGAAGCCATGGACGCCGAGGGCGAAACCGACAACTGAAGCAAACGCCAAATGAGCCAGGAGGTAACGCGATGAACCGCATCACCGTCAACCCCGACCGCAGCGTCGGCACCGTCAACAGGAACATCTACGGCCACTTCTCCGAGCACCTGGGCCGCTGCATCTACGGCGGCATCTACGTGGGCGGGGATTCCCCCATTCCCAACGTCAACGGCATGCGCACCGACGTGGTGGAGGCGCTGAAGGCCATCCGCATCCCCGTGCTGCGCTGGCCGGGCGGATGCTTCGCCGACGAATACCACTGGCAGGACGGCATCGGCCCGAAGGATATGCGCCGCCGCATGGTGAACACCAACTGGGGCCACGTGGTGGAGGACAACAGCTTCGGCACCCATGAGTTCCTGGAGCTGTGCCGCCAGCTGGGCTGCGCGCCCTACATCAACGCCAACGTGGGCTCCGGCACCGTCCGGGAGATGGCCGAATGGGTGGAATATCTGAACAGCCCCGGTGATTCCACCGTGGTACGCCGGCGCTGGGCCAACGGACGCAAGGAGCCCTGGGGCGTGAAATACTGGGGCGTGGGCAACGAGAGCTGGGGCTGCGGCGGCAACATGCGCGCCGAGTTCTATGCCGACGAATACCGCCGCTACCAGACCTATTGCCGCGACTATCCGGACAGCAAGCTGTACCGCATCGCCTGCGGCCCCGGCGAGGGCGACTATCACTGGACCGAGGTGCTGATGGAGCGGGCGGGCCGCTTCATGGACGCGCTGACCCTGCACCACTACAGCCTGACCGGGCCGGACTGGGACCATAAGGGCAGGGCGCTGCGCTTCGACAGGAGCGAGTATTACGAGCTTCTGCAGCACGCCGCATACATGGACGAGCTGGTTACCCGACACGGCAGGATCATGGACCGCTTTGACCCCGAACGCCGGGTGGGCCTGATCGTCGACGAGTGGGGCTCCTGGCACCAGGTGGAGGACGGCACCAATCCCGGCTTCCTGTACCAGCAGAATACCATGCGCGACGCCCTGGTGGCCGCCGTCACGCTGAACATATTCAACCGTCACTGCGACCGCGTGGTGATGGCCAACCTGGCCCAGACGGTGAACGTGCTGCAATCGGTGGTGCTGACCGACGGCGACCGGCTGGTGCTGACCCCCACCTGGCACGTGTTCGACCTGTACAAGGACCATCAGGACGCCCGCTCCGCGGACTGCTTCGTGGAGACAGACCGCGTGGGCGAGGGCAAATGGAGCGTGGAGCGCTTGTCCGCCTCCGCCTCTGTGAAGGGCGGCACGATCACGCTGACCGTGGCCAACTGCGCCATGGACGATAGCGCCGACGTGGCCGTGCGCGTCCCCATCTCCGGCGAGGTCAGCGGACGACTGCTGGCCGGCGCGGCCGACGCCCACAACGACTTTGACGCCTCCCCGGTGAAGGCCGTGCCCTTCGGGGGCATCCGCGCGGAGGGCGACGGGCTGCGCTTCGAACTGCCGCCGTGCAGCGTCGCGTCGATCACCGTCCGGTGACGGCCCCCTGCCCCCACTGTCCCCGGCCCGACGTGCCGGAGGGCGCGGCGCTGGATGCGCTGCTTGGAGAATGGATCGACGCCATTCCCGGCGATCAGCGCGCCGGGGACGATGTCTACGGCGCGCGCCTGTCCGTCTGCCGGGCATGCCCCTGGCTGAACGGCGGCACCTGCGGCCTGTGCGGCTGCTACGCTGCCTACCGCGCTGCGAAGCGCGCCCAGCGCTGCCCGGACGTCCCGGGCCGCTGGAGCGAGTGAGTCGGAGCTTCATTTTTTACGCAGCGCAACGGTAAAATGCACCGATTTGCCACATTGCTGCGTTAAAATGAAAATGTACCAAAATTGATCCGTGTGAGGCTATGCGTATGCAAAAGATCGGCATAATCACCGATACCAATTCCGGCTTTACCGAGCAGGAGGCGCGCGCGTGCGGCGTGACGCTCATGCCCATGCCCTTCACCGTCAACGGCAGGAACTACGTCGAAAACGTAAACATGAGCTACATGGAGTTCTTCGAATGCCTGGCGGGCGGGGCCAGCGTGGCCACCTCCCAGCCCTCGCCAGAGGACGTGACCGCCTGCTGGGACAGGGCGCTGCAGGAGTACGAGAAGATCATCTACATTCCCATGTCCAGCGCGCTGAGCAGCAGCTGCCAGAGCGCGCAACTGTTCGCCGGGGACTATGACGGCCGGGTGCTGGTGGCGAACAACCGCCGCATCTCCATCAGCCAGAAGCAGTCCGTCTACGACGCGCTGAAGTGGGTCGGCGAGGGCCTGAGCGCCGAGGAGGTGCTGCAAAGGCTTTTGGACACCGCCCTGGACGCCAGCATCTACCTGACCGTGGACAACCTGAAATACCTGAAGCGGGGCGGGCGCATCACCCCCTCGGTGGCCGCCATCGGCACGGTGCTGAACATCAAGCCGGTGCTGCAGATCCAGGGCGGCAAGCTGGACACCTTCAAGAAGGTGCGCGGCCTGCACGCCGCCCAGCACGCCATGGTGGAGGCCATCGAAAGCGACCTGGAGACCCGCTTTGTCGGCATGCCCATGCTGCTGCGCACCGCCTACACCGGCGACGCGGACGTGGGCCGCGTGTGGAACGCTCAGGTACAGCAGCGCTTCCCCCAGTTTGAGGTCACCGGCGACCCGCTGCCCATCAGCATCGCCTGCCACGTGGGCCCCGGCGTGCTGGCGCTGGGATTGATGCGCAGGCTGTAGGCCAAATGAAAATCCCCCTCCTTCCGGAAGGGGATTTTCATTGCGGTCATTACCAGCGGCTGTTCTCCATACGCTGCTTTTCGAAGCAAGCACGGCAGTACACCGGGCGATCTCCGCGGGGCTGGAAGGGAACCTGAGTGGGCTGGCCACACTCGGCGCAAACCACGTCATACATCGGGCGATCGCTGCGGTTGAAGCCACCGTTGGCGGCCTTGCGCTTGTCACGGCAAGCCTTGCAGCGGCCAGGCTCATTCTGGAAGCCCTTGTCGGCGTAGAACTGCTGCTCGGAAGCGGTGAAAACGAACTCGTTGCCGCATTCACGGCACACCAAAGTCTTGTCTTCGAACATGGAATAAACCCTCCTAATTGTGTATGCCCATTCGATGTATAGTCTCTGTTGGCCGATTCCTGTTATCGGTAGGGTTCCACCGGAGGGATACGGTTACGAAGCGCTCTAATCGGGGCTGAAAATATTATAACACAGTGGAGCAATTTTGTACAGCCCTTTCCGGACATTTTTCGCCACGATTGAAAATTTTTTATTACAGGCCAAATCAGGTCAAATTATCGCTCTCTTCCCCCTGCTGCGGGGCTTCGGCGGAGGCCTCCTGGACATCGCCCGCGGGCCTGGGGCCGCGGCCGCGGCGGCGGCGGTGCTCCTTCGCGGGGGCCTGCGCGCCGGAGACGGCGGCGCCGTCCTCCTTCATCTTCTCCAGGAACTGGTCGGTGCTCAGGTTCTTGGGTGCCTTCTGATGGGGATAGCGCTTCTTCTTCGGCTCCTCCTCGCCCTCCGCTTCCTCCTGGAGGGCGGGCTCAGCCTGGGGACGCCCGCGGCGGGGCTTGCGGTCCTGCTTCGGCTGTTCGCGGATGGCGGCGGCATCGTCCGGGCCGGGGCGGCGCACCTCGTCGATGGCGTACTCGCGCACGTCGAAGCTGTCGTCGTCCACGCGGATGCGCACCTTGATCTTTTCCTTGATGCAGTTGATCTCGGTGATCACTCCCACGCCGTCCGGGGTGACGATGTCCTTGCCCACCCGGGGCACGCGCTTGAGCACCTGCTCGTAGTTGTCCTGCTCGTACTTCAGGCAGCACATCAGCCGCCCGCACTGGCCGGAGATCTTGGTGGGGTTCAGCGACAGGTTCTGCTCCTTGGCCATCTTGATGGAAACGGGCTGGAAGTCGCCCAGGAACGCGCCGCAGCAGATCTGCCGGCCGCAGGAGCCCAGGCCGCCCAGCATCTTGGCCTCGTCGCGCACGCCGATCTGCCGAAGCTCTATGCGGATCTTGAACACCGAGGCCAGGTCCTTCACCAGGTCCCGGAAATCCACGCGCCCGTTGGCGGTGAAGTAGAATATGATCTTGTTGTTGTCGAAGGTGTATTCCACGCTGACCAGCTTCATGTCCAGCTTGTGCCGGGCGATGCGCTCCTGGCAGATGGCGAACGCCTCCCGCTCGCGCTGCTCGTTGCTCTCGGCGCGGCGCACGTCCTCCTCGTTGGCGATGCGAATCACCTTCTTGAGGGGGCTGACGATCTGCGCGTCGTTGACCGAGCGGCTGCCCGTGACCACCTCGCCGAATTCCACACCCCGCGCGGTCTCCACGATCACGTTGTCCCCCGGCCGCGGCCAAATGCCGTCCGGGTCGAAATAATAGACCTTGCCCGCCTTCTTGAAGCGGACGCCGATTACCGTTGCCATGAAAGTACCGTCCTCCCGCCGTTTCCGGCATGTATCAGTTTAAAGTACATATTCTCAAGTGCGTTCGTCCAGGAGACGTTGCTCTCCAGCTGTTTTCGGGCAGTCACCACGCCGCGCAGCAGCGCGGCGCCGTCCACCCCGCAGCGGGAAAGCCGCTGGGAATCGCCCGCCTGGTAGGGCGCGCAGCCGCTCTGCACGGCCATCAGGTCCCTGGCCCAAAGCTCCATGATGTCCAGGATATCGCCCTCGCTGCCCTTCAGCTCCTCCAGCGGCGTGGCCGCGGCGGCCACGCTCGCGGGGCCCTTCAGCCCTTCGACGGACCGGAGCACCCTTTCCCGCAGGGCAAACCATTCCTCGTCCCTGTCGATCTCCAGCGCCCGACCCACCGAGCCCTGGGCCGTTCCGGCCAGCATCGCCGCCCGCCCGGGCTCGATGCCCCGCCGAACGAGCACCCCGGCGCAGTCCTCCACGCTGAGATCCCCGAAGCGCACCGTCTGGCAGCGGGACAGTATCGTGGGCAGCAGCCCGCCCGGAGAGGTGCGGTTCTTCCTGATCACCGACGCGCCCGGGGCGCTGCTGGAGACCATCATATCCCGCTGCCAGACCGTTCGCTTTGGGGACATCGGCGTGGAACTGTGCGCGGAGGTGCTGGAGCGCCGGGGGATAGAACCCCGGCGGGCGGCGCTGCTGG